>NZ_JBHMCF010000047.1:0-66346 GCF_042428605.1 Nonomuraea salmonea
CGACTTTCCAAGAATTAAGCCGCGCCCCCTTTCGGAGACAACCCCTCTAACTTACCAGCCCGTCGAGCGATCTGCGAATCGATCCGCGAACCGGCGCGTCACAAGGGATTGCCGACGATCAGTGACACAACACATCACAGTCACCTGAGTGAAGGATGTGGGTTGTGCCGCTCCGCGTCGGCTCCTAAAGATTAGCAGCGCCCTTCCACCGCTCGTGCCGGTTCTCCTGCTTCGACGGCAACAGAACGATCACGACCGAACATAGACTCCCCACGTGAGCAGCAACACGCCGCCAGTGGCGAAGAAGATCCCTACGGAGCGCACCCACCATGGCGACACCGTCATCGACGAGTACGCCTGGCTGAGCAACAAGGACGATCCCGAGACCACCGCCTATCTGGAGGCGGAGAACGACTTTCTGAAGAAGGAGACCGCTCACCTTGCCGACCTCCAGGAGCAGGTGTTCCAGGAGATCAAGGGCCGCACCCAGGAGACCGATCTGTCGGTGCCGAGCCGCAAGGGCTCGTGGTGGTACTTCTCGCGTACGGAGGAGGGCAAGCAGTATCCGGTGTCGTGCCGGGTGCCCGCAGACAGCGAGACCCCACCTGAGATCACCACCGGCGAACGGCTCGACCAGGAGCAGGTCGTCCTCGACGGCAACGAGCTCGCCGGCGACAGCCCGTTCTTCTCGGTGGGCACCAGCTCGATCTCCCCAGACGGGAAGATGCTGGCCTTCTCGACCGACTTCACGGGCAACGAGCGGTTCACGCTCAAGTTCAAGAACCTCGAGACGGGCGAGATCCTGCCCGACGAGGTCACCGACATCTTCTACGGCGGCGCCTGGTCGGCCGACGCCTCCGCGTTCTTCTACACGCGCGTGGACGACGCCTGGCGGCCCTACCAGGTCTACCGGCACACCCTGGGCACCCAGGAGGACGTGCTCGTCTATGAGGAGAGCGACGAGCGCTACTGGGTGGGCATCGGGCTGACCCGCAGCGAGCAGTACCTCGTGCTGGGCGCGGGCAGCAAGATCACCAGCGAGGTCCGCATCCTCGACGCCAACGACCCCGGCGGCGAGTTCAAGCTCGTCAGGCCCAGGAAGACCGGCGTCGAGTACGGCGTCGAGCACGCGGGCGACTTCTTCTACGTCCTGCACAACGAGAACGCCGCGAACTTCGAGCTGTCCACGGCCCCCCTCGACGACCCCGGCACGTGGACCCCGCTCATCGCCCACCGCACCGACACGAGGCTGCTGGAGATCGACGCGTTCTCCGACCACGCGGTGGTGCACTTCCGCCGCGACGGCCTGACCGGCCTGCGGGTGCTCCCCTACCCGGCTGACGGGGGCGACTGGCGCGAGCGGGTGGAGGCGGCGGAGCGCAACGCGTACGAGATCGACTTCCCCGAGCCGCTGTACGACGTCGGCCCGGCCGGCAACGCGCAGTTCACCACGCGGCGGCTGCGCCTGGGCTACACGAGCATGGTCACCCCGGCCAGCGTGTACGACTACGACCTGGACACCCACGACCTGATCCTGCTCAAGCAGCGTCCGGTGCTCGGCGGCTTCGACCCGGCCGACTACGAGCAGGTGCGCGAGTGGGCCACGGCCGAGGACGGCACGAAGATCCCCATCTCCCTCGTCAAGCGCAAGGACACCGAGACCCCCGCCCCCACCGTCCTGTACGGCTACGGCAGCTACGAGACCTCGATCGACCCCGGCTTCTCGGTGCCCAGGCTGTCGCTGCTCGACCGCGGGTTCGTGTTCGCGATCGCCCACGTGCGGGGCGGCGGCGAGATGGGCAGGCACTGGTACGAGCAGGGCAAGCTGACCAGCAAGCGCAACACGTTCACCGACTTCGTGGCGGCGGCCAGGCACATGAGGGCGGCGGGCTGGAGCAGCAAGATCGTGGCCAGGGGCGGCTCGGCGGGCGGGCTGCTGATGGGCGCGGCGACGAACCTCGCCCCCGAGGAGTTCGCCGGGATCGTGGCCGAGGTGCCGTTCGTGGACGCGCTCAACACCATCCTCGATCCGTCGCTTCCGCTGACCGTGATCGAATGGGACGAGTGGGGCGACCCGCTGCACAACCCTGACGTATACGCCTACATGAAGAGCTACTCGCCGTACGAGAACGTGGACGGCAGGCCGTACCCGCCGATTCTGGCGATCACCAGCCTGAACGACACGCGCGTGCTCTACCACGAGCCGGCGAAGTGGATCGCGAGGCTGCGCGCCACGGCGAGCGGCGGGCCGTTCCTGCTGAAGACGGAGATGGGTGCGGGGCACGGCGGACGCAGCGGACGTTACGACGCCTGGCGGGAAGAGGCGTTCGCGCTGTCCTGGATCATTGAGAAAGGCACGTCATGACATATCAGGCCGACGAGCAGCGCTACGAGCGGCAGCCGTACAACCGCAGCGGGCGCAGCGGGCTCAAGCTGCCGGTGGTGTCGCTGGGGCTGTGGCACAACTTCGGCGACAACCGGCCGATCGAGAACTCCCGGGCGATCCTGCGACGGGCGTTCGACCTCGGGGTGACGCACTTCGACCTGGCCAACAACTACGGGGTGCCGTACGGGTCGGCGGAGAGCAACTTCGGCCGCATCCTGCGCGAGGACTTCCTGCCGTACCGGGACGAGCTGGTCATCTCGACCAAGGCGGGCTACGACATGTGGCCGGGCCCGTACGGCGAGTGGGGCTCGCGCAAGTACGTGCTGGCCAGCCTCGACCAGTCGCTCAAGCGCATGGGCCTCGACTACGTCGACATCTTCTACAGCCACCGGCCTGACCCGGAGACGCCGCTGGAGGAGACGATGGGCGCGCTCGACCGCGCGGTGCGCTCGGGCAAGGCGCTGTACGCGGGCATCTCCAACTACTCGGCGGAGCAGACGGCCCAGGCGGCGCGGATCATGCGCGAGCTGGGCACACCGCTGCTCATCCACCAGCCGTCCTACTCGATGATCAACCGGTGGATCGAGGACGGCCTGCTGGACACGCTGGAGGAGTCGGGCATGGGTTGCATCGTCTACTCGCCGCTGGCGCAGGGCCTGCTGACCGACCGCTACCTCGACGGGGTGCCGGCCGACTCGCGGGCGGCGACCAGCCGGTTCCTGAGCGCCGACAGGATCGACCGCGACCTCGCCCGCGACCTCAACGAGATCGCGCGCACGCGCGGGCAGACGCTGGCGCAGATGGCGCTGTCGTGGACGCTGCGCGACTCACGGGTGACGAGCGTGCTGATCGGCGCCAGCAGCGTCAAGCAGCTGGAGGACAACGTGGCGTGCGTGGACGGGCCCGCCTTCACGCAGGACGAGCTGGAGGCGATCGACAAGATCACCGCCGGGCGCCGCTGAGCCGGCCGTCAAAGGGCCTCGTGGCGCTGCAGGTAGGTGAACGAGGCCCAGCCGGGCAGCACCGGCAGCCAGAACGTGAGCAGCCGGTAGAGCAGCACGGCCGAGGTGGCCAGCTCCTTCGGCACCCCGGCCAGTACGAGCCCGCCGACCAGCGCCAGCTCGACCGCGCCCAGACCGCCGGGGGTGGGCGCGGCCGAGCCGATCGCGTTGGCGGTGAGGTAGACGACGGCGACGGCGGTGAAGCTGATGTCGTGGCCGAACGCGGCGATGCAGGCGTCGAGGCAGAGCACGAACATGAGGGTGATCATGAGTGTGCCGACGGCCGCCTCGATCATCTTGCGCGGCGACTGGAGCACGTCGAGCAGCCGCGGCAGCACGTTCGAGAAGAGCTTGGAGAGCCGGCCGGTGATCAGGCGGCGCAGCGGCGGCACGCCGAGCACGGCGACGACCAGCACCGCGACGGCGAGCAGCGCGAGCACGAGCCCGCGTGACGGCGTGAACGAGGTGGCGGTGTTGGAGCCGGTGATGTAGGCGAACAGCGCCAGCAGCCCGATGTGGAAGATCAGCATGATGAGCTGCGACGCGCCCACGCTGGCGACCGCGCTGGCCGGAGGGACGCCGCGCTTCTGCAGGTAGCGGGTGTTGATCGCGACGCCGCCCACCGCGGCGGGCGCGACGAGCTTGACGAACGAGGACGCGAACTGCACGAGCACCGTGCGCCAGAGCGGCAGGTGCTCGGGCACGAACCCGCGCAGCATGAGCGCGGCGGCGACAAAGCTCGCGAACGAGGCCACCAGCGCCAGCCCCGACCAGGCCCAGTTGGCGGTGGTGATGACGTGGTAGACGTCGACCTGGCTGAGCTGGGAGAGCACGATGTAGGCGGCGATCGTGCTGGCGATGATCGTGATGAGCGTGCGGGGACGGAAGCGCTCTAGGCGGATCTCCTCGACCTTGCTCTGCGGCTTGAGCGCGACGATCTGGTCGCGGATGCCGGGCAGCACGTGTTTGGCCTTGCCGAGCGCGGCGCGGGTCTCTCTGGTCAGCGCGATCTGCTGGAGCAGCGGCATGGCGGCGGCCAGCGCGTCGGGGCCCATGACGGCGGATGCGGTGCGCACCGAGCGCTCGGGGCCGACGCGCAGCGCGAGGTAGGTGAGGAGCTGGGCGACGTCGAGCCGGAGCAGCAGGTCACCGGCGGCGACCTCGCCGCTGCGGGCGTCGGTGAGCACGACCCGGCCGGCGCCGTCGACGTGGATGCTGTCGCCGGTGAGCCTGCGGTGGGCCAGGCGCTGGATCTGCAGCAGCTCGACCTGCTCCCAGATCTGGGCGAGCAGCTCGTCGTCGATCTCGTCGTCGGACAGCTCGTCGAGAGAGCGGGTCTCGATGTGCTCGTAGGCGAGCAGGGCGGCCTCGGTGCCGATCTCGCTGGTGCCCAGCAGGCGGGGGGTGCTGGCGCCGGCGGCCTGGGCGGCGTACGCCATGAGGGCTTCGCGTTCGAGCTCGGCGCGCAGCGACCTGATGGCGCGGCGCCTGGTCTCGGAGTTGAGCCTGATGCGCCGCCACAGGCGGTAGGGCAGGCCGGCCACCTGCCGGTCGCGGTCGAGGACGGTGACGTCGAGGCTGCTGCCGTCTTTGAGTCCGACGGCGTAGCGGCGGCTGCCCTGGTGGTCGTCCTCGACGCGGCGGGCGGAGACGGGGGAGAACGAGAGCTTGCGCAGGGCGGCGACCACGGCGCTGCCCGGCGGGCGGGTGTTGGGGCTGCCGACGCCGTAGAGGGTGGCGTAGCCGATGGCCATGCCGACCAGGACGGTGACGATGGCACTCGGGATGGTGATCTGGCGGCCGGAGAAGAAGGCCAGGATGTAAAGGGCGATGGTGGTCCACATCAGCATCCGCCAGGTAGGGCGGCGGGAGATGCGGACGGCGGTCGCGTACGCGACGACCGACGTGAGCAGCGTGTTGAGCGGCTCCATCTCGCGGCCGCCGGTGAGCAGCACGCGCAGGTCGTTCATGTTGCCCGCGACCAGCCACTGGCCGAGCAGGAACGAACCGGCCATGCCGACGATGGCGGCGATCAGCCCCTCGGCGACGCGCAGGCCGTCGCGGTGGAAGACGCGCTCGACCGCGAACGCGACGGGCACGATGAGCACGGCCGCGCCGCCGAGGAAGGCGGCGATCCTGCTCAGCAGCGGCACCAGCTCGGCGCCCTCCTTGACGTCGGCCTCCAGCCCGATGAGGGTCTGCTTGGCGACGAGGGCGAGCAGGATGACCGCGCCGAGCACGAGCAGCGTGGCGATGAAGCGCAGCAGGTCGGAGGGGCGGCGCAAGCGCTGGGGCAGCAGCGGCTCTACGACGTAGACGTCGGTTTCCGCGCGTGACTCAGCCACGGCCGGATCCCCCTCCGCGAGGTCCTCCGTGTCATCTCGTTCCCTGATATCGGCCACCGACAGCGATTCTGCACCTTCCCGTGGCGGACTGTACGATCTCCAGGCGTTCAATGTGCCCGACCGTCCCCCCGCAGTCGTCGCAGGGGGCAGGCTACACGGTGGGCTTCCCCGGGTTCACCTTTGAATTCCTGTCCACGTGGCGACATAGGCTGTGTCGCATGTCGGGTGCATTGAGAGTTCTGGGGGCTTGTCCGCTTGACTGCCCGGACACCTGCTCGTGGGTGGTCGGTGTGGAGAACGGTCAGGCCGTCTCGTTGCGCGGCAATCCCGATCAGCCCTACACCAGGGGCGCGCTGTGCGTGAAGGTCAACCGTTACCTGGAGCACACGCGGGCCGCCGACCGCATCCTGCACCCGCTGCGCCGGGTGGGGCCGAAGGGGTCCGGTCAGTTCGAGCGGATCACGTGGGACGAGGCGCTCGACGAGATCGCCGTACGGCTGCGCGCCATCGTGGACGAGCACGGCGGCGAGGCCATCTGGCCGTACGTGGGCACCGGCACGCTCGGCTACCTCCAGGGCTGCGAGGGCGTGGCGGGCCGGCGGTTCTGGAACGTGCTGGGCGCCGGCAAGCACTGGCTGAACATCTGCTCGGGGGCGGGCAACAGCGGCCTGCGCCGGACGAACGGCACGGCGGCCGGCATGGACCCCGAGGACTTCGCGCTGTCGAAGCTCATCCTGCTCTGGGGCACGAACACGCTGACCAGCGGCCACCACCTGTGGAAGTTCATCCAGGAGGCGCGGGCGAACGGCGCCCACGTCGTGGCGATCGACCCCATCCGCACCAGGACGGCGGACCAGGCGGACGAGTGGCTGGCGATCAGGCCGGGCACGGACGCGGCGCTGGCGCTGGGCCTGCTCAACGTCGTGCTGGCGGAGAACGCCCAGGACGAGGAGTATCTCGCCGCGCACACCGAGGGCTGGGCCGGCTTCCGCGAGGAGATCGAGAGCCACCCGGTGGAGAAGGTGGCGGAGATCACGGGGATTCCGGCCGAGGCCGTCCACAGGCTGGGGATGAGGCTCGCGCACACGCGCCCGACCGGGCTGCGCGCCACGCACGGGCTGCAGCGGCACGCGGGCGGCGGCACGGCGCTGCGGACGATCTCCGCGATCCCGGCGGTGACCGGCGACTGGCGGCACCCCGGCGGCGGCATGGCCTTCTCGACCAGCGATCACGTGCACCTCGACATCGACACCCGGGAGGACCTGCTGCCGGGCCCGGTGCGCACGCGGGTGATGACCAAGCTGGCCTCGCAGCTGGACGAGTCGGTGAAGTGCCTGTTCGTGTACGCGGCCAACCCGGTGGGCTCCTCCCCCGACTCCAACGCGATCAGGCGCGGCCTCATGCGCGAGGACCTGTTCACGGTCGTCATGGAGCACTTCCCCACCGACACGGCCGACTACGCCGACATCGTGCTGCCCGCGACCATGCAGACCGAACATCACGATCTGCACGCCGGCTACGGGCACCTCTATCTGATGTGGAACGAGCAGGCCGTGCGGCCGCCCGGCGAGTGCCTGTCGACGACGGAGACGTTCCGCCGGCTGGCGGCCCACATGGGGCTGACCGAGCCCTCGCTGTACGACTCCGACCTGGAGCTGGCCGAGCAGCTGCTGAACAGCGGGCATCCGTCGCTGGAGGGCGTCACCCTCGACCGGCTGCGCAAGGAGGGCTGGGTGCGGATGAACTACCCCAAGCCCTTCACGCCGTTCGCCGACGGCTTCCCGACGCGGTCGGGCCGGCTGCGCTTCCCGCCGAAGGGCCAGGCGTACGTGCCGCCGCACACGGCCGTCGCGGACGGCTCGCCGTACCGGCTGCGGCTGGTGACGCCGGCCGCGCACACGTTCCTCAACACGACGTTCGGCAACAACCCCGAGCTGCGGCGGCGGGCCAAGGACCCGGTGGTGCTGGTCAACAGGGCCGACGCCGACGCCAGGGGGCTGACGGACGGGCAGCGCGTACGGGTGCACAACGACGGCGGCGCGTTCGTCGCGGACGTGGAGATCAGCGACCGGGTCTCGCCCGGCGTGGTCGCCTCGACGAAGGGCCGCTGGCCCAAGCTCAGCCCTGGCGGCGCGAACCCGAACGCCGTCGTGGCCGAGCGGGACGCCGACATGGGCCGCGGCGCCGGGTTCCACGACAACTGGGTGGAGATCAGTCCAGCTTGAGCTTGTAGCCGACGTGGGAGTCGGTGAAGCCGAGCGAGTCGTAGAAGCGGTGCGCGTCCGTACGGGTCTTGTCGGAGGTGAGCTGCACCATGGCGCAGCCGCGGGCCCTGGCCCGGTCGATCGCCCAGGTGATCATCTTGCGGCCGAGGCCCTGGCCGCGGACGGCGGCGGAGACCCTGACGGCCTCGATCTGGCAGCGCTCGGCGCCCAGGCGGGACAGGCCGGCGAGGTAGGTGAGCTGCATCGTGCCCACGACCTTGCCCTCCTGCTCGGCCACGATCAGCTCGTCGTGCGGGTTGGCGTCGATGCGCTCGAAGGCGGTGAGGTAGCGCTCGTCGGCGGGGTCGCCCTCGCGCTGCGCGCCGAGCGGGTCGTCGGCCAGCATCGCGACGATGGCGGGCACATCGTCCCTGCGGGCGGTGCGGAAGATCAAGGACAGCACGTAGTGGGACTCCATGAGCGCGGGGTTGGAGGGCAGGGCCATGACCTTGCCGCTCGGGGTGAAGCCCTTGCGAGCGTACAGGGCGCGGGCGGCCTGGTTGGCGTCCACCGCCCACAGGCCCATCTCCTCGGCGCCGGTGCTCCTCGCCCACTCCACGGCCGCGTCCACCAGGCGGGACGCCGCGCCGTGCCGTCTGGCCTCGGGGGCGACCCACATGGACAGCAGGTGGGCGTGCCTGCCCTCGTCCTCCAGCAGCACGCACACCAGGCCGGCGTCCGCTGCCCCTGACGTCGCCACCCAGTAGCGGGCATCGGGGTTGGCCAGCCGCTCGGCCCACTGCTGCGGGGTGAAGGCGACCTCGCGCTCGTACGAGGAGCCGAACGCGTCGGGCGCGTCCTGGAGTGCGCGCAGGCGCAGCGCGCGCAGCCGCTCGCCGTCATCTGGGCCAAGGGTCACAAGCTGGATGTCCGTCATGGCGGCATCATGTCAGGGACAGCTCAGGGTCCGCCCCCGATGCCCCCAGGGACGGACAAAGGGCAGCATTGGTGACATGAACGAAATAACTCGACGCGACGAGGTCTCGCTGTCGGCCGCCGCGCTGCGCGGCGCCCCTTGGAAGACCGCCGCCGTCACCGGCGGCGCCGTGGCCGCCGGCGGTTTCGGCCTGAGCGTGCTCACCGGCGGCGGCGATCTGGTGTGGGCGCTGGGGCTGGGCACCGCCCTGTTCGCCCTGATCGCCGCCATCGGCGCGGTGTCCAAGCCCGACGTGGGCGACCGGGTGACCCGGCAGGCCAGGCTCTGGTCGCTGCGGCACCCGTGGCGGTTCTCGCTGCTGCCCGCCGGCATCGCCGCCGTGCTGAACTACCCCGTGCAGCTCGTGCTCGACGGCGAGGGCGTCTTCGGGGCCGGCTGGGACGCCCTCTGGCACGGCGCGCTGGTCTACCTGGTCTCCGGCGTCCTGACGCTCGCGATGCGGGGGCGTGCCCGATCTGCCCGTTGACCTCTTCGATCAGCTCTGAGCGGCTGCCGCCCGCTCCGCGTCCGACCTGCACACGCAGAACTCGTTGCCCTCGGGGTCGAGCATGGTGACCCAGCCGACGCCGTTGGCGTCGCGCAGGTCCTGGTAGATGGTGGCGCCCATCCCCAGCAGCCGCTCGACCTCCTGGTCACGGGTCCTGCCCTCGGTGCCGTTGACGTCGAGGTGCAGCCGGTTCTTCACCGTCTTGCCCTCGGGCACGCGGATGAACAGCACGTACGGGTCCTGCTTGGTGCGCAGCATCACCTCGTCGTCGCCCGGCTTGTCGCCCTCGCCCAGGGGCAGCCCGGTGGCCTTGCTCCACCAGCTCGCGATCTCGTACGGGTCGGCCGCGTCGAACGTGACGGCGTGGATCTCGATCATGATGCCACCCAATCCAACACCACCGAAGACGTCAAGCCAGTGTTCGCAGCCCGATGACGCCGGCCAGGATCAGGGCGATGGAGATCAGCCGCGCGGGTGACACCTCGTCCCCCATGGCGATCATGCCGAGGATGGCCGTGCCGGCCGCGCCGACGCCGGTCCAGACGGCGTACGCGGTGCCCACTTCCAGGCTTTTGAGCGCGTACGCGAGCAGCCCGAAGCTGAGCACGGCGGTGACGGCGAACGACAGCGTCCACCACAGATTGCTGAACCCGTTGCTGAGCTTGAGCGACAGGGCCATGACGATTTCGAACAGGCCCGCGAGCACCAGGACGACCCACGCCACGATGACGACTCCCTCGACGACGATGACTGACTCGGGTGCGTCGTCTTGGCGTACCGGGTACGGCGCGTCTCGTCCGGGAGCCTCACGGGCTCATTGACGACAACGTGCCCGCACCCCCGTTATTCCCACCAGATGGTGACCCAGCGGTCGCGCGGCATCGGCCACATGCCCAGCTCCATCACGGTCGCGGCGACCTCCTCGGCCCGCGAGGGGTCGAGGCACACCCGGCGGCAGGCGCTCTGGGCCAGCTCCTCCAGCGAGGTGAAACGTTCCAGGGGGGACTCCCGCTCCTCCACCTGCACGGGGAAGCCCATCGCCGCCGCCAGCGCCACGCAGTCTTCTGCGATCGGGCGCACCGGGCGGTCGACGCCGTGGAAGTGCTGCCACAGCGGGGTCAGCCAGCTCATGGGGTGGCGGTGCGGCAGCTCGATCACCACCCGCCCCTGCGTGTGGTCGTCGAGCGCGCGCAGGAAAGGGGCCAGGTCCGGCACGTTGTAGACCACGTGGGCCGACACGGTGACGTCGGCGACCGGCACCCGCCCCGCCACGTCGGGCCAGCGGCCCTCGACCGTGGTGACCGGTACGCCGAGCTTGTCCGCCCTCGACGTCAGCCCTTCGAGCATGGAGGCCGAGGTGTCGACGGCGTAGAGGTGGCCGATCCGCTCGTGCAGCGGCAGCGACGAGGCCCCGGGGCCGGAGCCGACGTCGAGCAGCGTGCCCTTGTCGGGCAGTGCCTCGGCCAGGCGGGTCATGGTGGGACCGTCGTCCGGCTCGGCCAGCGCACGGTCCGTACGGGTGCCGAACCGCTCGGGCGAATGACTCCACGGGTCCGCGACGGCCTTGGCCAGGATCTCGTCCGGAATCGCCCAGGATTCGAGTCGCTCTCGCCAGCGTGCGGCGAGTTCTTCGGCGTCCATGGAGACGAGCATGCCATGCATGGCGTGGGTTACCCGCGGGTAGCATTTCAGAGTAAGGTTACTCACCAGTACAGCCACCTCGGTTCAAGGAGATCGACGCCCATGGGCCACTACAAGAGCAACGTGCGTGACCTGGAATTCAACCTCTTCGAGGTCTTCGGGAGACGCGAGATCCTCGGCACCGGGCCCTTCGCGGAGATCGACGAGGACGTCGCCCGCTCCGTCCTGGACGAGATGAACCGCCTTGCGACCGGCGTGCTCGCCGACTCCTTCGAAGAGGGCGACAGGACCCCGCCCGTGTTCGACGCGGCCACCGCATCCGTGAAGGTCCCCGAGGGGTTCAAGAAGTCGTACAAGGCGTTGGTGGAGGGCGGCTGGGCGCACCTCGACCTGCCCTCCGACCTGGGCGGCCCCGGCATCCCGCGCAGCCTCGCGTGGGCCAGCGCCGAGATGGTGCTGGGCGCCAACCCGGCGCTCTACATGTACGCCGCGGGGCCGAACTTCGCCTACACGCTGTGGCGGCTCGGCACCCCCGAGCAGAAGCGCTTCGCCGAGCTGGCCATCGAGCGCAACTGGGGCGCCACCATGGTGCTCACCGAGCCGGACGCCGGCTCCGACGTGGGCGCCGGGCGGACGAAGGCGGTGCGGCAGCCCGACGGCACCTGGCACATCGAGGGCGTCAAGCGCTTCATCACCAGCGCCGAGCACGACATGTCGGAGAACATCTTCCACCTCGTGCTGGCCCGCCCCGAGGGCCACGGCCCCGGCACCAAGGGCCTGTCGATGTTCCTCGTGCCGAAGTACCACGTGGACCTCGACAGCGGCGAGCTCGGCGAGCGCAACGGCGTCTACGTCACCAACGTCGAGAAGAAGATGGGCCTGAAGGTCTCCACGACCTGCGAGCTGACCTTCGGCGACAAGCACCCGGCGATCGGCTTCCTGGTCGGCGAGGTGCACGAGGGCATCAAGCAGATGTTCATGGTCATCGAGCACGCCCGCATGATGGTCGGCACCAAGGCCATCGCCACGCTCTCCACCGGCTACCTCAACGCCCTCGACTACGCCAAGGCCCGCGTCCAGGGCGCCGACCTCACCAGGTCGGGCGACAGGACCGCGCCCCGCGTCACCATCACCCACCACCCCGACGTGCGGCGCGAGCTCATGCTGCAGAAGGCGTACGTCGAGGGCATGCGCGCCCTGGTGCTCTACACCGCGACCTTCCAGGACGCCCTGCTCATCGACCCCGACGACCGGCGTGCCTCCGAGATGAACGACCTGCTGCTGCCGGTCGTCAAGGGCGTCGGGTCGGAGCGGTCGTACGAGCTGCTCTCGCGCTCGCTGCAGACCCTCGGCGGCTCCGGCTACCTGCAGGAGTACCCGATCGAGCAGTACATCCGCGACGCCAAGATCGACTCCCTGTACGAGGGCACCACCGCGATCCAGGGCCAGGACCTGTTCTTCAGGAAGATCCTGCGCAACCAGGGCTCGGCCATCGGCTCGCTGCTGGCCGAGATCAACGCGTTCGCCGGCTCCGAGGCGGGCAACGGCCGGCTCAAGGAGGAGCGCAAGCTGCTCGCCGAGGCCGCCGCCGAGGTCAAGGCGATGGGCGACACCCTGGCGGGCTGGGCGCTCGGCTCCTTGGAGAAGCCCGAGGAGGTCTACAAGGTCGGCCTGAACACCACCAGGTTCCTGCTCGCGCTGGGCGACCTGGTCATCGGCTGGCTGCTGCAGCGCCAGGCCGAGGTGGCGCTGGCCCGGCTGGCCGAGGGCGAGGACCCGTTCTACCTCGGCAAGGTCGCGGCGGCCTCGTTCTTCGCCAAGACCGTGCTGCCCCGCCTCGCGGCCGAGCGCCGTACGCTGGAGTCCACCGGCCAGGAGCTCATGGAGCTGCCGGAGGACGCCTTCTAGCAACGGGTGCGCCCTGGTCGAAGTGTCATGAACGGCACCGACCGGGGCGCCGCCGGGAGTACCTTGCCCGGCATGAGCTCCTCACCGCACGACCACCCCCTGCCGCCGCCTCGCGTCGAAGAGGTGTCGGACGGTGTCACCGACCGGCCGGATCACCACGCTAGAACCTGCACCGCGCGTACGCCGATCTCGGCGGGCCGCCGATGGACCTGGTGGCGGCGATCCTCGACATGATCACGTACAACGGAGGGGAGCCGCTGTCCTGTCTGGCGTGATGATCAGCTTTAGCCGGGTATGACGGTCCCTGTACGCGTTCTTTGCCGGGAGGTCGCCATGGGTGTCGGGGTCAGCATCTTCTTCCTCACGCTTGGCGCCATCCTCAGGTTCGCGATCGAGCCCGACGTCTTCGGCGAGAGCGTGCACATGGACATCATCGGCCTGATCTTCATGATCGTCGGCGGCGTGGGGATCGTGCTGAGCATCGTGCTGGCCCCTCGGCGGGGCCAGACGTCGGAAGGCCGGCTGATGCACCGGGAGAACCGTCCGCCCGAGGTCTGAGACCTACAGGCTCAGCTGGACGGCGGCGCGCGAGGCCACGATCGGCTTGATGCGCTCGGCGATGACCGCCTGGTGGTCGGGGTGGTCGCGGTAGACCAGGTAGTCGTCCACGCTGTCGAAGTCCGCCACCACCGCGAAGTCGTGGTTGCCCTGGTTGATGCCCGCGTCCTGGCCGAACGTGTACGCCCGCAGCTGCGGGATCAGGCCGGGCAGCGTGCCCAGCGCCTCGGCCACGGCGGCCTTCTGCTCGTCGGTGGCGTCGTCGGTCCAGGTGAACAGCACGATGTGGCGAATCATGCAAGCCACTGTATCCATGTATCAACGGGACATCCTCGAGGCTCTGACGTCGTGGGTGCGGGTGTCCCCCGCCGTACGGCGGTCGCCGGGAGAGGGGTCCTCCCGGCGGCCGTCGTACCGGTGCGTCAGCTCCAGGCGAGCATCCTGATGGGGTCCTCCAGCATCGCGCCCACGTCACGCAGGAACAGCGAGCCCAGCTCACCGTCCACGATGCGGTGGTCGAACGACAGCGACAGCGTCGCCACCTTGCGCACCGCGAGCGCGCCGTCCACCACCCACGGCATGTCCCTGATCTGACCGAAGGCGAGGATCGCCGCCTCGCCCGGGTTGATGATCGGGGTGCCGCCGTCGACGCCGAAGACGCCGACGTTCGTGATCGTGAACGTGCCGCCCGCCATCTCCGCCGGCTGTGTACGGCCCGCCCTGGCGACCCCCGCCAGCTCCGCCAGCCGCCCGGCCAGCGCGGGCAACGACAGCTCATGGGCGTCCTTGATGTTCGGCACCACCAGGCCGCGCGGGGTGGCGGCGGCGATGCCCAGGTTCACGTAGTGCTTGACCACGATCTCCTGGGCCTCCTCGTCCCACGAGGAGTTGATCATCGGGTGCCTGGCGATCCCCGTCAGCACCGCCTTCGCCACCAGGAGCAGCGGGGACAGCTTGAGCTCCGCGAACTCCGGGAGCGTGCGCAGGCCGCGCACGGCGTCCATGGTGGCCGTCATGTCCACCTGGAGGAACTCGGTGGCGTGGGGGGCGGTGAAGGCGCTGGTCACCATGGCCTGGGCGGTCATCTTGCGTACGCCCTTGACCGGGACGCGCTCCTCCCTCTCCCGCCGCTCACCCGTCGTGACGGGCCGCTCCTGCGTCCTCGCCGCCGCGTGGACGTCGTCGCGGGTGATCGAGCCCTGGGGGCCCGTGCCCGTGAGCGTGGTGAGGTCCACGCCCAGGTCCTTGGCGAGCTTGCGTACGGGGGGCTTGGCCAGCGCCCGCGCCGCCCCAGGACCCTGCGCTCCGGCCGGAGCCGCAGGCGCCGGGGCCGGGGCCGGGGCCGGGGCCGGGGCGGGGGTCTGCGGCGGGGTGTCCAGGCCCACGCGGGCCGGGTTCGCCACCGGGTTGGTCGGGTGGCCGGGAGCGGCCTGGCGGCGCGGGCGGCGCTTGGTGGCGCCGGTCTTGACGCCGTAACCGACCAGGACCGCCTGGCGCTCCTCCTTGGGGGCCGGGCTGCCGTGCGCGCCCGGCTCCACCGCGCCCTCCGCGGGCGGCTTCGGCACCATGTCGTCGGCCAGCGCCTCGATCCCGGACGCCGGCGCCGTCCCGCCGTTGACGGGCGCGGCCGCAGCCGGAGCGGGTGCGGTGGGAGCGGGCGCAGAGGGCGTGGGCGCAGAGGGCGCGGGCGCCGCCGCGGCCGCCGCCCCGGCCGCCGCCCCGGTCGCGCCCGGTGAAGGGGCACCGCCCTCGCCGTCGGTGTCCACCGCGATGATCGGGACGCCAACGTCGACCGTCTCGCCCTCGCCGGCCATCAGCCCGGCCACCACGCCGTCCCACGGGATCGGCAGCTCGACGATCGACTTGGCGGTCTCGATCTCCACCACGATCTGGTTGACCTTGACGTCGTCGCCCGGCTTGACGTGCCAGCGGACGATCTCCGCCTCCGTCAGCCCCTCGCCGACGTCGGGCAGCTTGAACTCGCGTCGCATCGTCTGCCCCCTCAGTATCCGAAGGTCCGGTCGACGGCGTCGAGCACGCGGTCAAGGTCGGGCAGGTAGTGCTCCTCCAGCTTCGACGGCGGGTAGGGGGTGGAGAAGCCGCCGACGCGCAGCACGGGCGACTCCAGGTGGTAGAAGCACTGCTCGGTGATCCTGGCCGCCAGCTCCGCGCCGAAGCCGCTGTTGACGGGCGCCTCGTGCACGACCACGGCCCGGCCCGTGCGGCGTACCGACTCCATGACCAGCGGCTCGTCCAGCGGGTTGAGCGAGCGCAGGTCCACGACCTCCAGCGAGCGCCCGTCCTCCTCGGCCGCCGCGGCGGCCTCCAGGCAGGTCTTGACCATGGGGCCGTAGGCCAGCAGGGTCACGTCGGCGCCAGGACGTACGACCTTGGCGGCGTGCAGCGGCGGCCACCAGTCGGTGGAGCCGGTGTCGATCTCGGCCTTCTCCCAGTAGCGCCGCTTGGGCTCGAAGAAGATCACCGGATCGTCGCTGCGGATGGCCTGCTGGATCATCGTGTACGCGTCCGCCGGGTTGGAGCAGGCCACCACCCGCAGCCCGGCGGTGTGCGTGAAGTACGCCTCCGGCGACTCGCTGTGGTGCTCGACCGCGCCGATGCCGCCGCCGCACGGGATGCGGACGACGACCGGCAGCTTGATCGCGCCGAGCGAGCGCATCGGCATCTTGGCGAGCTGGGTGATGATCTGGTCGGCCGCCGGGAAGACGAATCCGTCGAACTGGATCTCGCACACCGGCCGGTAGCCGCGCAGCGCCAGCCCGATCGCGGTGCCGATGATGCCGGACTCGGCGAGCGGCGTGTCGATGACGCGGTCCTCGCCGAAGTCCTTCTGCAGCCCGTCGGTGACCCGGAAGACCCCGCCCAGTTTGCCGACGTCCTCACCCATGATGAGGACCTTGGGGTCGTCCTCCATCGCCTTGCGCATGCCCTCGTTGAGCGCCTTGGACAGGCTGAGTACGGTCACGACGCCTCCTTCGCCCCGAACCGGCCGCTGCGGTCGCCTCGCTCAGTCACGGAACCCCTCCAAGTACGCGGCGAACTGGGCGCGCTCCTGGTCGATCAGGGCGTGGGGCTCGCTGTAGACGTGGTCGAAGATGTCGAGCGGCTCGGGGTCCGGCATGGCCAGACAGCGTCTGCGCAGGTCGGCGCCGAGCTGGTCGGCCTCGGCCTCGATCGCGTCGAAGAACGCCTGGTCGGCGTGCTCGTTCTTGAACAGGTACGACTTGACCCGCTCGATCGGGTCCTTCAGCTTCCAGGCCTCCAGCTCGCTGGCCACCCGGTAGCGGGTCGGGTCGTCGGTGGTGGTGTGAGCGCCCATCCGGTACGTGAACGCCTCGATCAGCGTGGGGCCCTGGCCCGTACGCGCGGCCTCCAGCGCCTTGCGCGTGACGGCGAGGCAGGCGAAGACGTCGTTGCCGTCGACCCTGATGCCGGGGAAGCCGAACCCGGAGGCGCGCCGGTAGAGCGGGATGCGGGTCTGCTTCTCCAGCGGCTCGGAGATCGCCCACTGGTTGTTCTGGCAGAAGAACACGATCGGCGCGTTGAACACGCTGGCCCAGATGAACGACTCGTTGACGTCGCCCTGCGAGGTGGCGCCGTCGCCGAAGTAGACGATGGTGGCCGCGTTGGCGTCGTCGCGCTGGATGCCCATGGCGTAGCCGACCGCGTGGAGGGTCTGGCTGCCGATGACGATCGTGTAGAGGTGGAAGTTGTGCTCCTTGGGGTCCCACCCGCCGTGGTTGACGCCCCTGAACAGGCCGAGCAGCTTCACCGGGTCGACGTCGCGGCACCACGCCACGCCGTGCTCGCGGTAGGTGGGGAAGGCCATGTCGGAGTCCGTCAGCGCGCGCCCCGACCCGATCTGGGCGGCCTCCTGGCCGAGCAGCGAGGCCCAGATGCCCAGCTCGCCCTGGCGCTGCAGCGCGACGGCCTCGAGGTCGACGCGCCGGACGAGCACCAGGTCGCGGTAGAGCGACCGGACGTCCTCCGGGGTCAGATCGATGTCGTAGTCGGGATGCTCGACCCGCTCTCCCTCGGGGGTGAGCAGCTGGACGAGCTCAGGAGGTGCGTCAGCACCACGAGAGGCGTCTTGTGTCACGTGCCACTCCTGTGGTCGGGGCCGGTCCGAGATGGGGTTGCCACCTTAGGCCAGCCTTCGTAGCGCCGAACCGGGAGGTGGAGGTTCGTACGCTTTTGGGGCCATCGTGGCAGACGTCACAGCCCTGTGCGCAAGCCCCATGTCCTCCCCGTTCCCGTTGTGTCGGCGGCCACACGCGCCGGTAGGCTGTGCTTCCCACCACCCACCGCACCCAGGAGGAACGCAGTGGCCCGCGTCATCGTGGACGTCATGTTGAAGCCCGAGATCCTCGATCCGCAGGGCCAGGCCATCGCCAGGGCGCTGCCCAGGCTCGGCTTCTCCGGCGTCTCCGCCGTGCGCCAGGGAAAGCGTTTCGAGCTCGAGATCGAGGGTGAGGCCGACGAGGCCGCGCTCGCCGAGGTGCGCAAGATGGCCGAGACGCTGCTGGCGAACACGGTGATCGAGGACTACGTCGTCCGGGTTGAGGGGTAGAAGGCACTTTTGGGGGCTGGATTTCCCCTCGGGTGGTTAAAGCCGGGTTCGGACATGCCACAATGCCACGGGCTTGCCAACACTAAATAACAACAACGTGATTTTGCGGTTAGCCCCGTTTTCTCAGGGAAACCTACTCCAGGTGACATTCCGGAGCCCGGAGGAGTCCGGTGGATATTGAGTTCTCGTTGGCACTGCCTCGGGATGCGATCGGCATACCGATGGTCAGGCGAGTGCTGGGCGATGCCATGCGTTCACTCAACGTGAGCGAGACGTGCATCGCCGACATGCTGCTCGCCGTGTCCGAGGCGTGCTCCAACGCGGTCCGGCACGGAGGGCCGGCCAACCGCTACGAGGTGACGGCGGCCATCGGGGCCGGCCAGTGCGACGTCCGCGTGGCCGACAACGGCGACGGCGTGCCGACCATGCCCTCGCACTTTCCTCCTCCCGACACCGAGAACGGCCGCGGCCTGCTGATCATGCGCTCCGTCGTCGACGAGATCTCGTTCGGCGTCACACCGGGCCGGGGCACCACGGTCCACCTGCGCAAGCTGCTCGACTGGGACGACGACGCCGCCGAGGCCCGTCCCCGCGAGCTCGCCGCCGTATGAGCCGTCGTGTAGGCCCGCGCCAGTCCCGCGTCCCGAGCCGATGCGGACCACCGGAGCGCACCCGATAACCTGGTGATACCGCCGTCCACCCCGATGGGACGGTGGCGCGCGCATTCACCCGGAGGGGACGACTGTCATGAGCGCTGCCCGTGTGGGCGTTGTCACGTTTCCAGGAACTCTCGACGACCAGGACGCAGCCAGAGCCGTGCGCCTCGTGGGCGCGGAGGCGGTCCCGCTGTGGCACGCCGACCACGACCTGAAGGGAGTCGACGCCGTCTTCCTGCCCGGCGGCTTCTCCTACGGCGACTACCTGCGCTGCGGCGCCATCTCCCGCTTCGCGCCGATCATGGACGAGCTGGTCCCCGCCGCGAAGGCGGGCCTGCCGGTCATCGGCACCTGCAACGGGTTCCAGATCCTCTGCGAGGCGCACCTGCTGCCCGGCGCGCTCACCCGCAACGCCTCGCTCCACTACGTCTGCCGTGACCAGCGGCTCAAGGTCGAGCAGACCCAGACGGCGTGGACCAACGGCTTCACCGCCGGCCAGGAGATCGTGCTGCCGATCAAGCACGGCGAGGGCCGCTACGTCGCCTCCGACGACACGCTCGCCGCGCTGGAGTCGGGCGGCCACGTGGTCTTCCGCTACGTCGGCAACCCCAACGGCTCGCTCAACGACATCGCCGGCATCCGCAACGAGGCCGGCAACGTCGTCGGCCTCATGCCGCACCCCGAGCACGCCGTCGAGGAGCTCGTCGGCGCCCCGAGCACCGACGGCCTCGGCATCTTCACCTCCATCCTGAAGAACCTGGTGAACGCATGACAGACAGTGTCCAGCGGGCGGCGGAGACTCCCGACGAGCCGATGCCCTTCGCCGAGCTGGGGATGAAGCAGGACGAGTACGACCGGGTCAAAGAGATCCTGGGCCGCCGTCCGACCGGCTCCGAGCTGGCCATCTACAGCGTCATGTGGTCCGAGCACTGCTCGTACAAGTCGTCCAAGGTGCACCTGCGGCAGTTCGCCACCAAGGCGCCCAAGTCCGAGGCGCTGCTGGTGGGCATGGGCGAGAACGCCGGCGTGGTCGACATCGGCGACGGGTGGGCGGCCACGTTCAAGATCGAGTCGCACAACCACCCCTCCTACGTCGAGCCGCACCAGGGCGCGGCCACGGGCGTCGGCGGCATCGTGCGCGACATCATGTCGATGGGCGCCCGCCCGATCGCGGTCATGGACGCGCTGCGCTTCGGCGCCGCCGACGCGGTCGACACCCGGCGGGTGCTGCCCGGCGTGGTCGAGGGCATCAGCAGCTACGGCAACTGCCTCGGCCTGCCCAACATCGGCGGTGAGGTCTCCTTCGACCCCTGCTACCTCGGCAACCCGCTGGTCAACGCCCTGTGCGTGGGCCTGCTGCGCAAAGACCAGATCAAGCTGGCCACCGCGCCGGGGCCGGGCAACAAGGTCGTGCTGTTCGGCGCCTCCACCGGCCCCGACGGCATCGGCGGCGCGTCGGTGCTGGCCAGCGCCACGTTCGAGGACGAGTCGCAGGCCAAGCGGCCCGCCGTGCAGGTCGGCGACCCGTTCATGGAGAAGCTGCTCATCGAGTGCTGCCTTGAGCTGTACGCCGCCGACGTCGTCGTCGGCATCCAGGACCTCGGCGCGGCCGGCGTCTCCTGCGCCACCACCGAGCTGGCCGCCAAGGGCACCGGCGGCATGACCGTCGACCTCAACCTCGTCCCGCTCCGCGACCCCTCGCTCAGACCCGAGGAGATCCTGATGAGCGAGTCGCAGGAACGCATGATGGCCGTGGTCCGGCCCGACGACATCCCCGCGTTCATGGCGATCTGCCAGAAGTGGGACGTCCCCGCCACCGTCATCGGCGAGGTCACCGACACCGGCCGGCTCGTGATGACCTGGGACGGCGAGGTCATCGTGGACATCCCGCCGGGCACCGCCGCCGACGACGGGCCGGTCTACGAGCGGCCCTACCACGAGCCCGCCGGGCAGGCCGCGCTCAACGCCGACACCCCCGATCGCCTGGAGCGGCCCGCCGACCTGCGGCAGACGCTGCTCAAGCTGCTCGGCTCGCCCAACCTCGCCTCCAAGGAGTGGGTGACCGGCCAGTACGACCGCTACGTGCGCTCCAACACCGTGCTGGCCCAGCCGGCCGACGCGGGCATGCTGCGCATCTCCGAGGCCATCGCGGGCGCCGAGCCGACCACCAGAGGCATCGCGCTGTCCACCGACGGCAACGGCCGCTACGCCAAGCTCGACCCCTACGCGGGGGCGCAGCTCGCGCTGGCCGAGGCGTACCGCAACGTCGCCGTCACCGGCGCGAAGCCGCTCGCCGTCACCAACTGCCTCAACTTCGGCTCCCCCGAGGACCCCGAGGTCATGTGGCAGTTCGCCGAGGCCACGCGCGGGCTCGCCGACGCCTGCCGGACCCTCGGCGTGCCGGTGACCGGCGGCAACGTCTCCTTCTACAACCAGACCGGCTCCACCGCCATCCACCCGACGCCGGTGGTGGGCGTGCTCGGCGTCATCGACGACGTCGCCAAGCGGGTCCCGACCGGGTTCGTCGCCGAAGGGCTGCGGGTCGTGCTGCTCGGTGACACCCGCGAGGAGTTCGGCGGCTCGGAGTGGGCTCACGTCGTCCACGGTCACCTGGGCGGGCTGCCGCCGCAGGCCGACCTGGAGGCGGAGCAGGCGCTCGGCACCGTCCTCGTCGAGGCGGCTCGGCGCGGGCTGCTCGCGGGCTCCCACGACCTGTCCGACGGCGGGCTCGCGATCGCGCTCGCCGAGTCTTGCCTGGCGAAGGGCGTCGGGGCGACCGTCGAACTGACCGGCGACGCCTTCACCGACCTGTTCAGCGAGTCGGCGGCTCGGGCGCTCGTGGTGGTGAGCGCCGAGGCCTACGACGAGCTGGCCTCCCTGTGCGGCCGCCACGACGTCCCCTGCTACGGCCTGGGCACGACCGGCGGCTCGTCCCTGGTCGTCAAGGACGTCTTCGAGGTCCCGGTGGAAGAACTCCGCACCACCCACACCGCCGCCCTGCCGGCGCTGTTCGGCTGACGCGAGTTTCTCAGGGCCGGTACGGGATCACCCGTACCGGCCCTTTCCGCACAATCACCCACCGAACGGCCGGCACGCGCCTTTCATCCGCCGGGCTGGATGGGTGGTGCGCCCTGGATTGCCGTGGCCGTTAACCGGCACGTGACCTGCACGTGGCGGCCCCTTCCTTCCGGCCTCGGTTCTCCGGGCGCTCGTCGTTGTGCGGAAGCCTTACTTCTTCAGGCAGACGGCGTAGACCGTGCCGCCGCTGCCGCTGCCGCCGCCGAGGCCCTGGCTGGAGACCTCGGCGGTCTTCATGTCGTTCTTGGCGGCGCTGACCGACCAGCCGTTGCCGGACGGCATGCTGCTCGTCACCTGGGAGCGGGAGTCCACCTGGAAGCCGCCGCCGGTCACCAGGTCGCCCGCCTTGCACTTCGCGCTGCCACTGGAGCCGGAGAAGCGCTCCGAGACGATGTAGGTGCTCAGGTTCGCGCCGGTGCCGGGCTCGCCCTTCGGGCCCTGGGGGCCCGCGGGGCCGCGCGGGCCGGTGTCGCCCTTCGGGCCCTTGGGGCCGGGGGTGCCGGGCTTGCCGGGAGCGCCCTGCTCACCCTTGGGACCCTGCTCACCCTTCGGGCCCTGCTCACCCTTCGGGCCCTGCTCGCCCTGCTCCCCCTGCTCGCCCTTCGGGCCCTGGGGGCCCTGGGGGCCGGCGGGGCCGGTCGCGCCCTGCTTGCCCTGGATGCCGTGGCGGCCCTGCGGACCGCGGTCGCCCTTCGGGCCCTGGGGACCGGCAGGGCCGGCCGGACCCGCGGGCCCCTGCGGGCCGGTCTCGACGGTGGTGGTGGACGTGCCGCCGCCCCCGATGACCATCCGCTGCTCGGTCTTACGGCACTTGGCCGTGACGTTGACGATGCGGACGTACCGCGACTTCTTGTGAACGCAGGCGTGCACCGTTCCCGCCGCGGCGCCGGCCGAGACGGCGGAGGCCGCGGACGACGCGGTGGCGACGCCTCCCGCGGCCAGGAGCGAGGCGGCCAGCGCCCCGGCGGTGGCAAGTGTCAGCGTGCCCCCACGACGAACCTTGATAGCCACGATGCCCCTCCAGAGGGTCGAGTGTTGCGCGTGTGATGCAAGAGATTCACGCCTCAAACGTTCCAAAGGATGACCGTGACTACGTAACGCATTTATCACGAAACAGAGGGTTACTGACGGCGCTGACGGATTGTCGATGACGTGGGTGAGTAAAACGACGCAGTCGCGACAGCGATCGCCCGTGGATAATCGGTCTGTGTCAACCCCTGGTCCCACGTACCTCCCACCGGCCACCCAGCCCGTTCGCGGCGTGGTCTGGGGGATCCACCTGGCGCTGCCCATGCTGGGCCTCTGGCTGCTGCTGGCCAACGACCACATCAACATCCCGTGGCAGCACAACCCGAGCCACTTCTGGCTGATCATCCTGGTCGCCGGCGTCAACCTCGTGCTCGGCGTGCTCATCAGCGAGGCGTCGCGGCGGCGCGCCGACGCCCGCCTGTTCCTCGTCTCCATGGTCTTCGTGACCAACGCCGGCTTCTTCTTCCTGCACGGCCTGGCCACCCCCAAGGTCATCCTGCCCGGCGGCTCGGTGGGCTTCGACGCGGGCCAGCAGGTCGGGCTGTCGATCGCGGCGGTGTTCGCGTTCGTCTCGGCGCTGCCGCTGGGCGAGCGGGTGGCGAAGGTCGTGCTGTCCTGGCAGCACTTCATCAGGGGCGCGCTACTCGGCGCCATGGTGCTGTGGGGCGTGGTGTCGCTGGTGCCCGGCCTGACCGCGCTGAGCGAGCCGCCCGAGGTCTCGCCGATCGACTGGCTGGTCTGGGCGTCGATCCCGGGCCTGCTGCTGTACGGCGCGGCCGGCGTGATGATGTTCCTGCTGCACAGGCGCCGCCCGTCGGCGATGCTGATCAGCCTGCTCACCGCGTACGCGCTGCTGGCCGAGTCGATGGTGGCCGGCATGTCGCAGCTCAACTGGCACCTGTCGTGGTGGGAGTGGCACCTGCTGCTGACCCTGGCCTTCATGTTCGTCGCCTACAGCGCCTACCTGCAGTTCAGGCGCGAGGGGTCGAGCGCGGGGCTGTTCGACTCGGTGGCGCTGTCGGCGACCGTGGCCCGCATCAAGCGCGACTACGACCAGGCGCTGGAGGAGCTGGTCGAGCACGTACGCAAGGGCGAGCCGCTGGCCGCGACCCGGATGTCGGGCAAGTTCCGGCTCAACGAGGGCCAGGCGGCGGTGCTCGACCGGGCAGGACGGGCGCTGGCCGAGGAGCGCGAGCTGTCGGAGCGGCTGTCGGCGCTGGTGGCGGTGAGCGTGCAGACGCGGGTGGGCCTGCCGGAGGACCAGCTGCTGACGACGTCGCTCGAGCGGGTGCGGCAGGCGTACGGGGATGTGAAGATCGCGCTGGTGGCCGAGGGCAAGACGCAGGTGGGCTCGCGCGACTACGCGTTCGTGGGTGACGACCCGATCAGGCGTGACGGGCTGCTGGCCTTCCCGCTGACGGTCAAGGGCAACCTGGCGGGCGTGCTGGAGGTGCCGATCGGGCGGACGAGCCAGGACGAGGCGCTGGCCGCGACGCTGGCCGGGCAGCTGTCGATCTCGCTGGAGAACGCCCGGCTCTACCAGGAGCTGCACACGCTCTTCCACCAGTACATGTCGCCGGACGTGGCGCACGCGCTGCTCGCCGATCCGGGGCAGGCGGCGCTGGGCGGCGAGGTGAAGGAGCTGACCGCGCTCTTCGCCGACCTCAAGGGCTTCACGACGTTCTCGGAGAAGGTGACGCCGGGCGAGATCGTCGAGATGCTCAACCGCTACCACACGGCGGCCGTCCCCTGCATCCTGAACAACGGCGGCACGATCGTGCAGTTCGTCGGCGACGCGCTGCTGGCGCTGTTCAACGCGCCTGCCACGCAGACGGGGCACGCGCGGGCGGCCTGCAAGGCGGCGCTGGAGATGCAGCGGGCCGCCGCCGAGGTGGCCGAGGAGATGGCCTGGCAGCGCTCCGACGAGGTGGAGTGGCCGACGTTCCGGGTGGGCGTCAACACCGGGCCCGCGCTGGTGGGCAACATCGGCAGCCCCGAGCTGCGCGGCTTCAACGCGATGGGCGACTGCGTCAACGTGGCCGCCCGCCTCCAGGCGATCGCGGAGCCCGGCACGGTGGTCATCGGCGAGACGACGTATCGGCAGCTCGGGGATGACGTGACGGTGAATTCCCTGGGCGCGCTCAACCTCAAGGGCAAGGAGGAGCCGGTCACCGCGTACGTTCTGACGGATTTGGAATAGGAACCAGGGTTGCGTTGCCGCCATAATCGGGCGCATGGCCCCAGAACCTGGCGAGTTCCTCACCCTGCTGACCAATGAGGAGGTCGAGTCGCTGAAAGCGGCCGGCCGCCTGCGGCGGTGGGATCGCGGCACGACCATCATGACCGAGGGCGACACGTCCGACTGGGTCCTGGTGCTGCTGGACGGCCGGGTCAAGTGCTCGTCCCACACGAGCGCGGGCACCGAGGTGGTGCTGGCCGTACGCGGCCCCGGCGCGCTCATCGGCGAGCTGACGGCCATCGACGGCTCGTCCCGCTCGACCACGGTCACCGCGCTGGAGCCGATCTCCGGCATCGTGGTCCGCGACTTCGCCACGTTCCTGGAGTCGCACGGCCGCATCGCGGTGCTGCTCATGCAGCAGGTCACCGCCAAGCTGCGCGACTCCGACAGGAAGCGCATCGAGTACGGCGCCTTCGACACCACGGGCCGGGTCGCCACCCGCCTGCTGGAGCTGGCCGAGCGCTACGGCGAGAAGACCACCACGGGCGTGCGGGTGGCGCTGCCGCTCTCGCAGGACGAGCTGGCCGGCTGGACCGGCGCCTCCCGCGAGGCCGTCAGCAAGGCGCTGCGCACGCTGCGCGACCGCGGGCTCATCGAGACCGGCCGGCGGCGTGTGGTCATCCACGACCTGGAGGGACTGCGCAAGCGCGCCAGATGACCACATTCCGTGACGTACGTCGTACGTCATGATGGAGGTCATGGTCGCGGTCACCCCCCACGACGCCACCCGCCTGCGCTACGCCTGGCGGGTCTGCGCGGTCACCAGCCTGGGCCTGGTCCTCATCGGCATCGCCGGCAGCACGCTGAACGTGGCGCTGCCCGCGGTCGTGCGGCACTTCCAGGCGGGCCCGCTGGAGTCGGGCTGGATCCTGCTGGCGTTCCTGCTGGTCAACACCGCGAGCCTGGTGTTCTTCGGCCGGGTGGCCGACCTGCTGGGCCGGCGTGAGGTCTATCTGGCCGGGTTCGCGCTGTTCACGCTGGCCTCGCTGCTGGCGGGCCTGTCGCCGAGCGTCGGGTTCCTGATCGCGATGCGGGTGTTACAGGCGGTCGGCGCGGCCATGATCCTGGCGAACGGCACGGTGATCATCACCGACGCGTTCCCGCCCGAGCGGCTCAGTCAGGGCATGGGCGTCTACATCGGCACGATGTCGGTCGCCCAGCTCGCCGGGCCGACCGTGGGCGGTCTCATCGCGGAGACGGCCGGCTGGCAGTGGATCTTCTGGGTGAACGTGCCCGCCGGGCTGCTCGCGCTCGGCGTCGGCGCGGCGATCTTACGCAGGATGCCGCGGCGGCCCAGGCAGCCGGTGGACGCGCTGGGCAACGTGCTGGTGTTCGCCGCCCTGTCGGCGCTGCTGCTGGCGCTGTCGGAGGCGGGGTCGCGGGGGCCGGGCAGCCCGGTCGTGATCGTCGGGGTGGCCGTGTTCGTCGTGGCGGTGCCGCTGATCGTGGTGGCCGAGCGGCGCTCCGCGAACCCGGTGCTGGATCTGCGGTTGTTCGGCGGGCGGCTGCTGGCGTGCGCGAACCTGGCCTCGTTCTGCAACGCGCTGGCCCGCTCCGCGCTGATCCTGGTCGTGGCGCTGTACTTCCAGGCGGCGCGCGGCGTGGGCGCGTTCGAGGCGGGGCTGAGCGTGCTGCCCGTGCCGGTGGGGATCGGGCTGGCCTCGCCGATCGTGGGCATGCTGGGGCGGCGGGTGTCGCCGTACGCGCTGTCCATCGGGGGCGCGCTGCTGAGCGCGGCCGGACTGGGCACGCTGATGGTGACGGCGGGGGCCGGCACGCCGTACTGGGTGATCGGCATCGGGCTGTTCGTGGCCGGCTGCGGCAGCGGAACGTTCCTCACCGGCAACACCACGCAGGTGATGACCGCGCTGCCGGCCGGGAGCCTGGGCGTGGTCAACGGGCTGCGGGTGATGGTGATGAACGTCGGCATCGTGATCAGCGTCGGCCTGTCGCTCACCGTGCTGACCGCCTCGGTGGGGCCGGAGCTGCGTGCCCAGGTCTACGCGGGCACGCTCTCCACGCTCTCACCGGTGGCCGTGGGGCAGCTCATGGACGGCTTCCAGCGGGCGTACGCGGTGCTCTTCGCCGTGGCCCTGGCGGGAGCGGTGCTGGCGGCTCTGGCGCGGCCTCAGAGCGCGCCGGCCAGCCGCGCCTCGACCTGACGGTAACGGGCGACCGGGATGAGGTGCACCCCGGCGAACGCCCCGCTGTCGCGCAACGCCAGCACCTGCTCGCACGCCGCCTCGACGCCCGCCGCCCGATCGGCGGCCACCGCGGCCACGAGCTCGTCGGGGATCGCGATGTCGGGGATGGCCGCGGCCAGCGTGCGGGCGTGCCGCTCGCTGGCCAGCACCATCACGCCGGCGTAGACCGGCACGTCGGACGGGTGCTCGTCGCGCCAGCGCAACTGGGCCTCCACCGAGAAGCTGACCTGGGAGAACAGGAAGTCGGCGGTACGCTTCCAGGCCGGCAGCGGGCGCAGCGCGGCGGCGGCGCCCACGTGGAAGCCGGGCGAGAACGCCCGCGCCTCCTCGATCATCGAGCGCACGGTCAGGTCGCTGGTGCGGTTGCCGCTGGTGGGTTTGTCGCCGTAGACGAACAGGAACCGCTCGACCCCGTACGCGGCGGCAGTCAGCAGGTCGCGGCGGAAGCCGAGCAGGTTGCGGTCGCGCGAGTTGAGGCACGCGATGCCCCGCCCGCCCATCGCCTCGACCTCGTGCGCCACGGCCACGCTCGACACGGTGGCCCGGCCGATGTGGTTGTCGGGGATGAGGAAGGCGCTCGCGATGGTGCTCAACGTGCCGATCTGGTGCCTGACGTGCTTCAGGTCGGGGCGGGTGGGTGGTTCGATCTCACAGATCAGTTCGAAGGCCATGATCGCGACTGTAACCTCCGGCCGCCGCCCCGAGGAGGGGTCAGGCGGCCGCCTCCGCCGCCGTCGGGTCCTCGAACTGGGTGCGGTAGAGCTCCTCGTAGCGGCCGCCCGCCGCGAGCAGCTCGGCGTGCGTGCCGCGCTCGACCACGCGGCCGTCCTCGATGACCAGGATCAGGTCGGCCGCCCGCACGGTGGACAGCCGGTGCGCGATCACCACGGCGGTCCTGCCCTCCAGCGCCTCACCCAGGGCCGCCTGCACCGCCGCCTCCGAGGTCGAGTCGAGCGCCGCCGTGGCCTCGTCCAGGATCACCACGCGCGGCCTGGCCAGCAGCAGCCTGGCGATCGTGAGCCGCTGGCGCTCGCCGCCCGACAGGCGGTAGCCGCGCTCGCCCACCACCGTGTCGAGGCCGTCGGGCAGCGACTGGATGAGCGTGGCCAGGCGGGCGCGGGTCAGCGCGTCCCACAGCTCGTCCTCGCCCGCCTCCGGCCTGGCCAGCAGCAGGTTGGCGCGGATGGTCTCGTGGAAGAGGTGGCCGTCCTGGGTGACCATGCCGAGCGTGTCGCGGATCGTGTCGGCGGTCAGGTCGCGCACGTCCACCCCGCCGAGCCGTACGGCGCCCGAGTCGACGTCGTACAGGCGGGGCAGCAGCTGCGCGATCGTGGACTTGCCCGCGCCGGACGAGCCGACCAGCGCCACCATCTGCCCTGGCTCGGCGCGGAACGACACCCCGTGCAGCACCTCCTCGCCGCCGCGCGAGTCGAGCACGGCCACCTCCTCAAGCGAGGCCAGCGAGACCTTGTCGGCCGAGGGGTAGGAGAAGCGCACGTCGTCGAACTCCACCGAGACCGGTCCTTCCGGCACCTCGCGGGCGCCGGGGCGCTCCTGGATGAGCGGCTTGAGGTCGAGCACCTCGAAGACGCGCTCGAAGCTGACGACCGCGCTCATGACGTCCACGCGGGCGCTGGCCAGCGCGGTCAGGGGGGCGTACAGGCGGGTGAGGAGCATGGCCATCGCCACGACCGCGCCGGGGGCGAGCTGGCCGCGCAGGGCGTAGAAGCCGCCGAGGCCGTACACGAGGGCCAGGGCCAGCGCCGAGACCAGGGTCAGCGCCGTGACGAACACGGTCTGCGTCATGGCGGTGCGCACGCCGATGTCGCGCACCCTGCGGGCCCTGCCCGCGAACTCGGCCGACTCGTGGGCGGGCCGGCCGAACAGCTTGATCAGCGTCGCGCCCGGCGCCGAGAACCGCTCGGTCATCTGCGTGCCCATGGCGGCGTTGTGGTCGGCCGCCTCGCGCCGCAGCCGGGCGATCCTGCCGCCCATCCGCCGGGCCGGCAGCATGAAGACGGGCAGGAGCACCAGCGCGAGCAGGGTGATCTGCCACGAGATGCCGATCATCGCGACCAGCGTCAGCACCAGCGTGACCAGGTTGCCCACCACGCCGGACAGCGTGTCGGTGAAGGCCCGCTGCGCGCCGATCACGTCGTTGTTCAGGCGGCTGACCAGGGCGCCGGTGCGGGTCCTCGTGAAGAACGCGATCGGCATCTTCTGGACGTGGTCGAAGACGGCCGTACGCAGGTCGAGGATGAGGTCCTCGCCGAGCCCCGCCGAGAACCACCGGTTGAGCAGCCCCAGCCCGGCCTCCGCGATCGCCAGCCCCGCGATCAGCAGCGCCACCGTGACGACCACGCCGAGCGGTTCGCCGTTGAAGATGGCGTCCACCACCCGGCCCGCGAGCAGCGGAGAGCCCACGGCGAGGCCCGCCAGCACCACGCTGAGCAGCAGGAACAGCGTGATCTTAGGGCGGTGGGGACGGGCGAACCCGGCGATGCGGCGGAGCGTCGCCCGCGACAGCGGACGACGCTCCTGCTGGTTGTTCATCGAGTAAAGCTGGTGCCAGGCGGTCATCTCCATGCTCATGACATGGACAGTACGACCTCGACTTAACTTGAGGTCAACTGCCGATCTTCTTGCCCTTGCCGTGCCAGACCACCGCCACCGCAGGACGCGGCTGGTCGCCGTCGGGCCAGCGGCTGCCCGGGTTGTCCGGCGTGGCGCCGTCGATCTCGCCCGGGTGCTGCACCGCCACGAACACGCTGCGCTGGTCGCTCGTCACCAGCGGGCCGCAGGTCTCCGCACCCACCGGGACCGTCAGGAACTGGCGCAGGTGGCCCCGCTCCTTACCCTCGACCGGCATCACGAACAGGCCGTCGTTGGAGCCCAGTTCGTTGCCGTCCGTGGAGATCCACAGGTTGCCGTCCTTGTCGAACGTCACGTTGTCCGGGCAGGAGATCGGCGAGACCTTGCTCTTGTCGTACCCGGCGAAGTAGGTCGTGGCGTCCTTCGGGTCGCCGCAGACCAGCACCAGCGACCAGGCGAAGCGCCGCGCGCCCGCGTCGTCGCGGCGCTCGGTGATCTCCAGCACGTGGCCGTGCTTGTTCGACGGACGCGGGTTGGCCTCGTCCACCTGGGCGGGGGTGCGGTTGGTGTTGTTGGTCAGCGCCACGAACACACCGCCGGTGACCGGGTTGCGCTCGATGTCCTCAGGGCGGTCCATCTTCGTGGCGCCGACCTTGTCGGCCGCGACCCGCGTGTAGACCAGCACCTCGGCCGCCGACATGCCCTTCACGTACGACCGGTCGCCCGACACCAGCGGGATCCACTCGCCCGAGCCGTCGAACTCCTTGTCCTTCGGCAGCTTGCCCGACCCGTCGATCTCCTTCTTGGGGCTGTCGCCGGTGAACTTGGCGACGTACAGGGTGCCCTCGTCCAGCAGCGAGCGGTTGTGCCGGTCGTTGCCCGGCTGGTAGCGGTCCTTGGAGACGAACTTGTAGACGTACTCGAACCGCGAGTCGTCCCCCATGTAGACGACCAGGTGGCCGTCACGGGACAGCGTGGTCGTCGCCGCCTCGTGCTTGAACCGGCCGAGCGCTGTGCGTTTGACCGGCGTGGAGTCGGGGTCGAACGGGTCGATCTCCACGATCCACCCGAAGCGGTTGGCCTCGTGCGGGTGCTTGGCCAGGTCGAAGCGCTCCTCCACCCGGTCGAAGCGGCGGCTCTCCTCGGGCACGCCCGTCGTGATCGTGTAGCGCTCGATGTACGGCTTCTGCGCCGCCGGCACCTTGTCGCCGTTGACGAAGTACTGGTCGATGTTCTCCTCGGCGGTCAGCACCGTCTTCCACGGCGTGGTGCCGCCCGAGCAGTTGTTCAGCATGCCGACGGGCGTGCGGCCCTTCGGGTCGGCGGCCGTGCGCAGCAGCTCGTGACCGGCCGCGGGGCCGGTGAAGCGCATCTTGGTCTGCGCCGTGATCCGCCGGTTGTAGCGGCGGCGCCCCTTGGTGACCAGCTTCCACTGGCCGCTGCCGCCGGCCCGCTCGATCTCCACGACCGAGCCGCCGTGCGCGGCCAGCCCGATCCTGATCTGCTCCTCGGTCGCCTCCGCGCCGCCCGTGTAGCCGCGGAACATGAGGTTTTCGTCGGTGTACTCGTGGTTGACCCACATCAGCGCCCGGTCGTCGCCCATGGGGAACAGCGTCACGTAGTCGCAGTTGTAGCCGAACTGCTTGCTCTGCGCCTCAGGCGTCTGGCCGTCGAAGTCGAACGCGGGCGCGTCCGGCAGCACCGGGTCGCCCCAGCGCACGACCACCGAGGACTTGTAGCCGTCGGGGACGCGCAGCGCGTCCTCCTTATTGGGCGGCACCGGGGTGAAGCGCAGGTCGGAACGGCCGCCGCCCGGCCTGCCGGGACGGGCCGCCGTCGGCGCCGCCTGCCCGTCCGCGAGCGCCGGCGCCGCCCCCGCGAGGCCCGCACCCGCGACCAGCGCGCCGAGCGCGCCCGCCCGCAGCACGCCGCGGCGCGACAGGGCCTCCTTCACCACGTCGCCGAAGTAGGCGTTGTCCGTGGTGTTGGCCACGTCGTGAGCGCACGCGTTGCCGCAGCGGAACTGACAGGTCAGCGCGGAACGGCCACCTTTGTGCGGGGTGGACAGCAGCGGTAGCAGCCGGCCTCCCGCGTTGGGGTTCGCCACAGGTCCTCCAGGAAAAAGCGCAGTTGTACGGCGGGGAGGCTACGGGCGCCGTCGAAACCGCAGGTGAACGACGACCTCCATCCCGATGAACGCTGGCAGGGAGACAATGGTCAGGTGCCTCCACGCAAGCTGGACCAGGAAAAGCTGAGAGCCGCCCTAGACGGCCAGCTCGTCGCCCTCGACGAGCCCCCCTACGACGGCCCCGCCTCCGCGCTCGCCGACGCGCTCGTCGCCGCCGTGCTCGCCGCCTACGACCGCGGGCTGCGGCCGGAACGCGACGCCGCCAGGCAGGCCGTGCGTCACCTGCTCGACAAGCTCGCCACCGCCGCGCCGGGCCGCACCGTCGAGGTGCGCGTGCCGCCGTACGCCGCCGTCCAGGCCGTCGCGGGGCCCCGCCACACGCGCGGCACCCCGCCCAACGTCGTCGAGATGGACGGACGCACCTGGATCGAGCTCGCGCTCGGGCGCCTCACCTGGGACGAAGCGGTCACCAAGGGCGCCATCTCCGCCAGCGGCTCCCGCGCCGACCTCTCGGCCCACCTGCCGCTGTAGCCCCTACCTGGTGCCGCTCATCCACGGGAACTTCGACTCGAAGCACCGGTCCGCCATCGGGCTCGGCAGCTGGGCGCACTCCTGCACGACGTTCCAGAACCAGATCGCCACGATCGCGAACAGGACCAGCGACAGCGCGCTGATCACGATGCCGGCGATCGCGCGGCCCTTGCCCACCCGCTTGGCCAGGGCCACGCAGCCGAAGATGATCGACAGGATGGCGGTGATCAGGCCCGTGAAGCAGACGAACACCAGGAACGGGCTCGCCACGCCCAGCACGAGCGAGGCCGTCGCCAGGCCGCTGCCAGGGCGGGGCTGCTGGTACGGGCCGTACTGGCCGTACTGGCCGCCTGAGGGGCCGTAGGGCGTGCCTGGGGGCGGGGGCGGCGGGTAGCCGGGCGGGCCGCCGTACGGGCTGGAGGGCGTCGTCCCCGGGATCGTCTGGTCCTCGTCCTGCCGGTACGCCTGGTCGCGCCGCTCCTGCTGCTCGCCCGGGTGCGGCTGGTCGCCGCGGTACTCCCCCGCCGCGTGCGGCGGCGTGCCGGCTGCTCCTCCTCCCGGCGGCGGCGCGCCCGCCTGGCCGCCCTCCCAGCGCGAGCTCTCGCCCGGCGGCGCGAAGTGCGGCTGGTCGCCCTGCTCGTAGCGTGAGGGCTGCTGCCTGCCCGGCGGCTCACCCTCCTCCGGCTCCCGGCCCCACCCCGGGTAGGTGGGCGTCGCCCCGGGGATCGGGAACACCTGCGTCTCCTCCACGTCCCGCCGCACGGGCTGCGAGGTCTCGGAAGGAGCGCTCGGCGGCTCCCCGCCGACCGGACGCAACGTCCCTGACGGCTCCTCACCGCCGCCGGGCCGCGATGTCTCGGACGGACCCGCGCCGGTCGGCTGCGGCGTCTCGGGGGCGGTCGGCAGGTCGGGATGGGACGGCTGCCCGGACGGTCTGGGCTCGTGCGTCGGCGGCACGTCGGGCGGTGGCACCACGGGCGGCGCCGGCGCGATCGGCTCGTCCCCCGGCTCCCTGGGCTCCGCCCCGGGCCGTGGCTCCTCACCCGGCCGCCCAGGCTCCTCGCCCGGGCGCTCAGGCTCCTCGTCGGACCGGTCGTCCGGCACGGTGCCCTCGCTCCACCACTCTGATTCCTGCTCGTGCTCTGGACGCTGGTCCTGCCCCGGGCGGGGCTCGTTGGGGTCCCCAGGTGTGGTCACGTCTGCGTCTCCCGACGGGTCTGCATGCCGGATAGTTCACCCTTTCGCGGAGAGCGCCCGCTAAACCGCACGACACGGTAAGAGGATCCTCATCTCTGGGTCACCGTGTGACAAAACGTCAGGGAACGAGTAAGGAACGGCCGAGTGGCGAGCGCGTGACCGTACCGGAGCACGGTGCGAATGGGGCCAGGTCAACGCATGCCCGCAGATTCACCCCCAGGTGTGCGAGCACGGAAGCGCCCAACCTAGACTGAGGCATGTGCTGAAGGGCGACGGCCGGCTCGGCCATGACCTGGACCCCCACGACCGCGCACCTAAAGACGCCTGTGGCGTCTTCGGCGTCTGGGCTCCGGGCGAGGAAGTTTCCAAACTCACCTACTACGGGCTGTACGCGTTGCAGCACCGCGGACAGGAGTCCGCGGGCATCGCGGTCAGCGAGGGCAGCCGCATTCTCGTCTACAAGGACATGGGCCTGGTGGCCCAGGTCTTCGACGAGTCGGTGCTCAGCACCCTGCGCGGCCACCTGGCCATCGGACACTGCCGCTACTCCACGACCGGCTCCAGCGTGTGGGAGAACGCGCAACCCACGCTGAGCTCCACCGAGGAGGGCGGCCTCGCGCTGGCCCACAACGGCAACCTGATCAACACCCCTGAGCTGGCGCAGCGCCTGGCTCCCGGCTCCACGCGCGCCACCACCGACACCGAGGTCCTGACGACCCTGCTCGCGCAGGACCGCAGCAGGTCCGTCGAGGACGCGGCGGCCGAGCTGCTCCCGCAGGTCAAGGGCGCCTACTCGCTGGTCTTCATGGACGAGCGCACGCTTTACGCGGCCCGCGACCCGCAGGGCATCCGCCCGATGGTGCTCGGCCGCCTGGAGCGCGGCTGGGTGGTGGCCTCGGAGACGGCGGCCCTCGACATCGTGGGCGCGACGTTCGTCCGCGAGATCGAGCCGGGCGAGCTGCTGACGATCGACGAGCGCGGCGTCAGGTCCCGCCGCTTCGCGCTCGCCGAGCCGAAGGGCTGCCTGTTCGAGTACGTCTACCTCGCCCGCCCCGACACCACGATCGCCGGTCGCGGGGTGCAGGTGACCCGGGTCGAGGTGGGCCGCGTGCTGGCCAGGGAGCACCCGGTGGAGGCCGACCTGGTCATCCCGACCCCCGAGTCGGGCACGCCGGCGGCGGTCGGCTACGCCGAGGAGAGCGGCATCCCCTACGGCCAGGGCCTGGTGAAGAACTCCTACGTGGGCCGCACGTTCATCCAGCCCTCCCAGACCATCCGCCAGCTCGGCATCAGGCTCAAGCTCAACCCGCTGCGCGAGGTCGTCGAGGGCAAGCGGCTGGTCGTCGTGGACGACTCGATCGTGCGCGGCAACACCCAGCGGGCCATCGTCAGGATGCTGCGCGAGGCGGGGGCGCGCGAGGTGCACGTCCGCATCTCGTCGCCGCCGGTGGCCTGGCCGTGCTTCTACGGCATCGACTTCGCCACCAGGGCGGAGCTGATCGCGGGCTCGCTGACGGTGGAGGAGATCAGGGCCTCGCTGGGCGCCGACTCGCTCGGCTACATCTCCCTGGAGGGGCTGACCAAGGCCACCACCATCCCGTCCGACCGGCTCTGCCGGGCCTGCTTCACGGGCGAGTACCCGATCCCGATCGACCAGGACAACGTGGGCAAGTTCGTGTTGGAGAGCAAGGCGTGAGTACGTACGAGGCGGCGGGCGTCGACATCGAGGCGGGCGAGCGGGCCGTCGCGCTGATGAAGGACAAGGTGGCGCGCTCGCGGCGGCCCGAGGTGGTCGACGACGCGAGCGGCTTCGCCGGTCTCTTCGACGCCTCGGCGCTGCTGCGCTACAAGCGGCCGCTGCTGGCGTCGTCCACCGACGGCGTCGGCACCAAGGTGATGCTCGCCCAGCGTTACGGCAAGCACGACACGATCGGCATCGACCTGGTCGGCATGGTCCTCGACGACCTGGTGGTGTGCGGGGCCGAGCCGCTGTTCATGACCGACTACGTGGCCTGCGGCAAGGTGGTGCCCGAGCGCATCGCCGAGATCGTCGGCGGCGTGGCGGAGGGCTGCCGGCTCGCCGGGGCTGCGCTGGTGGGCGGCGAGACGGCAGAGCACCCCGGCGCGATGGGCCCCGACGAGTACGACCTCGCGGGCGCCGGCACCGGCGTCGTCGAGGCCGACGCGCTGCTCGGCCCCGACCGGGTCGAGGCGGGCGATGTGGTGCTGGGGCTGGCGTCGTCGGGGGTGCACTCCAACGGCTACTCCCTCGTACGCCACGTGCTGCGCGAGGCGGACCTGTCGCTCGACGCGGTCCTGCCCGAGCTGGGCCGGCCGCTCGGCGAGGAGCTGCTGGAGCCCACCCGCATCTACGCGCTCGACTGCCTGGAGCTGGCCAGGCAGGTTGAGGTGCACGCGTACGCGCACATCACCGGCGGCGGCATCGAGGGCAACCTGGCCCGCTCGCTGCCGGGGCACCTCGACGCGGTGCTCGACCGCTCGTCGTGGACGCCTCCGGCGATCTTCGGTGTGCTGGCGGGCCACGGCCGCATCGCCCAGCAGGACATGGACAGGACGTTCAACCTCGGCGTCGGCATGGCCGCGATCGTCCCGGCCGGCGCGGCCGACGCGGCGATCGGGCTGCTGGCCGGGCGCGGTCTCGACGCCTGGGTGCTGGGCGAGGTCGTGCCGGGTGGCGGGCAGGCCCGCTACCGCTGACCACACACAGATGGCCCGGCCGTGGAACGGCCGGGCCATTGTGCTGAAGAACGTGACGAAAGCCCCACGGTCACCCGTGGGGCCCGACGAGCGTGAGCGAGAATCCGGCGTGCCCACGCCGGGCCCTCGATCACATCAACCGGTCAATCCAACCGGTCGCAGCAACCAGGAGAACGGCTATCGGCGGCCGGACGTACGGCCATCGTCGTCGTCTCCGGCGCCATAGTCATCGGCGTAATCGGCATAGCGATCAGCCAGCTCATCGTTGAGGTCGTCGGCGTCGTCATTGCGGCTGGAGTCTCCGACCCCGAGTTCGTCGCGAAGACGGTCAAGATCCGTGCCACCGCTGTTGTACTTCAGCTGGCGAGCAACCTTGACCTGCTTGGCCTTTGCTCGGCCGCGCCCCATTGGCTCGACCCCCTCGTGTGGGGTCGTCCCCGACCCCTCGTCGCTAACGCACCACTCACTGACGCCGCCTGACTTTGGGCGTCAGCCTATCGTTCGCCTATTACCGTACCTGTTTTGTGCCCAGCTCGGTACGTCGTATGGGCGCGGGGCGTCAGTGGCCCAGCCAAATGGCCCGAATCCGCCCGACTTCCGACATTCTGCGCTCGGCCAGCCTATCCGCTGCCACGGCGGGAGGAACGCCCTCCTCGGCCGCGATCGCGAAGATCTTCAGAGTCGTGTCGTAGATCTGGGCCGCCTTCGACCTGGCGCGTTCCATGTCGAAGCCGCCGATCTCGTCGGCGACCTGGATCACGCCGCCGGAGTTGACGACGTAGTCGGGCGCGTAGAGGATGCCGCGTTCGGCGAGTTGCTTCTCGACGCCGGGATGGGCGAGCTGGTTGTTGGCCGCGCCGCACACGATCTTGGCCCGCAGCGAGGCCACCGAGTCGTCGTCGAGCGCGCCGCCCAGCGCGCAGGGCGCGAACACGTCGATGTCGGAGGTCATGAGCGCCCGCGCGTCGGCGACCACGCCGACCTCGGGGTGACGCAGCCGCACCCGCTCGATCGCCTGGGGCGAGACGTCGCAGATCACGACCTCGGCGCCGTCCTCGCGCAGCAGCTCGACCAGGCGGTGGCCCACCTTGCCGACCCCCTCGACGCCGACCCGCCTGCCGCGCAGCGACGGCGTGCCGTAGACCCGCTCGGCGGAGGCGCGCATGCCCTGGAACACGCCGAAGGCGGTGAGGATCGACGAGTCGCCGGCGCCGCCGTGGGCCACCGTGCGCCCGGTGACGAAGCGGCACTCGCGGGCGACGATGTCCATGTCCTCGCTGTAGGTGCCCACGTCGCAGGCGGTGATGTAGCGCCCGCCGAGCGACTGGACGAACCTGCCGTACGCGCGCAGCAGCGCCTCGCTCTTGTCGCGGGCCGGGTCGCCGATGATGACGGCCTTGCCCCCGCCCAGGTCGAGGCCGGCCAGCGCGTTCTTGTAGGCCATGCCCTTGGCGAGGTTGAGCACGTCGGCCAGGGCCTCCTGCTCGCTGCCGTACGGGTAGAACCGCGTGCCCCCGAGGGCAGGGCCCAGGGCCGTGTTGTGGATGGCGATGATGGCACGCAGGCCGCTCTGCTCGTCGGCGCAGAAGACGACCTGCTCGTGGACGTCCTTGTGGGACGCTCCGAAGACGTCGGTCACGGTAGTGACTCCCTGTCCGGTCCACCGCTCCTTTGCGGCGGAGATCACCTCACAGAGTAGTAAGGGACACGACGGTGCACGCAGGTTCGCTTCGTGACACGATGCCTCCGTGCTGCCCTATGCCGCCTACCTCCGTGTCTATGAGCCACTGACCGCGTTCGCCGAGTCCGAGCGCAAGGTGTGGGCCGACTACGCCGACTCACGTGACCGCCCGCGCCGCGCGAACGCGCTCAATGCGGAGCATGGCGAGTCGGTCATGCGTCTGCTCGGCACGCCCCCTCAACCCGTTCCCGCCCAGGAGAGCCCCAACGCCTATCTCCGGCGCGTTGAGGACCGTCTCTATGTCTGTCCTTGGCAGACGCGTCTGCGCTCGTGGCTGGCGTTCTCACGGCTTCGTGGCACCACACCTCAAAAGATCATGGACCATCTCGTGCCGAAGGCGATCGCCGACCAGACGGCCGACGACTTCGACCGGTACAAGAGGAAGGCCGGTTCGGCCGCGTTGCGCACCCACATCCGCACCACGGCGTGGCATGTGCCGCCGTCGTGGTTCGTGCCGTTTGATGGGAACGAGCGCTGGCTGGTGCTCGGCTCCGCCAACCCGGGACAGGACGTGACGACCGCTACGGGCCGTAACCTCATCTACGTCACCTCCATGGCCCAGGCCAGGAGGCGGGCGGCCCGCGCACTCAACGTGCTGCGCCGGCATCTGGGCGACGCGGCGGCCAATCTCGAGGTCGAGGACATCGCCAGGTGGCTGGAGGAGTTCCACCCGCACTCCCTCGTCGAGCTCGACTACGGCGGTCTCGTCCACCTGATGGACGACGACGCGCTGCAGGCCGACCAGTCGGTTGCGGAGCTTTCTGCCGCTTTGACGGGACTGGACACGGGTCAAGAAGAACTTGCCTACGCCATGTACCAGAGGGTCATCCTGCGGTGGAAGTCAATGCAACTGCTGGAATCTGCCAACTGAGCCCCAATACGGCCGTCTGACCTGCATGAGTAGGTCACGTCTCGCGGCTGCTCTCTTCTGCGAACTGAGTAGTTTGCCGTTTTCACTGCGATACCACGAACCGTGTCGCTAGAATCACCGAGCGTGACATGGCCACGGGGGCGGGCAGCTGGGTCAAAGAAGGGCTCGCCAATCGCTCTGAGTGGCGGTATGGTCACATCGGGTGATGCCGCATATGGCTCAGAAAAGCCGCACGCTCTGCGCCATAGGGGGACATCCGTGACACGCGCAAAGGCAGTCACAGGATCGCAAGCCGGTCCACACGGAGGAGAGGCCGCACAAATGTCAGCTCGTACACCCGAGGCCGAGCCACTGCTCACGCCCGCTGAGGTCGCGACCATGTTCAGGGTCGACCCCAAGACCGTTACGCGGTGGGCCAAGGCGGGCAAGTTGACGTCGATTCGTACCCTGGGCGGTCATCGGCGTTACCGGGAGACCGAGGTTCGGGCGCTGCTCGCGGGCATTCCGCAGCAGCGCTCCGAGTAGCGGGAAGGTCGTCACGGACCTCAGGGGGGTTTGATGGGGGTGGACCGGGTCGCCATTTGGGCCGGGTCCACCACTGTGACGACGAGACGTCGGATGGAAGTTGGCGCCGCCCGCCCGGCGCCACTCTTCCGTGACGTGTCACGCCCTCCGCCGCTACGCCGGCCGGTCGAGTAAACCGGCGACGCCGCCGTCATGCGACGCGGCGACTCCGAGCAGCGCGACCATCTGGTCGACCAGCAGCTTCTCCAAGGTGGGCCGGTCGATGTCGCGATGCTCCAGCCAGTCGAGCCCGGCGGTCTCGACGGAGGCGATCCACGACCGCAGGGTCGTGCGCAGCACCGGGCTCGGTTCTTCGACGCCCATCTGCTTCTGGATGAGGAGGAAGAGCCGGCGGCGCACGCCGTCGACGATCTCCCCCACCTCGCCCGTCCTGTTGGCGGGGCCGCCGCGCAGCAGCGCCGCGAAGCCCGCCGCGTGCTCCTCGACGAAGTCGAAATAGCGCCTGAGCCCGGAGGCCAGCTCGTCGAGCGGACTGCCGCCCTCCTGCGGCCGCAGCCGCGACTCCAACTGCTCCGCCGCGCTTCTCAGCGCCGCCACGTAGAGCTCCTGCTTGCCACCGAAGTAGTGGTAGACCAGGGCCCGCGAAGCCCCCGCCGCCGACGCGACGTCGTCGATCGACACGTCTTCCGCGTCGCGGGTGGAGAACAACTCCAGCGCCGCCGCCATGAGCTCTTCCCGGCGGCGGTCCACACTGAGCCTGCGCCGAGCCGGCCGTGCCGTCTCGGCTGACTTCCCGGGTGTCACACCAGCACAGTATCCGACCGGCTATCCGACCGGCCCCCGCCGGGATCCCGCACGTCCCGCGCCCGTTACGCGACAGGTTGCGGCAATCCGTGACGTAGGCCGTACCCTGCGGTCAACTCGATCGTTTGGTGAGACAGGTGCCCATATCCGCATCGCGGGGGAGACACATGTCAGGACCGCCCGTCAACACATCCACCATCCCTGAGCTAAGAGAGGTAGACGCGCTGCCTCGGCCCAGACCGACCATCCGTAACGTCGCCGAACGAGCCGGCGTGTCCAAATCGCTGGTCTCACTCGTGCTGCGCGGATCCCCGCACGTGAGCGAGCACCGGCGCCAGGCCGTGCTGCAGGCGGCCCGCGAACTCGGCTACCGGCCCAACGCGGTCGCGCGGAGCCTGGTCGAAGGACGTACCCATCTGGTGGGCGCACTGGTCGCCGACCTGCACAACCCGTTCTACGCGGAGTTCCTCGACGGTCTGCAGGAGAGCCTGCACGGCGACGGGCTGCGCATGCTGATCGGGAACAGCCAATGGGACCCCGCGTTCGAGGACGAGGCCGTGGAGGCCTTCCTCGAGCTGAGGGTCGACGGGCTGGTCCTGCTCGGCATCGCCCCGACCAGCGAGACGCTGATCGAGGCGACCGCGTACACCCCCACGGTCGTCGTGGGGGAACGTGACATCGAGCTCGACGGCGTCGACATCGTGGTCGACGACGACCAGCTCGGCGCGCGGCTGGCCATCGACCACCTGGTCGAGCTGGGCCACAAGCGCATCGCCCACATCGAAGGCCGGCGGGCGTCGCGCTGCGAGGGCTACCTCGTGGCGATGCGCAGGCACTCGCTGGCGCCGTACATCATGGTCGAGGCCGCTGACTCGACGGAAGAGGGCGGCAGGGAGGCGGCGCTCGCGCTGCTCACCCGCGACCCCAGGCCCACGGCGATCTTCGCCGCCAATGACGTGACCGCGCTCGGCGTGCTCTCGGCCGCGAGCGAGCTGGGCCTGCGCGTCCCCGAGGACCTCTCGGTCGTCGGCTACGACAACACCCACCTGTCGGCCTCCCGGCACATCTCGCTCACCTCCGTCGACCAGCCTCGCCGCACCATGGGCAGGTCGGCGGCCGCGTTGCTGAGCGACAGGATCGGCGATCCCGGCAAGGTCGCACGCCTGCGGGAGGTACGCCCTGAACTGATCGTCCGGCGGAGCACGGGACCCGCCTAAGAGAGCATCAAACCTGGGTCAAGCCGTGTGGCGGCGGCGCCACACGGCGGTTTACTCGGCAGGGTCATGCTAGGTGTGGCCGGATCCGATCCGGCCACGATCTGATCCGGGGGAACAGCTATGCGTGATCCGGAACTGGTGTCCTGCGCCCAGCGCGCCGCCGCCGAGCTAGAGCGCGCCTGGGGGCACTGGCGGGCGGGCAGGGGACGGGGCACCGACGGCGCCGCGGAGTCGGTCGCCAGCTACGTCGCCCACTCGCTCGACCACCCGTGGGGCCGTCCCCGCGTCGTCCTCGGCCTCGACGCCGAGGACGCGCGGGAGCTCGCCGCCCTGCTCGAACGTCAGGAGGCCGGCGAGCGCGTCTGGTGAGGACGTACGGCGTGCCGTGGCACGCCGCGCTTGGCATAAGTCGAGTTCGCATGCCTGGATTGCCGTAAGTTGGACGGCATGCGTGCTCTACCAGCCACAGTCCTCGCCGTCTGCGGCCTGATCGCCTCCGCGTGTGGCGGCACCGGCACCGGTGGCGCCGCGGCAGGTCAGGCCGCCCCAGCGACCACGGCAGGGCAGGCACCCGCCGCCGCTCAGGCCAAGGACGCACCGCCCGAGGCCAAGCCGCTCGACGGCAAGGTGGTCGTCATCGACCCCGGCCACAACGGCGGCAACTACCGGGCGCCCAAGGAGATCAACCGCAAGGTCAACGTGCTGACGCAGATGAAGGCCTGCGACACGACCGGCACCTCCACCAACGACGGCTACAGCGAGGCCGCCTTCACCTGGGACGTCTCCAAGCGCCTGCAGAAGATCCTGAAGAAGCGCGGCGCGACGGTGAAGCTGACCCGCACGAGCAACGACGGCGTCGGGCCGTGCATCACCGAGCGGGCCGCGATCGGCAACAAGGCCGGGGCGGACGCCGCGATCTCGGTGCACGCCGACGGCTCGGCCCCGGCCAACAGGGGCTTCCACGTGATCATGCCCAAGAAGATCAAGGGTCCGGTCGACAAGGTCGTGGCCGACTCCAGCAGCCTGGGCATGGCCGTACGCGACGCCTTCCGCAAGGGCACCGGGCTACCCTACTCCACCTACATCGGGCGCAAGGCCCTCGACTACCGCAGCGACCTCGGCGGGCTCAACCTGTCGACGGTGCCGAAGATCTTCGTGGAGGCCGGCAACATGCGCAACGCCACCGAGGCGGCCAAGTTCCGTGACCCGAAGTTCCGGCAGAAGATCGCTGTGGCGCTGGCGAACGGATTGCAGCACTATCTGCAAGCATGATTCCTCGCCCAGAGCTGCTTCGTGACCTTTCCTCCTCCTTCGAGCTGACGGCCTCTCCCACGGTCTCCGGTGACCTGGTCGCCTCCGTACGCACGGCGCTGGCCGGGCTCGACCCGCTGCCCGGCGACTCCGGTGAGATCGACGTGCGCCGTGACGCCGGGCTGGGCGAGGAGGCGTACCGGCTGACGGTCGGGTCGCGGGGTGTGGAGATCGTGGCGGGCGGCCCGGCGGGCGCGTTCTACGCGGCGCAGTCGCTGCGCCAGCTCCTGCCGCCGGCCGCCTACCGGTTCTCCTCCGGCGCCTCGTGGCCGGTGCGCGGGGTGCGGATCGAGGACGCGCCGCGCTTCGCCTGGCGCGGCCTGCACCTCGACGTGGCCAGGCACTTCTTCCCCAAGCGTGAGGTGCTGCGGCTGATCGACCTGATGGCGGTGCACAAGCTCAACCGGCTGCACCTGCACCTCGTGGACGACCAGGGCTGGCGGGTGGAGAGCCGGGCCTACCCGCTGCTGCACGAGGTCTCCTCGCACCGGCCGCGGACGGCGGTCAACCACTACCGCGAGCCCGACGCGTACGACGAGGTGCCGCACGGCGGCTACTACACGCTCGACGACCTGGCAGAGCTGGCCGCGTACGCGCGCTCGCGGCACGTGACGATCGTGCCGGAGATCGACGTGCCGGGGCACGCGTCGGCGATCCTGGCGGCCTACCCGGAGTTCGGGGCCACGGGTGAGCCCCATGACGTGCTGGACCGGTGGGGCATCTCCCCCGCGATCCTGTCGCCGCTGCCGAAGACCGTGGAGTTCCTGACCGCGATCTTCGACGAGCTGATCGGCGCCCTGGGCGAGACCCCCTACGTGCACATCGGCGGCGACGAGGTGGTGCTCGACCGGTGGGCGGCCTCCGACGAGATCACCGCTTACCGGGAGTCGCTCGGCCTCGGCGGCGTGGTGGAGCTGCAGGCGTGGTTCCTGCGGCGGCTGGCCGACGTGCTGGCCGAGCGGGGCGCGCGGGCCGTGGTGTGGGACGAGGCGTTCGTGGGCGGCGGGCTGCGGCAGGACACGATCGTGATGCCGTGGCGCGGCATGAACGTGGGCCGCAGGGCGGCCGCGGCCGGTCATGACGTGGTGGCCACGCCGGTGTTCCCGCTCTACTTCGACTACGCCGAGGCCGGCTCGCCGGACGAGCCGATGGCGATCGGCGACGCGATCACCGTGGCGGACGTCGCCGCGTTCGACCCCGCGCCCGCCGGGTGGAGCGACGAGGAGCGGGCGCGGGTCATCGGCGTGCAGGCGCAGCTGTGGACCGAGCGGGTGCCCGACCCGCGGACCGTCGACTACCGGATGTGGCCCAGGGCCTGCGCGCTGGCCGAGGTGGCGTGGGCGGGCGCGGCGGGCGCGGCGGGCGACGACTTCGACGCCCGGCTGGGCGAGCACCTGGGGCGGCTGGACGCGCTCGGCGTGGAGTATCGGCCGGCGGCGGGGCCGCACCCGTGGCAGCGCCGCCGCCCGCACCGGCCCTCCACCGTGCGGGTGACCGAGGTGATGGAGCGCATCGACGCCATGACCCACGACGCCGAGTCCACCAGGCCCAGCCTCTGACGCGGGGTCAGAAGGCCGGGCGGTCGTTGAGTATGCGCTGCCAGAGCAGGTGGTGCTGCCAGCGTCCGTCGATCTCCAGATAGTTCGGCGCCGTGCCGTACGGCTCGAAGCCGCACTTGCGCAGCACGCTCTGCGAGGCGGCGTTGTCGAGCAGGGTGCTCGCCGCGACGCGGTGCAGGCCGATCTCCTGGTCGGCCTGCCTGCACACCTCGTGCACGGCCGCGGTCGCGAGGCCGCGGCCGTTGTACTCGGCGTCGATCCAGTAGCCGACGTCGGCGCTGAGCCAGGGGCCGCGGACGATGTTGCTGAGCGTCATGCGGCCGACCACCCGCTCGCCGTCACACAGCAGCCACGGCACCACCTGGCCCCTGCCGTGCGCCTGGAGCTGGCCCTTGAGGCCCTCGGCCTGCCCCGCGAAGGTGAAGAACCCCTCGGAGCGGCGCGGCTCCCACCGCTTGAGGTGGTCGCGGTTGCGGAGGTAGGCGGCGGCGAGCGCCTCGGCGTCCTGCTCGGTCGCCAGGCGCATGATCACGCCGCCGGTCACAGTCACGGGTCTGATCATTCGGACCACCTTAAGTCACGCCGTACGGCCGACGGCTTCCATGACCGAGCTCAGGCCGTGGCGGCGGACCCGGCGCAGCAGCTGCCGGTGGATGCGGGCGGCCCACAGCGGGCCCCCGTAGATCCAGCCGGTGTAGCCCTGGACGAGGGTGGCGCCGGCGAGGATGCGCTCCCACACGTCGTCGACGTCCTCGACGCCGCCGACCGAGACCAGCGTGAGCCGGTCACCGACCTTGGCGCGCAGCCGCCGCAGCACCTCCAGCGAGCGGACCTTGAGCGGGCGGCCCGACAGCCCGCCGCGCTCGCCGTCGTGCCTGATCGTGGTGTTGGTGGCGATGATGCCGTCGAGGCCCAGCTCCATGGCCAGCTCGGCGACCGCGTCGACGTCCTCGTCGGCCAGGTCGGGCGCGATCTTGACGAGCAGCGGGGTGCGGCGCGGGGTGGCGTCGCAGACCTCCTTGACCGCGGTGAGCAGCGGCCGCAGCAGCGAGACGGCCTGGAGGTCGCGCAGCCCAGGGGTGTTGGGCGAGCTGACGTTGACCACGAGGTAGTCGGCCAGCGGGGCGAGCTTCTTCGCGCCGGCGACGTAGTCGGCGGTGGCGCCCGACTCGGGGATCACCTTGGTCTTGCCGATGTTCACCCCGACCACGACGGGCACGCCGCGCGGGCGGCGCAGCCTGCGGGCCGCGGCGTGGGCGCCGGCGTTGTTGAAGCCCATCCGGTTGATCACCGCGCGCTCGCGTACGAGACGGAACAGGCGGGGGCGCGGGTTGCCCGGCTGGCCGTGGGCCGTGATGGTGCCCACCTCGACGTGGCTGAAGCCGAGCGCGGCGACGGCCTCGGCGCAGGCGGCGTCCTTGTCGAAGCCGGCGGCCAGGCCGAGCGGGCCGGGGAAGTGCACGCCGAACGCGCTCACGCGCAGGGCCGGGTCGTGCGGCGCGTACGCCCGGTGCAGCAGCCGCTTGAGCAGCGGCAGCCGGGCGAGGAGCGCGAGGGCGCTCACGGTGAGTCGGTGCACGGCCTCGGCGTCGAAACGCCGCAAGACCTGCGAGAACACGAGGCGATACATCACGCGTCAGGCTACCAAGCCGGCCTCGTGGGCGATGATCGCGGCCTGCACGCGGTTGCGCACGTCGAGCCGGGTGAGGATGGCGCTCACGTACGCCTTCACCGTGCCCTCCACGAGGTGCAGCTCGCGCGCGATCTCCGCGTTGGACAGGCCCGCGCCGAGCAGCGCGAGCACCTCGCGCTCCCGCTCGGTGAGCACCTCGATGCGGTCACGCGCCTGCGCCCCCTTCGACATGCGCCCGCCGGACAGCTGCGCGATCACCCGCTGGGCGACCTTCGGCGACAGGTACGCCGCCCCCTCGGCGACCGCGTGGATGCCGGCCAGCAGCTCACGCGGGTCGCCCGACTTGAGCAGGAACCCGCCCGCGCCCACGTCGAGCGCCTTGGCGATGTAGTCGTCCTCGCCGAACGTGGTCAGCATCACCACCGCCGTGCCGGGCGCCGCCCTGCGGATCTCGGCGGCGGCGGCCAGGCCGTCGAGGCGCGGCATGCGGATGTCGAGGAGCGCGACGTCGGGGTGGTGGCTGATGGCGAGGTCGACCGCCTGCCTGCCATCGCCGGCCTCGGCCACGACGTCCAGCTCGGGGTCGGATTCGAGGATCGCCCTGACCCCCGCTCTGATCATGGCCTCGTCGTCGGCCAGGAGTATGCGGATCACGCCCTCTATAGTGGCGGCATGGCGCAGGTGAAGGTGTACGGCCGCCGGGACGTGTGGGCCGGCCGGCAGCGTGAGGTCTCCGATCTCATCCAGGCGTGCCTGGTGAAGGCGTGGGGGCTGCCCGAGGACAAGCGGTTCCACCGGTTCCTGCTGCTCGACGCCGACGACTTCGTCTGCCCGCAGCGGAGTGAGCGTTATCTCATCATCGAGATCGTCTGCTTCACCGGGCGCAGCACCGAGGCCAAGAAGGCGCTGATTCGCGAGATCTACGCCAGATCGGGGTACGATCCCGAGGACGTTGAGATCACGATCATCGAGATGCCCACGCACAACTGGGGCATCCGGGGCGTTCCCGCAGATGAGCTCAGCCTGCCGTACAAGGTGGAGGTCTGAGGTCAGGGGCAGGTACGCCCGGGCGGTATGGTCCGACTCATGAGCACTCACTATGACGTCGTCGTCCTCGGCGCGGGTCCTGGAGGTTATACGGCCGCGGTCCGCGCCGCCCAGCTCGGCCTGCGCACCGCGGTCGTCGAGGAGAAGTACTGGGGTGGCGTCTGCCTGAACGTGGGCTGCATCCCGTCCAAGGCACTGCTGCGCAACGCCGAGCTCGCCCACATCTTCCACCACGAGGCCAAGACCTTCGGCATCAGCGGCGAGGTCACCTTCGACTACGGCGCGGCCTTCCAGCGCAGCCGCAAGGTGGCCGACGGGCGGGTCAAGGGCGTTCACTACCTGATGAAGAAGAACGCCATCACGGAGTACGACGGGCGCGGCACGTTCCTCGACGCCAACACGCTCCAGGTCAACGGCGAGACCATCACGTTCGCCCACTGCATCATCGCGGCCGGCGCGACCACCCGGCTCATCCCCGGCACGCAGCTGTCGGAGCGCGTGGTGACGTACGAGGAGCAGATCCTCTCCGAGGAGCTGCCCAGCAGCATCATCATCGCGGGCGCGGGCGCGATCGGCGTCGAGTTCGCGTACGTGCTGCACAACTACGGCGTCAAGGTGACGATCGTCGAGTTCCTCGACCGCATCGTGCCGCTGGAGGACGAAGAGGTCTCGGCCGAGCTGGCCAAGCGCTACAAGCGGCTCGGCATCGAGGTGCTGACCTCCACCCGCGTCGACTCCATCGAGGACAACGGCTCCTCCGTCAAGGTCACCGTCACGCGCGGCGACCAGACGCAGGTGCTGGAGGCCGACAAGGTGATGCAGGCCATCGGGTTCCAGCCGCGGGTCGAGGGCTACGGCCTGGAGAAGACCGGCGTCGAGCTGACCGAGCGCGGCGCGATCGCGGTCGACGGCCGGTGCCGCACCAACGTGCCGCACATCTTCGCCATCGGCGACGTCACGGCCAAGCTGATGCTGGCCCACGCGGCCGAGTCGATGGGCATCATCGCCGCCGAGACCATCGCGGACGCCGAGACGATGGAGCTCGACTACGTGATGATCCCGCGCGCGACCTACTGCCAGCCACAGGTGGCGAGCTTCGGCCACACCGAGGCGCAGGCCCGCGAGCTGGGCTACGACGTCAAGGTGTCGAAGTTCCCGTTCACCGCCAACGGCAAGTCCCACGGCCTCGGCGAGACGGCCGGCTTCGTGAAGATCATCAGTGACGACACCCACGGCGAGCTGCTCGGCGCCCACCTGATCGGGCCCGAGGTCACCGAGCTGCTGCCCGAGCTGACGCTGGCGCAGCAGTGGGACCTCACCGTGCACGAGGTGGCGCGCAACGTCCACGCCCACCCGACGCTCGGCGAGGCCGTCAAGGAGGCCGTCCACGGGCTCGCGGGTCACATGATCAACATGTGAGCCACCGACCTCCGGCCGCGGCGCGTCAGGCCCCCTGTACGCGTATGCGCTCCATGGCCTCAAGGGCCGCGGCGGGGTCTCGGTGCAGCGCCGGATTGTCGCGCAGGTAGGCCGCCTGCCGCGGGGTCAGCTCCATGCCGACGGTCGTCCCGTCGATCTTCATGGCCAGCAGGTTGCCGACGAAGACCAGGCCGATGGTGGCGTCGCCCAGCGAGTCCAGCAGCGTGGCGATCGCCTCTGCGTTGGTCTTGGTGATCGCCGCCTGGGTCTCGAAGTACAGCTTGTTCTCCCCCGCCGAGACGGCCAGCCCGACCGCCGACTCGACGCGCCCGGCGCCGGCCTGCCGCTTGAAGACGGTCAGCACCGCCTGCCACAGGCTGCCGGTGAAGATCACGCTGCCTCTGACGACGTCGCCGCCCAGCTCGCGCAGCGCCTGGTGCACGCGGCGCAGGGTGAGCTCCTCGTCGCCGCCCGCCACGTACACGACGGCGACCGCCGGCGCGGCGCCCGCGTCGCCGCGCGCGAGCCTGCGGGCGGCGAAGGCGAGCCCGGCGAGCTGCCGCCGCGCGGCCGGCGTGCCTCGGTACGGCGCCCGCTCGGCCGTGGCCGGGTCGGCCCTGGTCACGGGGCCTGCGGGAGCGTCGGGGTCGCCCGCGAGGGCGCCCGCGTACGTGCCCGGCTCGTGGGTGGCTTGCGGGGGCGTGGATTTGGCCATGGGGGTCTCTCCGGGAGTCTCCGGTGCGGCGCGTACCAGGGTAGGCGCATCGGCGGCGTGAACCAGAGAAATCCGCGCTTTAAGCGTCCCTGGGGATGTCCCGAGCCGCGGCGTGGAACGTGTGCAGGCATGGGAGTCCCCGCGAGGCGCCTGCCGGTGTCCGAGGTGCGCCGTGCGCAGATCACGTCGGCCACGATCGTCGTGCTGGCGCGGCGGGGGTTCGCCGGCACCAGCTACGACGCCATCTGCCGGCAGGCGGGGCTCAGCAGCAAGCGGCTGATCTCCTACCACTTCGCCGACAAGGAGGAGCTGCTGGCGACCGTGGCGCGGGTGGTGCGGGAGGAGGAGGCGGCGTTCATCCGGCGGGCGGCCTCGGGGGTCTCGGGGGTGCGGGAGCGGCTGTCGGCGTACATCAGGGGGCGGCTCGACTTCGCCGCCGCCCGGCCCGAGCGCGTACGGGCGCTGCGGCAGATCGTCTGCAACACCTCCGAGCCGGGCTCCGACGGGTGGCCCGCCGGGCTCTTCGCGGAGGGCCAGCGGGAGGGGGCCTTCCGTGCGTTCGACGCCGAGGTGATGAGCGCGGCGCTGCGGGGCTCCATCGAGGCGCTCGCCCTCGCGGACGATCCGCGGGCCGGGGCAGAGGAGCTCATACGTGTCTTCGACCTCGCCACCCGGCCTTCCTAGCTGCACTTCTCACCAGATCTTCACATTCCACTGAGAAATATCTGAGGATGCACGGCGACCTTGGAGAGGACGAAGACCCCTCGTACCGGACGGTGGTCCCCGCACATGACCTCAACCTCCTCACGAACGACCGCGCGGCCCAGCCGCCGCCGCGGATCCGCAGGCACCGCGATGCTGCGGCTCGGGCTGCTCGCCCTGGTGGCGATCGGCATCGTGGGCGCCGCTCTCGAGCTGGCCTTCGAGCGCCACTGGCAGACCCCGCCCCAGCTGATCCCCTGGGTGGCCATCGCGCTGCTCGCGGTCGCGCTGCTCATGCTCGCCCTGCGCGACGCGGGGCCCGCGCTCACCGTGGTGCGCGTGCTCGCCGTGATCGTGCTGCTGGCCTCGGCGTACGGCGTCCTCATGCACGTGGTGGCCAACCACGGCATGGGCGCGATGGACCCCGACTGGGACTCGCTGTCGCCGTTGTCGCAGTGGTGGTCGGCGCTGACGAAGTCGGTCGGCGGCGCGCCGCCGCTCGCGCCCGGCATGCTCGCCCAGGCCGCCCTGCTCCTGCTGCTGGCCAGCGTCACTCCCAAGCGGCGGGAGCTGCCGGCCTGACCAGGCGGGCGTCGCGGTGACCGGCCCGACGGGAGCGCCAGGCCACCCGCCTCTCCAAGGACAACTGAGCCCCAGCCCTGCTGTCATGTTCGCGACATGTCGTCATTTGACCAGGCTGTTCGACTGCTTCTGACCGGCAGGATCCCCCATTCTCTTGAACGGGTAAAGCCGCACGAAAGATCGGTTCGTTCATGAGATGGATCCCCCTCTTCGCCGCCACCGGCGTGGGCCTGGCGCTGCTCGCGGCTCCGGCCCAGGCCGCGGAGCCAGGCCAGCCGGGCGGCGGGGAGCAGCACCGGGTGACGTTGATCACCGGTGACGTGGTCACCGTACAGGAGTTCGCCGGCGGGAAGCGCGCCGCGACCGTGAAACCGGCCGAGGGCCGCGAGGACGTCAGGTTCTTCACCCGCGAGGAGAACGGCGATCTGGTCGTCACGCCCGCCGACATGGTGCCGTACCTGTCGCGCGGCCTCGTGGACGAGCGGCTGTTCTCGGTCGGCGAGCTGATCGAGCAGGGCTACGACGACGAGAGCAGCGATGTGCTGCCGCTCATCCTATCCTACCGCGACGGCGCCGCGAAGGGCGTCACGCTGCGCAGCGTCAACGCCGCCACGATGCGTGCCGACAAGGACGACCTGCCCACGCTGTGGAGCGCGTCGGGCGAGCCGAGGCTGCGCGACGGGCTGGCCAAGGTGTGGCTCGACGGCAAGGTGCACGCGACGCTGGAGCACAGCGTCCCGCAGGTGGGCGCGCCGCAGGCCTGGCAGGACGGGTACGACGGCACGGGCGTCAAGGTCGCCGTGCTGGACACCGGCATCGACGAGAACCACCCCGACGTCACCGGCAAGATCACCGAGACCAGGAACTTCACCGACGACGAATCGGTGAAGGACGAGCACGGCCACGGCACCCACGTCGCCGCGACCGTGGCGGGCACCGGCAACGGCGCGGGCGGGCAGCGCAAGGGCGTGGCCCCTGGCGCGCAGCTGGCCATCGGCAAGGTGCTCGACAAGCGCGGCAGCGGCTCCGAGTCGCAGGTGCTGGCCGGCATGGAGTGGGCGGCGCGCGAGAGCGGCGCCGACATCGTCAGCATGAGCCTCGGCGGCGGCGCGACCGACGGCACCGACCCGCTCAGCGTCGCGGTGGACCGGCTGACCGAGGAGACCGGCAGCCTGTTCGTGATCGCGGCGGGCAACGAGGGCGACGACTACACGGTCGGCTCCCCCGGCGCGGCCAGTTCGGCGCTGACCGTCGGCGCCGTGGACGGCGACGACGCGCTCGCCTCCTTCTCCAGCCGGGGCCCGCGCCTGGACGAGGCGATCAAGCCGGACATCACCGCGCCCGGCGTCAACATCACCGCCGCCAGGGCCTCGGGCACCACCCTGGGCACCCCGGTCGACGACCTCTACACCCGGCTCAACGGCACGTCCATGGCCACGCCGCACGTGGCGGGCGCGGCGGCGATCCTCGCCCAGCGCCACCCGGACTGGAAGGCGGGCCGGCTCAAGGACGCCCTGGTGTCCACGGCGAAGACGATCGACGGGCAGACCCCGTTCGAGCAGGGCGGCGGCCGCCTCGACGTGGTCCGAGCCCTGCGCCAGACCGTCACCGCCACCGCCTCGCTGAGCCTCGGCATCTTCGAGGACGACGGCACCGCCGTCCCGTCCGGCACGATCACCTACAGCAACGCCGGCGACTCCCCCGCCACGCTGACGCTCACCCCTGCGCTGTCCAACCTGGACGGCACCGCCCCCGGCGACGGCGCGCTGACCCTGTCGGCCACCACCGTCACGATCGAGCCGGGCGCGAGCGCCACCGTGGACCTCCAGGTGGACCTCGCCAAGCTCCAGCACGGCAGGCACGCCGGTTACGTCACCGCCACCACCGCGGACGGCTCCGCGCTCGCGCACACCACGCTGGCGCTGACCAGGCGCGGCAAGATGCACAAGGTCCACTTCACCGCGATCGGCCGCGACGGGCAGCCGTCCCGCGTCCCGGTGATCATGATGTACGGCGCCTCCAGCAGGGACGACGCCTACGGCTACATCCTCGACGAGGCCGAGGGCTGGACGGTCGAGATGCCCGAGGGCACCTACCACACCCAGGCCATCATGGGCGAGACCAGCGACGAGCTGCCCATGGACACCCTGATGGTCTTCCCCGAGCTGCAGCTGCGGCAGGACATGGAGGTCGTGCTCGACGCCAGGACCGCCGTGCCGATCGAGATCAGGACCTCGCAGCCGGTGATCCAGGACGGCATCGCCACCTACTTCACCTACCGCACGTACGGGAACAGGAAGATCGCGCTCGGCGCGATGAACTTCCCGTCCGTCGAGGGCCTGGCCGTCACCCCGACGGCGCCGGTCAAGAACGGCACGTTCGAGTTCGCCTCACGCTGGCAGCTCGCCGCGCCCCGGGTGAGCGCCCGGCTCGGCCGCGACGACCTGGTGGTCAGGCCGACCATCAGGTCTCCCGAGATCTCCGGCACGCGGCACTGGAAGCTCGCCGACGGCGACGCGGGCGGCAAGCTCAAGGGCAAGGCCGCGGTCATCACCAGCAGCTCGTTCGGCGACTGGTCGAGCAAGATCGACGACCTCAAGGCGGCCGGAGCGGTGGCGGTGATCGTGGTCGGCCCCGACGGGCGCGCGATGTGGCAGCCGTGGAACCCCACCGGCGCCCGCGACCCGCTGCCCACCCTGATGATCACCCACGACCGCGGCCAGGCGCTGCTCGACCGGGTGCGCAAGGGCGGCGGCACGCTGCAGGTGACGGGCCGCTTCCAGACCCCGTACCTGTACGAGGTCATGCAGGTCTCCCAGGGCCACGTGCCCCAGAAGATCGTCCATGACGTGAACTGGCGCAACACCGCCCTCGTCGACTCCCACTACCAGGAGTCGGGCGGCGAGCGGTACGGCAAGGACCAGCGCTTCGGCTGGCGGCCCTGGCAGCAGTACAGCCTCGACAACCAGATGGAGACCCAGCGCTACCTGCCGACCGGCAACCGCAGGGCCGAGTACGTCAGCTCGGGCGACACCCAATGGCAGCACATCGTGCAGCACATGCTCACCTGGGAGTCCAACTCGCGGCTGCGTGGCGGGCTGACCGACGTGCCCCGGACGTACCGGGCCGGCGAGACGGTCAGGGAGACCTGGTTCGCGCCGGTCGTCCGGCCGGTCGCGCAGAGCGCGAGCCGCACGGGTGACGTGCTGAGCGTCGAGGCGCCCGAGTTCGTGGACGCCGCCGGGCACATCGGGTACGCCGGCGGCAGCGGCGACAAGGACACCACCGCCGCCCGCTTCTACCGCGACGGCAAGCTGGAGGAGGAGCGCGCGACGCTGAGCGGCACCTACCCGGCCGCCGAGCAGGACGCCGAGTACCGCTTGGAGCTGTCCACCACCCGCACCTCCGAGAACTGGCGCTACGCCACGGCGACCGAGTCGGCGTGGACGTTCAGGTCGGGCCGCGCCGAGGGCACCAAGGAGCTGCCGCTGCTCGGCGTGGACTACACGATCCCCGCCGACCTCGAAGGCAGGGTGCCGAGGACGCTCCCGGTCCCGCTCGGCTTCACCGCCAAGGGGGCGAAGACGCTGAGCGCCGAGCTGTCGTACGACGACGGCAAGACCTGGAAGCGCATCCCGGTGCTGCCGCTCGGCCAGGGCCGCTACTCCGGCCTCGTCGCGCACAAGCGCACCGACACCGGCGTCTCGCTGCGGGTCACCGTGACGGGCGACCGGGGCAGCCGGTTCGAGCAGACCGTGACCAGGGCGTACGGCGTGCGCTGACCGATCACAACCAGTGCTCGCGGGCCGCATGCCAGGCAAGTTGCATCCTGGTCTGCGCGCCCGCGAGCCGCATGAGGTGGTAGACGCGGCGCTGCACCGTACGCAGGCTGAGCCCGAGCTGGCTCGCGATCGTCTTCTCCGGCACGCCGGCCACCAGCAGTGACAGCAGATAGAGCTCGTCGGCGTCCAGGGGGCACGACCCGGTGTCGGCCACCTGGCCGTCCTCCGAGAACCTGATGGGCGTCGCCCGCTCCCACTGCGCCTCGAACAGCGCGATCAGCGCCTCCAGCAGGCTGCTGTCGCGCACCAGTGCGGCCGTCAGCTCCGTCATCCCGCCGACGTGCTGGACCAGCGGCAGCAGCGCGGTCTCCCGGTCCGCGATCATCATCCGCACCGGCAGCGTCCGTACGGCGCGGGCCTGCTCGCCGAGCTTGATCCCGTACGCCACGTTGGCGACCATGCCGGGCTCCTCCAGCAGGGCCCGCTCGTAGATGACCCGGTAACCCACGCCCCTGCCGAGCGCCTGCAGCTCCTCGTCGTTGTCCTGCGACGGCATCACCACGTGGCCGGCGCGGCAGAAGTACAGGACCTCCTCGCGGGCGCTGTCCTGGAGGTGGCGTACCTGCTCGCGCAGCGCGGCCCGGCTCGGCAGCACCTCGATCAGGCGGTGGGCGTCGCGCCTGCGGGCGCTCGCGCGATACTCCTCCGAGAGCTGCTCGATCGCCTGGCGGGCCCAGTCGATGGCCTCCTGGCCGCGTACGAGCCGGGGTCCCAGCGCCACCTCGGGCGCCACGGGCGCGAACCTGCCCGGCGCCACCTCTCTGACCAGCCCCGATTCGCGCATCCCGGCCAGCGCGCGGGCCGTCTCCGCCTCCCCGGCGCCCAGCTCGGCGGCCAAACCCGGGGTGTCGGCCTCGCCTGCTCGTACGAGTGCCCGGTAGACCCGTTCCTCCAGTTCGTCCAGCCCCGCAGCCTTCAACATGCTGTCCATCATGGCATCCGGGACATTTCGTGAAAGTTTCAGCTGCGATTGACGGGCGCGCGGCGAGCCGCTGATGATCGCACTGCTTTCCCGGTGTCCCCTTCCCAGCATGAGGTGCGCCCGATGCCGAAAGTCCCGTTACGAGCCGCGCTGGCCGTCCTGCTGACGCTGACCGCGCTCAACGCCCCTGCGACCGCGTACGCGGCCGACGACGAACCCGTGGCCGTGACCGTCAACGCCCGCGCGGGCCTGGCCGCCGTCCCCGAGACGGGCATCGGCACCAACCACGCCATCTGGGACACGAACCTGGGCACGAACGCCACCGCCGACCTGCTCAAGGACGCCGGCGTGAAGCTGCTGCGCTATCCCGGCGGCTCCTACTCCGACATCTACCACTGGGCCGACCACACCGCCCCCGGCGGCTACGTGGCGCCGAACACCGACTTCGACACGTTCATGGCCGGCGTACGCAGGACCGGCGCGCAGCCCATGGTCACCGCCAACTACGGCACCGGCACCGCCGAGGAGGCCGCCGCCTGGGTCCGCTACGCCAACGTCACCAAGCGCTACGGCGTCAAGCTGTGGGAGATCGGCAACGAGAACTACGGCAACGGCCACTACGGCGCCGCCTGGGAGGCCGACGACCACGAGGACAAGAGCCCGCACGAGTACGCCCGGCACGTCGTCGCCTACTCCGACGCGATGAAGGCCGTGGACCCGACCATCAAGATCGGCGCGGTGCTGACCACCCCCGCCAACTGGCCGGACGCCATCGTGGCCGAGGGCGACACCGGCTCGTGGAACCAGGTCGTCCTGTCCACCGCCGGCTCGAAGATCGACTTCGTGATCCTGCACTGGTATCCGGGCGCCCTCGACAAGACCGGCCACGTCCCCGACATCATCCAGCTCACCCGCGAGCAGATCGCCGCGTACGCGGGGCCCGGCGCCGAGCGCATCGGCATTGCGATGACCGAGTTCAACACGGGGTCGAGCAGCAACGGCACCAACACCCAGCCGGGCGCGCTGGCCGCCGCCGACGCGTACGCGACGCTGCTGGCCGGCGGCGTGTTCACGGTGGACTGGTGGAACGTGCACAACGGCATCGGCGAGGTCACCGAGGTCGCGGGACACACCGACTACGGCGACTTCGGCCTGCTGTCCAGCGCCGGCTGCACCGCCGACGGCAGCGTCTGCGAGCCGCCGCTCAACACGCCCTTCGCGCCCTATTACGCGCTGCAGATGGTCGGCACGTTCGCCAGGCCGGGCGACCAGTTCATCCGCGCCGCCGCCTCCAGGCCCGACGTCCAGGCCCACGCCGCCCGGCGGCCCAACGGCGACCTCGCCGTCCTGCTGCTCAACACCTCGGCCGACACGTCGTACCCGGTCGAACTCGACTACACCGGCTTCTCCCCCGCGGCCGGCGCCCCCACCGTGCTGAGCCACACCAACGGCGCCACCGCCATCACCACCGGCTCGACCGGCAGCGCGACCGCGCAGACGCTCCCGCCGCTCTCGATGACCACCGTCATCCTGCGGCCCGCGAAGCCGCAGGCCGCCCGCCCCGGCACGCCTGGCCGGCCGAAGCTCACCGCCGTCACGGACACCACCGCCACGATCACCTGGCCCGCCGTCCCCGGCGTCGCCAAGTACGAGCTGGTCCGCCAGCACGGCGCCGTCACCGAGCAGCTCGGCGAGACCTCCGGCACCAAACTGACCGTACGCAACCTTGAGCCCGGCACCCGCTACACCGTGAACGTGCTCGCCCGCACCCACGCCGGCGCCCAATCTCACCCGTCCCTCCCGCTCACCTTCACCACCGGCACCCCGGCGACCAGCACGTGCAGCGTGAAGCTGACCGTCCAGTCCGACTGGGCCAGCGGCTACGTCGGCGCCCTCGACGTCACCAACCACGGCGCCCCGCTCGACGGCTGGACCCTCTCCTTCACCTGGCCACGCACCTGGCAGAGCTTCGGGAGCGGGTGGAGCGCCGTGTGGACGGAGGACGGCGGCCAGGTCCGCGCCGTCAACGAGCCCGCCAACCCGGCGCTCGGAACGGGGGCCACGGCGTCGATCGGCTTCGTCGGCAACTACACCGGCCCGAACGTCCTGCCCCGCGTCTTCACCCTGAACGGCACGACCTGCACCCTCCGCTGACCCTGGTCGGGCAGCCGGGCCCGCCCCACATCGGGCCCGGCTTCCCTCAGACGTCGGGGTTGTCGAGGAAACCCGACCTGACGCAGGTGTCGCTCCGCGGCTGGATCCGGCGCCGCCGCCTCGAACACAGCCGGCGCGCCCTGACCGACCCCGCACTCGCCACGCTTCCGGTGAGCGTCATCGCCGCCCGCTCGGGCTTCACCAGCGAAGCCCGGCTGTTCCGCCACGTCTCCGGAGTGTCCCGGCCACCTATCGCGTCAGATCGCCCGCACCTCGGCGAGCCGCTTGACCGAGTAGTCGTCATCCCAGCAGACCGCGGCCTCCCACGCCGCCGACGCCTGACAGGCGACGTCGTACGCGTGCTCATCGAGCCCGGCGGCATTGTCTGGCAGCACCAGATCAAGCTCAGGCACATCGACATGCGCCTCATCCCAGTCGATCAAGGTAACCCGATCTCCACTGATGAGGACATTGCCCACATTATTGGGATCACCATGCACCACACACGTGGCCCGCCCCGCCAACCGCGCCCAGGCCGCCCGGCACCGAGCAACGGCCTCCGCCGGCATCTCCCGCAGATCGACCTTCGTCCCGCTCTCGGCGTGCAGCAGGTCTGTAGACGACCGCCACCCCGGCCGCTGCGGCCATTCGGCCGTCAACCGATGCACCTCCCGAAGCACCTCAGCCACCCGCCGCCAGTCATCCGTCGTCTCAGGCGCCCGGCCCTCCACGTAGGACATCACCACGAGCCCATCCACGAACAACCGCCCGTCCATGGTCGGGACGGGCACCGGCACACTCAACCCCGCCCGATCGAGATGAACCAGCAGCTCAGTCTCCCAGGCAAGATCATCGTCACTCCGGCTACCAAGCCGCCCCACCGCGAGCCGCCCATCAACGCGCACACTCCACACGTCGTTGGCGACGCCTCGTGTGAACGGCTCAACCCGGCGAACGTCCGTACCCCACTGCTCAAGCGCTTCCCATCCCATCGCCGCATCCTAGCCAGCCTCGGTACGTTGGCCGCGTGCTTGACGGGTGGCCGCCATCGGACCGGCGAGCCGGGCCGCTGCTGCCGCAGGTCCGACGGCTGCTGGACAGCAAGGACGCTTGGACCCGGGCCCGCGCCGCGCACGCCGTCCGGGCGATCAGCGGTGAGCCGGACCTCGTCATGCCCGTCCTGCTGGCGATCATCCAGCCGTCGGGCGAGGACCGGTCGCTTCCGGTGATGCGGGCCGCCGTACGCAGACCTTTGTGGCGTCATGACCTGCGCGGTCTCAGCAGATCTTCACCCTGTCGAATGTCGCGAACGGATGCGCCTGGCTTCTTCACCTTGGCGTAGGGCTGCAGGGCACTGGTGAAGCCCAGTTCGACCACCTTGAGGCAGTCCTCCGCCTGCGCGGTCTGCGCATTCGCGGAGGCCGTACCGGCGTTACCGCAGCTCAGCACGCCTGCAAACCGGCGGTTGACAATCGTCAAGACTTATTGCCAAGATCGACATCAACTCCGGGCCGGAGCGCCCGGCTCCCCACGCGAAGAGGGTCGATGAGGAAACTCGCGATTGCCGGCATCACTCTGATCACGTCATTCTCCGTACTCACCGTCACCCCCGCGGAAGCGCAGATGGTCGACCGGAACCTCATCACGTTCTGGGAGCACGACGACTACAAAGGCGCACGCAAAGACGTCACCTGCGTCACCCAGGTCCGTGACGACCTGGGCGCACTGGAAAACCAGGCCAGCTCCATGGCCAACGCCTCCTACTCGGGCATCGACCTATACAGCGGCGACAACCTGACCGGTGTCAGGTATTACGCCGCCCCGCGCAGCAACGACAGCGACTTCACCAACAACGGGTTCGACAACACCGTCGAATCTCTGCGTTTCAGGACCGTTCCCTGCGCCTGAGCACCGCACGATGGGCGCGGGGTTGCGCGCTGCTGGCGCTGATGTCCGCCGCCGCGTGCGCGGCCCCCGCCCCGCAGGCGCCCGCGCCGCCCGTCATCGATCCGTCCGTCGAGGCACGGGCACTCCGCCTGCCCTTCGACGCCTACAAGCGCACCGAGGCCGACATCGAACGCGCCGAACGCGCCGTGGACGTCCTGACCAGCGTGTGTCTGAAGCAGAAGGGGTACGACCGGACGCCCCTGCCCGCGATCCCCGTGGTCGAGGCCCCCAACCGCCGCCGCTACGGCGTCATCGAGCCCGTCGTGGCCGAGCAGGCCGGCTACCAGGCCCCGTACACCACCGCCGAGAAGGAACGCGAACGCGCGCACCGCGCCCGCGGCGGCCCCCGCACCAGGACGGAGCAGTCGGCGGCCAACGACTGCATCCAGCGGAGCACGGCCCGCGTCTACGTCACCGCCGCCGACTCCCCTCTCCTGACCCGCCTGGAACGGGAGATCTTCGAACAGACCCGGACGAAGGACGCCCGCGTCAGGTCGGCGTTCGAGGCCTGGCGATCGTGCCTGCGCGCCCGCGGCCAGAAGGACTACCCCGACCCGCTCGCCGCGGCCGCCGACGAGCGCTGGCAGGACCCGAGCACGTCCCAAACCGAAACCGCCGCCGCGGTGGCCGACGTCGCCTGCAAGGAACAGACGAATCTCGTCACCATCTGGTCCGGCGCGGAACGAGAACTGCAGACCACCGCCCTGAAAGAGCACACCACCGAATTCACCGCCATCCGCCAGGCCCTCGAAAGAGAACGCACCGAGGCCGCCCTCATCGTCCAGGACGCTTGACCCACCACTGGGCCGTACGGAAGCCGATGCGGTCGGCCACGAGTTCGGCGCGGACCAGTTCGAGGAGCCGGCCCAGCCAATTGCGTCCGGCGGCGTCGGTGATGTCCCAGAATTCCGAGGTGGCGTGCGCGTAATGGATTCTTCCGTCGCCCGTGGCCAGGAGAATCTCGGCCAGATCCGGATGCTGGGCGAACTTCGCGCGCAGCAGGTCGGCCATCACCAGGAGACGCACGTCCGGCCAGTGCGGCCGCCGTTCAGCTGCGACCGCGATGTCGTGCGCCTCCCTGGCGTTCGGTGCCGTACGGATGCGTTCGCGCGCGGCTTCGTCGTCCGTGGACAAGGCCCAGTAGGCATGCTCGACCGTCGGATAGACGGCATCGGCGACTTTGATCGAGGCGGGGAATTCGTTGCGCAGCCCGTGCGCACGCGGGTACATCGGACGGCCGTAGGTGAGCATCACGGTCGGCGACTGAGCTTCGGCCTCCCGCCTTGCGGCCACGTCCTGATCAGGTCGCCGCCACTCCGCGAAGTACTGGAATGCAGCTCGCCGGCCTTCTTCGGTGACGGCGCCGTCATCGTCCAATGCCTCACTGCCGTCCTCGAACGCGAAATAGACGTCCTCGTCCCATGTCTCACCCACTTCCGAGGCGAGCACGCGCAGCGGAAGGTCACGGGCGTCCATGTCGCCGAGTGCGTAGACGCGAAGATGCGCCGGAATGGCCGCGTAGGCGGTGCGCAGCGCGAGCCGGTCGGCCTCCGTACGCGAATCGACGTAGCGCAGCGCCGCCGAGATGCACCGATCCGTGGAATCGGGACGCCCGTTCAACCGCTCGATCGCATCGGCGACCTCCCCGAGCAGTTCCTCGGCTGTGATCCAGGCATTGACCTGGTCGAAGCGCCAGCTCGCCAGATGGTGAACGCTCGCCCTGGCTCCTTCGTCGAAAGTCGTCGCCACCCAGCCCGACTCGAGTTTCGCGCGAAGCCCGTCAAGGTCGCCCCACTCCCAGTAATAGATGGCACCGTCCGCGAAGACCTTGAGTTCGCTCAGGTAGTGGGTGTCGCCGTTCCGAATGAAAACCGGCCGGAAGACTCCCTCGATGCGCTCACCATCGACGACGCGATAGGTTCGATTCCCCATCATCCGCGTCATCCTAGGCCCGCCGCACTTGTACGGTCAGACGCCTTCGATGAAGTCGAGGCACGCCTTCGCCAGCGCCTCAGGGGCCTCCATCGCGACGTAGTGGCCCACACCGTCGAGGTGCACGGACCTGATCTCGGTAAACGCGGCCTGGGACATGGTGTCCGCCGTGAAGGGCCCGCCGCCGGCGCCGACCGCCAGCACGGGCGTCCGCAGCCCGGGAGCCGCCGCGAGGGCCCTGATCTCCGAGCCTTCCCGCAGCATCGACCGGTAGAGGCCGATCGCACCGCGCCAGCCGTCCGGCCGGGCGTAGGCGCGGGCGAACTCGTCGAGGTCGGCGTCGGTGAACGCGCCAGGGGTGGCGGTCATGGCGGGGAACGCGTACCGGCCGAGGAACTCGCGCTCGCGGCCGGCCAGCAGCAGCTCGGGGATGCCGGGTGCGGCGAGTGCCCCGATGTGCCAGGCGCCGCCGCGGGTGACGTCGGCCAGCGTTTCCAGGCCGAACCCGGCCAGACCCATCTCGATGGCGGTGAGGCTGAGCACGTCGTCGGGGTGCGTGGTGGCCAGGCGGAAGACGGTCGCGCCGCTGATGTCCTGTCCCGTGAGATGGACCGGGCCGACGCCGAGGTGCTCGATCAGCAGGTGGAGGTCTTCGGCCGCGGTCGCGCTGTCGTACTCGCCCGGCCCGTTGTCCGAGTCGCCGAACCCGCGCAGATCGACGGCGAAGACCCGGTGATCGGCCGCGAGCAGAGGGAGGAGCTTGTGAAAGGTCCACCAGGTCTCGGGAAACCCGTGGACCAGCAGGATCGGGGAGCCACTGGTGCCGGCGGCGACGTAGTGCAGCGTGGTCCCGTTGACCGCGACGCGGTGATGGGTGACGTCCGGCAGCGTGGCGCCGGCTGGCGTGACGGTCATGGCTCTCCTCAAATAGACAGGCAAGGTGTCGAATATTAGACACCTAGACTGTCCTTTGTCCAAACGGGTGCCGTAGGCTTCTCCCCATGTCTCGCTCTGGCGCCGATCTCGCCTTGCTGCTGCTGGGAGGCTTCCGCACACTGGTGGACGCCGCGATCGCCGAGCTGGCCCGGCGCGGCCACGAGGACGTGCGCCCCGTCCACGACTTCGCCATGCGAGCCATCGCCGCCGGCGCCGACAGTGCCTCAGAGCTGGGCCGCCGCCTGTCCATCTCCAAGCAGTCGGCGGCGAGGACCATCGCGGTCCTGCAGGAACGCGGCTACGTCGCCCGCGACACCGACCCGAACGACGCCCGCCGCAAACGCCTCCAGGTGACCCCGCTGGGCTTCGAGGTCCTGCACCAGGGAGAAGCGATCTTCGACGAGCTACGCGACCAGTGGGCCCGTCAGATCGGCGCCGCCGAACTGGAAGCCTTCGAAGCCCACCTGACAACGCTGGTGGGCAAACAGCCCGTACGCTTCGACACCCCCGGCTGGATCACCCACGACCTCGGCGGCTGACAGCCTCAGGTCACCACCGGCTCAGGTCACCACCGGCTCCGGCAGCTCGGCCCGCCCCGCGAGGTACGGCAGCGCATCCGCTGCCGCTTCCGACTGGAGCATTCGGAGCATGAGGCTCTCCGGCAGCGCAGGATTGACCGCCAGGCCCGACAACGCGTTCGCCGCCTCGCCGTTCTCAAGGATCTTCTCCGAGTGACGCATGGCAGCTGCTGTCAGCGCAATCAAAAAGCCCCGAACGATGATCCGTTCGGGGCGTTCTGGCTGTTCAAAGCTGGTGGTCAGGGGCAGGGTCGAACTGCCGACCTTCCGCTTTTCAGGCGGGCCGATCACGCTGCTCGGCTGATCGAGACCGTGATGAGGAAGGTATGGCCGGGCGGCTGCGGTGAGCCCATGTGTGGGGACGTTGCTGTCAGCACTGCTGTCACCACCTAATAGGGAGCTCCAGGATCACTCAGGTGCGCGAGACCATGTCCACATGTCAGTGACTCAGTTCGTCGGCGTGACCAAGGACGAGCATCGTGGCGTCACCTCCAAAGGAGGACTGTACGAGTTCTGGACCGAGGACGGTGCCCACGTCTACCTGCACGACACCGACTTCAGACGCCTGACCTACCAGCCCGGCAGGCCGCCGACGCTGGAGCTGGCGTTTGTCTACGATCCGCAGGGGGCTCCACCCGAGCTGTCGAAGACGCCCGTCGTGGTCTTCCGGTTCGAGGATGTCCGCCTCGTCGAGTGGCGTGAGGACCAGGAGGGCCATGACTGCGTGACCGCTCACCCTGATGCTCCGCCTGGGCAGGTCGACCTCTTTGACTGGGACGGCGCCGACCGGTTCTCCCTCTACACCTTCACGCTGTACCTAACATTCCACGCATCGCGTGCAGAGGTGACCGTACGCGCAGAGTAGAGCAGGGAGCCCATCACGGGCTACCCGGCCCACCTCATAGGAAGCGCCGGGTTTCCGCACGTTAACGTCTGCTTGAGGAGCTGCCGGGCGATAACTATGCGCTGATCTGGTTGGCGCCCTCATAGATCTGGGTGACCTCCGATGCCTTCCCGGCTGTGGCAATCTCATGGAACAGCGGCGGAACGAGGCTGGAGATGCTGCGGTAACCAGCGGCGTCGAACGGGAACCGCCATGCTCGGCGGCGATCGCCCCAGCCCGTGAGATGGGGTGCCGAAGTCCGCGATCGTCACGGCCTCACCCTCGCTACGCGGGAGCTATCTAACTCACCGCACACGCCCCGGGACAAAGTGCGGATGGTGGTCGGGGCTGGCGAAGGCTCGCTGTAGACCATCGAGAGCTGCCCCTGTCCGACGAAGACACCGTCCTCGTCATCAGCGAATGGCAGTACGCCGGCAAGGGCCACTCCGCCGGAGACGCTCTCCTCGTCGCCGCCATCACGGGCAAGCCCTGCACTCCGCTGGCGTGTGAGGAGGCCCCGCATGAGTGACCTCGTACTCACCGTGGACGAGGCCGCCGATCGCCTCCGCGTCAGCCGGTGGACCCTGTACACCCTCATCCGCTCCAACCAGCTCCGAACTGTCAAGATCGGCCGTCGCCGCCTGGTCCCGGCCGACGCCCTGGCCGAGTGCATCAGGGCTCTACTGGAGGTGGCGTGAATGACTAGGACCATGCTCGGCACCCCGGAAGAGAACCCCAAGCGCCGAACGGGCCGCCGCATCCGCAAGCGCTCCAACGGTGAAGGGAGCATCTGGCCGCGCAAGGATGGCCGATACGGGTACGCCGCCTTCGTCCAAACCACAGCCGGAACCACGAAGCGAGTTCAAGACTCCGCGCGTACTCAGGAGGACGCCCGTAAGAAGCTGACCGAACTCCTCCGCCAGGCCGACGAGGGTATCCCTGTCTCCTCAGAGAACTGGACACTCGCCGACTTCCTCACCTACTTGCTGAAGAACATCGTCAGCCAGGAACGCCGGCCCAAGACCTACCAGGGATACGAGAGCGTCGTCCGCCTCCACCTCGTCCCGGGGCTGGGCAAGAAGCGCCTGGGCAAGCTCAACGCCCAGGACGTCCGTCTCTTCATCAACCGTGTCCGCTCCGAATGCCAATGCTGCCGCAACGGCTGGGACGCCTCACGGGAGAAGCCGGTGTGCTGCGCTCTCAAAGGCGGCCAGTGCTGCGACTCCCGGTTGTCCACCCGCATGGTCCAGTTCATCCACGCATTCCTCCGGAACGCCTTGGAGTGCGCCGTACGCGAAGAGATCATCGCTCGTAACGTCGCCAAGCTCGTCAAGGTCCCGGTGCCTAAGTACAAGGTGAACCGCGGCCTGACCGCCCCACAGGCCCGTGCCGTCCTCAAAGCCGCCCGGGACCACCGCCTCTATGCGCTGTACGTCCTGGCGCTCTGCCTCGGCCTGCGCCGTGGGGAGCTCCTCGGGCTCCGCTGGACGGACGTGGACCTGGAGGTCGACAAGCTTGAGGTAGTCCAAAGCCTCCAACGGGTCGCGGGCCGCCTCCAGTTCGTCCGCCCCAAGACCTCCGGCTCGGAACGAACCGTCCCGCTGCCTCCCATCTGCGTGGAGGCCCTGAAGGAGCACCGGAAGAAGCAGTTCGTTGAACGCTCCGACCGCTGGGAGGAGTGGAAAGAACACGGCCTCGTCTTCCCCTCGCGCTGCGGAACCCCGATGGAGCCCGACAACATCCGGCGAAGCTGGGGAGCGATCCGCAAGTCCACCGGCCTCGGCGATATGAGGTTTCACGACCTCCGCCACACCTGCGTAACGCTACTACTCAACCTCGGCGTCCCACCTCAGGTCGTCCGCGACATCGTCGGCCACAGCGACATCGAAGTGACCATGACCATCTACGCGCATGTGTCGCTCGACGACAAGCGCAACGCCCTTCATAAGCTCGGGAACACGCTTAGATAACGATGTCGCGAAACAAAGCCCCAGGGGCGTCCGCCACCTGGGGCTTTACGCATGCCCGTGAAGCAGGATCCACCGAGCCCGGACGAAGACCTTGGACTATCCCTATGATTTTCTCACGCTCACCGAGAGGTTGATCGTCACGCTGCTCCCAGAGGGTGCCCGCTGCAGCGGCACTCTGCCGCAGGGAGGAGGTGTGAGCGATGCCGAAAAAGCGTCGAGATCGGCCAGAAGATGAGCGGGCCTGGATGGTGCCGGCCTTGAAAGTCGTCGCTGCTGTGACGAGCATTGCGGCGACCGTTTTGAGGTTCCTTCGGGAACTTTAAGGCCCGGCACCACCCAACTAGGGTCGGCCCAACAGCCAGTTGGGTCGGCCCTCTGCATTACTGCATCTGCGTAAGGGGTAGCGTAACGCACCTTACGACACCACTGCGCGATATCTCTGGTGCCGGACTCTCTGGTGCCGGACTCTCTGGTGCCGGACTCTCTGGTGCCGGACTCTCTGGTGCCGGACCCTCTGGTGCCGGACTCTCTGGTGCCGGACTCTCTGGTGCCGGACTCTCTGGTGCCGG
>NZ_JBHMCF010000048.1:0-5425 GCF_042428605.1 Nonomuraea salmonea
CCGGTCGCTGGCCCGGCATCCGCTGTTCCAGGTGATGCTCACCGTCCAGAACAACACCGACGCCACCCTGGACCTGCCCGGCATGGTCCCCTCGGACCTCGCCAAGGGCGTGCTGGCGGCCCGCTTCGACCTCGACTTCAACGTCGGCGAGGTCTTCGACGAGCAGGGAGCCCCGGCCGGCCTGCAGGGGTCGCTGGTCGCGGCGGCCGACCTGTTCGACGAGGAGAGCGTCGAGCGGCTGGCGCGCCGGTGGGTGCGGCTGCTGGAGAGCCTCGACACCCTCATGGACGCCCCGCTCTCCGCCGTGGACGTGCTCGACGACGCCGAGCGGCGCCAGGTCCTGGACACCTGGCAGGGATCGCCGGCGGCGCTGCCGCCCACGTCGGTGGTGCGGGAGATCGAGGCGCAGGCCGACCGCACCCCCGACGGGGTGGCCGTGGTGTCGGGCGGCGCCCACCTGACGTACGCGCAGCTCGACGCCCGCGCGAACCGGCTGGCCCGGCGCCTGATCGCGCACGGCGTGGGGCCTGAGTCGCCGGTCGGCGTGCTGTTCAAGCGCGGCGTGGACGCCATCGTCGCGCTGCTCGCCGTCTGGAAGGCGGGCGGCGTGTACGTGCCGATCGACGTCGAATACCCGATCGAGCGGGCCGAGTACATGCTGCGGGACGCCGGCGTACGGGTCGTGGTGACGGACCGCGACATCTGCGCGCGGGTCGGGCTGGCCGCACGCACGTCCGGCGTCGAATGGGTGGTCATGAACGACCCCGCCGAGGCGGCCCGGCTGGCGAGCCTGCCGGACGAGCGCCCGGGAGCGGCGATCGACGGTTCGAGCCTGGCGTACGTCATCTACACCTCGGGCTCGACCGGCGCCCCGAAGGGCGTGGGCGTGGCGCACGCCGGGCTGGTGAACCTCATCGAGGTGTTCGCCCCGATCATGGGCGTCGGGCCGGGGGCCGGGGTGCTGCAGTTCGCCTCGTTCGGCTTCGACGCCTCGGTGCTGGACGTCGCCGTGACCCTGGCGCGCGGCGGACGTCTCGTCGTCGCGCTGCCCGCCGAGCGGACCGACGCCGGGCTGCTGCGCGAGCTGGTGACCACGGAACGGGTGTGCGCGGCCAGCGTGGTGCCGTCGCTGCTCGAGGTGATCGACCCGGCCGGCTGGCCGGGCGTGCAGGCGCTGCTCGTGGGCGCCGAGCCGATCGCGAGCGGGACGGCGCGCACCTGGTCGTGGGGCCGCCGCCTGGTCAACACCTACGGCCCCACGGAGGCGACGGTGATGGTGGCCGAGGGCCTCGTCGAGCACAACGGGACCCGCTCGGCGGTGCCGTTCGGCCGGCCGATCGCCAACACCCGGCTGTACGTGCTGGACGACCACCTGGCGCCGGTGCCGCCTGGCGTCGCCGGCGAGGTCTACATCGCGGGCGTCCAGGTGGCGCGCGGCTATGTCGGCCGGCCCGGGCTCACGGCGGAGCGTTTCGTGGCCTGTCCGTACGGCGGCCGCATGTACCGGACAGGAGACGTGGCCCGCTGGACCACCGACGGCGAGTTGATCTTCGTGGGCCGGGTGGACGAGCAGGTGAAGATCCGCGGCATGCGGGTCGAGCCGGGCGAGGTGCGGGCGGTCCTGGCCACGCACCCGGACGTGGCCCAGGCGGCGGTGATCGTGCGCGCCGACGCGGGCGAGAAACGCCTGGTCGCCTACGTCGTCGGCGGCGACGCGGAGGACGTCAGGCGCTACGCCGCCGACCGCCTGCCCGCCCACCTGGTGCCCTCGGCCGTGGTCGTGCTCGACGAGCTGCCCCTGACCGTCAACGGCAAGCTCGACCGCGCCGCCCTGCCCGCCTCCGCCGAACACCAGGCGAGCCAGGGGAGAGCCCCGGCCACGCCGCAGGAAGAGGCGCTGTGCGAGGTGTTCGCGCAGGTGCTCGGCCTGGAACGGGTCGGCGCCGACGACGACTTCTTCACCCTGGGCGGCCACTCCCTGCTGGCCATCCAGCTGGTCAACACGATCCGGCACGCCATCGGCGTCGAGGTCAGGATCGCCGACGTCTTCGACACGCCGACGGTGGCCGGTCTGGCCCACCGCATCGAACAGGGACGACCATCGCGTCCGGCGCTCCGGCCGATGCGTCGCGGACAGGAGGACTCCTGATGATCCCCTTGTCGTTCGCGCAGCGCCGGCTGTGGTTCATCCACCGGCTCGAGGGCCCGAACGCCGCCTACAACCTGCCCTTCGTCCTGCGGCTGACCGGCGACCTCGACCGCGACGCGCTCGCCGTGGCGCTGCGTGACGTCATCGCCCGGCACGAGGTGCTGCGGACGGTGTTCCCGGTCGAGGGCGGTGAGCCGTACCAGCGGATCCTGAGCATGGACGAGCTGGCGTGGGAGCTGCCGGTCGTCGAGGTGGACCCCGGCGCTCTCGACGGCGCGGTGGCCGAGGCGAAGGGGTGCGCCTTCGACCTCGCCCGTGAGGTGCCGATCCGGGCGTGGTTGTTCGTGGCGGGGCCCGGCGAGCAGGTCCTGGTGGTGGTGACGCACCACATCGCGGCGGACGGCTGGTCGATGGGGCCGCTCGCCCGGGACCTGTCGGCCGCCTATGAGGCACGCGCCGCCGGTCGGGCCCCGGCCTGGGAGCCGCTGCCGGTGCAGTACGCGGACTACACGTTGTGGCAGCGAGAGCTGCTCGGCGCGGAGGACGATCCGGGCAGCGTCCTGGCCCGGCAGATCGGGTTCTGGCGGGAGACGCTCGACGGCATCCCCGAAGAACTGGACCTGCCCTATGACCGGCCCCGCCCGGCCGTGTCGAGCAACCGCGGGGTCAGGGTGCCCGTCACGATCCCGGCCGACGTGCACCGGCGGCTGACCGAGATCGCCCGGACCGAACGGGCCACCCTCTTCATGACGTTGCAGGCTTCCCTCGCGGTGCTGCTGGCCAAGCTGGGCGCGGGCCGCGACATCCCGATCGGCTCCGCGCACGCCGGCCGTACCGACCAGGCCCTGAACGACCTGGTCGGCTTCTTCGTCAACACGCTGGTGCTGCGCGCTGACCTGTCGGGGGACCCGACGTTCCGCGAGATGCTGGGCCGGGTGCGGGCGGCGAGCGTGGCCGGCCTCGCCCACCAGGACGTGCCGTTCGAGCGGCTGGTGGAGGAGCTGGCGCCGTCGCGGTCGCTGTCCCGCCACCCCCTGTTCCAGGTGATGCTCAACCTGCAGAACAACGCCGCGGCGACCCTGGAGCTGGCCGGCGTGCGGGCGGGCGAGGAGGACGACGCGGCCCAGGCGTCGTCCGCCAAGTTCGACCTGACCCTGAACATGGACGAGACGACCGACGAGCAGGGCGCGCCGGCGGGGCTGCGCGGCTGGCTGACCGTGGCCGCCGACCTCTTCGACGCCGACACCGCCGAACGCCTCGCCCGCTGGTGGACCCGCGTGCTCACCGCGGTGGCCGGCGACCCCGCCGTACGCCTGTCCGGCGTGCGGGTGCTGGGAGCACGCGAACGCGACCGGCTGGTCAAGGAGGGGAGCCCGCAGGGGACACCGGTCGCCGCGCCGTCCGTGGCCGCCCTGTTCGAGGCGCAGACGGCCAGAACGCCCGAAGCCGTGGCCGTGACGCACGCCGGGACCGAGGTGTCGTACGCCGAACTCGACGCCCGCGCCAACCGGCTCGCCCACCACCTGATCGGGCACGGCGTCGGCCCGGAGTCGGTCGTCGGCCTCTGCCTGCCGCAGGGCACGGAGATGATCGCGGCCATCCTGGCGGTCTGGAAGGCGGGCGCGGCGTACCTGCCCATCGACCCCGAGCAGCCCGGGGAGCGGATCGCGTACATGCTGGCCGACAGCGCGGCGGCGCTGGTGCTGACGCGCGGCGGCTCGCCCGCCTGGCCGGTCCGCACGCTCGCGCTGGACGACCCGGAGACGGCGGCGCAGCTGGCCGGCGAGCCCGGCACCGCGCCAGGCCGTCCGGCAGACCCCCGCAACCCCGCCTACGTCATCTACACCTCCGGCTCCACCGGCCTGCCCAAGGGCGTCGCCGTGACGCACGGCGCGCTCGCCAACTACGCCTCGGCGGTGCCGCCTCGCCTGGGCTGGGACGAACCCGGCCGCGCCTACGCGCTGCTGCAGGGGCAGGCGACCGACCTCGGCAACACGGCGCTGCTGGCCGCCCTGGTCTCCGGCGGGCGGCTGCACGTCCTCGACGCCGACCAGGTCACCGACCCGGCGGCGGTCGCGGCCGGTCTGGCCGAGCAGCGCATCGACCACTTCAAGGCGGTGCCCTCGCACCTCGCGGCGCTCGGGACGTCCGGCCTGGAGCGGGTGCTGCCCGGCCGGTCGCTGGTGCTGGGCGGCGAGGCCGGCGCCCCCGAATGGGTGGCGCGGCTGCTCGCGGCGGCCGGTGACCGCCCGGTGTTCAACCACTACGGGCCCACCGAGACCACGATCGGCGTCGTCACGACGCGGCTGGACCCGGGACGCGTGGCGGCCGGCGTGGTGCCGATCGGCCGGCCGATCGCGAACACGCGGGTGTTCGTCCTGGACGAGTGGCTGTCGCCGGTGCCGGTGGGCGCCGCCGGTGAGCTGTACGTCGCCGGGGCGGGCGTGGCGCGCGGCTACGTCAACCGGGCCGGGCTGACCGGCGAGCGGTTCGTGGCCTGCCCGTTCGGCGGCCCCGGCGAGCGCATGTACCGGACGGGCGACCGCGTGCGGTGGACGCCGGACGGCGAGCTGGTGTTCGTGTCCCGCGTGGACGACCAGGTGAAGATCCGCGGCTTCCGCGTCGAGCCGGGCGAGGTCCGTGCGGTGGTGCTGGAGCATCCCGGCGTGGCGCAGGCGGCGGTGGTCGTCCGCGAGGACCGGCCCGGGGACAAGCGGCTGGTCGCGTACGTCGTCCCGGCCGGCGACCCTGAGGACCTGGCCGGCTCGGTACGGCGCTTCGTCGCCGACCGTCTGCCGGCCCACATGGTGCCGTCGGCCGTGGTGGCGCTGGCGGCCTTGCCCCTGACGGCGAACGGCAAGCTGGACCGCAAGGCCCTGCCGGTCCCCGAGTACGCCGTGGGCGGTCGTGGCCCGGCCAACCGGCGCGAGGAACTGCTGTGCGAGGGGTTCGCGCACGTGCTCGGGCTGGAGCGGGTCGGCGTGGACGACGACTTCTTCGCGCTGGGCGGACATTCGCTGATGGTGGTCACCCTGGTGGAGTGGCTGCGCGAGCGCGGCGTCAGCGTGCCGGTACGCGCCCTGTTCCAGACGCCGACGGTCGCGGAACTGGCCGCAACCGTCGAGGCGGAGCGCGTGGCGACCCCGGCGAACCTGATCCCGCCGGACGCCACGGAGATCACGCCGGAGATGCTCCCGCTGGTGGAGCTGTCCCAGGCGGACATCGACCGGATCGTGGCCGGGGTGCCGGGCGGCGCGGCGAACGTGGCCGACGTCT
>NZ_JBHMCF010000049.1:0-81465 GCF_042428605.1 Nonomuraea salmonea
CCGGTCGCTGGCCCGGCATCCGCTGTTCCAGGTGATGCTCACCGTCCAGAACAACACCGAGGCGACGCTGGACCTGCCCGATGTGGCGGCGTCCGGCATGGTCGCCGGAGAGGTGTCCGCCCGCTTCGACCTCGACTTCAACGTCGGCGAGGTCTTCGACGAGCAAGGAGCCCCGGCCGGGCTCAGGGGGTCGCTGATCGCGGCGACCGACCTGTTCGACGAGGGCACCGCCCACGGGTTGGTGCGGCGGTGGGTGCGGCTGCTCGAACGGTTCGTGCAGGACGCCTCCGTCCGGCTGTCCGACCTCGACGTGCTCGACGCGACCGAGCGCCGGCAGGTCGTACGGGACTGGCAGGGCGAGCTCACCCCGCGCACGCCCACGTCGGTGGTGGAGCTGTTCGAGGCGCGGGCGGAGGCAATCCCCGATGCGGTCGCGGTGGTGTGCGGCGGGGGCGAGGTGACGTACGCGGAGCTGGAGGCGCGGGCGAACCGGCTGGCCCGGCATCTGATCGCGAAGGGCGTGGGCCCTGAGTCTCCGGTGGGGGTCGTGCTGGAGCGCGGGATCGGCGTGGTGGTGGCGATGCTGGCCGTCTGGAAGGCGGGCGGCGTGTACGTGCCGATCGACGTCGAATACCCGGCCGACCGCAGGGCCTGGATGCTGGCCGACGCCGCACCGGTCGTGGTGCTCACCGAGGGAAGGCTGGAGACGCCGCCGGAGGTCGAGCGGGTGACGCTGGACGACTCGGCGACGCTGCCGGACGAGCGGCCGGGCGTCGCGATCGACGGTTCGAGCCTGGCGTATGTGATCTACACCTCGGGTTCGACCGGCGTCCCGAAGGGCGTGGGCGTCGCGCACGCCGGGCTGGTGAACCTGATCGAGGTGTTCGGCCCCGTGATGGGGGTCGAGCCGGGCGTGGGGGTGCTGCAGTTCGCCTCGTTCGGCTTCGACGCCTCGGTCCTGGATGTCGCCGTGACCCTGAGCCGGGGCGGCCGGCTGGCGATCGCCGGCAGGAGCGAGCGCATGGACACGGCACTCCTCAAGGACCTGCTGACCTCCGCCGACGTCCGTGCGGCCAGTGTGGTGCCGTCGCTGCTGGAGGTCGTGGACCCGGCCGATTGGACCGGGGTGGAAACGGTTCTGGTCGGTGCCGAGCCGATCGCGAGCACGACGGCACGGGCCTGGGCCCAGGACCGGAAGCTCGTCAACACCTACGGGCCCACGGAGGCGACGGTGATGGTGACCGCCGGCCCGGTGGAGCACGTCAACGGCGTCGTCCCCTTCGGCCGTCCGATCGCCAACACCCGGCTGTACGTGCTGGACGACAACCTGGCCCCAGTGGCCCCGGGCGTCGCCGGAGAGGTCTACATCGCGGGCGTCCAGGTGGCACGCGGCTACGTCGGCCGGCCCTCCCTGACCGGAGAGCGGTTCGTGGCGTGCCCGTTCGAGGGCGGCCGGATGTACCGGACGGGCGACGTCGCGAAGTGGACCACCGACGGCGAGCTGGTGTTCGTCGGCCGGGCCGATGAGCAGGTGAAGATCCGCGGCATGCGCGTGGAGCCGGGCGAGGTGCGGGCGGTCCTGGCCGCGCACCCGGACGTGGCCCAGGCGGCGGTGATCGTGCGCGCCGACGCGGGCGAGAAACGCCTGGTCGCCTACGTCGTCGGCGGCGAGGCCGAGGACGTCAGGCGCTACGCCGCCGACCGGCTGCCCGCCCACCTGGTGCCCTCAGCGGTGGTCGTGCTGGACGAGCTGCCGCTGACCGTCAACGGCAAGCTCGACCGCACCGCGCTCCCGGCGCCGCAACAGGAGACCACCACGGCCGCCGGCCCAGTGGGGCTGCACGAGGAGTTGCTGTGCGCCGCCTTCGCCGACGTGCTCGGCAAGCAGCGGGTCGGCGTCCACGACGACTTCTTCGCGCTGGGCGGGCACTCGCTGCTGGCGGTGCGGCTGGTGAGCAGGATCCGCGCCATCCTCGGCGTCGAGGTGCCGATCAGGACGCTGTTCGAGCACCCGACCGTGGCGGGGCTGGCCGCCGGGATCGCCGAAGCCGGCGCGGCCAGGCCGCCGCTGACCCTCCGCGACCGCCCGGAGCGGGTGCCGTTGTCGTTCGCGCAGCGCCGCCTGTGGTTCATCCACCGGCTGGAGGGCCCGAGCGCCACCTACAACCTGCCCACGTCGCTGCGCCTCACCGGCGAGATCGACAGGGAGGCGCTCGACGCGGCCCTGCGCGACGTCATCGCCCGGCACGAGGTGCTGCGGACGGTGTTCCCGGTCGAGGGCGGCGAGCCGTACCAGCGGATCCTCAGCATGGACGAGCTGGAGTGGGAGCTGCCGGTGGTCCGGGTGGCTCCCGATGAGCTGCATGAAGCGGTGACGCGGGCCGAGCAGCACGCCTTCGACCTGGCCTCCGAGGTGCCGATCAGGGCGTGGCTGTTCGACGCCGGGCCGCAGGAGCAGGTGCTGGTGGTCGTCGTGCACCACATCGCCGGCGACGGCTGGTCGATGACCCCGCTCGGACGTGACCTCTCTCTGGCCTACGCCGCCCGCCGCGCCGGGCAGGACCCGCGGTGGGAGCCGCTGCCCGTCCAGTACGCCGACTACGCCCTGTGGCAGCGTGACCTGCTGGGCGACGAGGACGACCCGGGCAGCCTGCTGTCCCGCCAGGTCGCCTACTGGCGGGAGACGCTCGCCGGGGCACCGGAGGAGCTGACGCTGCCCAGCGACCGGCCGCGCCCGCCGGTGGCCGGTCACCTGGGTCACGTGGTGCCGCTGCACGTCCCCGCCGAGGTGCACGCGCGGCTGCAGGAGGTGGCGCGGGCCGAGGGCGTGACGCCGTTCATGGTGCTGCAGGCCGCGCTGGCCGTCCTGCTGTCCAGACTGGGCGCGGGCCGTGACATCCCGATCGGCACGGCCAACGCGGGACGCACCGACGAGGCGCTGGACGACCTCGTCGGCTTCTTCGTCAACACGCTGGTCCTGCGTACGGACCTGTCCGGCGACCCCACCTTCCGCGAGGTGCTCGGCCGGGTCCGTATGGCGAGCCTGGGAGCGCTGGCCCACCAGGACGTGCCCTTCGAACGCCTGGTGGAAGAGCTGGCGCCGGCCCGGTCGCTGGCGCGGCACCCGCTGTTCCAGGTGATGCTGACCCTGCAGAACGTCGCCGACGCCGACGTCGACCTCCCCGTCACCGGCGCTGCCCCGGGCGGGGACGCCCGGCTCCAGCCGTCCGCCAAGTTCGACCTGGAGCTGAACCTCAGGGAGACGGCGGACGGGCTGCGCGGCGCGGCGATCCTGGCCGCCGACCTGTTTGAGGCGGGGACGGCGGAGCGGTTCGCGCAGTGGTGGGCCAGGGCGCTGGCCGTGGTGGTGGCCGCACCCGGCACCCGCCTGTCGCAGGTGGACGTGCTGGACACGCACGAGCGTGACCTGGTGCTGCACGGCTGGAACGACACCGGAGCCCCGCAGCCCGGCGGCTCGCTGGTCGAGCTGATCGAGGCTCAGGCGGTCCGGACGCCCGGCGCGACGGCGGTGGTCTTCGACGGGGCCGAGCTGTCGTACAGCGAGCTCGACACCCGCGCCAACCGGCTCGCCCGCCGCCTCATCGAGGGCGGGGCGGGCCCCGAGTCGGTCGTCGGCGTCGCGCTCGAACGCGGCCCCGACCTGGTCATCGCGCTGCTCGGCGTGCTCAAGGCCGGGGCCGCGTACCTGCCGCTGGAGCCCGAGCACCCGGCGTCGCGCATCGCCCTCATGGCGGCGGACGCGCACGCCGGGATCGTCGTGGCCGCCGCGAGCACCGCGCACCTCGTGCCGGACGACGCCGCCTGCCTGCGGGTGGACGAGGCGGCGGACGTGTCGGGCCAGCCGCTGACCGAGGCGGAACGGGGACGGCTCAGCCCCGACCTGCCCGCGTACGTCATCTACACCTCCGGCTCGACCGGCCGCCCCAAGGGCGTGGTCGTCCCGCACTCGGGCATCGTGAACCGGCTGGCCTGGATGCAGCGGCGGCTCCCGCTGACCGGCGACGACCGCGTGCTGCAGAAGACGCCGTTCGGGTTCGACGTGTCGGTGTGGGAGTTCTTCTGGCCGCTGACCGTCGGAGCCGCCCTGGTGGTGGCCCGCCCCGGCGGGCACCGCGACCCCGCCTACCTCGCCGAGCTCATGCGGCGGGCCGAGGTGAGCGTGGCCCACTTCGTGCCGTCGATGCTGGAGGTGTTCCTGCACGAGCCGGGCAGCGCCGGCGTCCCGCTGCGGCAGGTCGTCTGCTCGGGCGAGGCGCTCCCGCAGGATCTGCAGGAACGGTTCTTCGCCCGGCTCGCGGACACCGAGCTGCACAACATGTACGGCCCCACCGAGGCGTCCGTCGACGTGACCGCGTCGCGCTGCCTGCCGGGGCACCCGGTGACGATCGGCGCCCCGGTGGCGGCCACGCGGGCGTACGTGCTGGACGAGAGCCTGCGGCCGGTCCCCGTGGGCGTGCCGGGCGAGCTCTACCTCGCCGGGGTACAGCTCGCCCGCGGCTACGCCGGGCGTCCCGCCCTGACCGCCGAGCGGTTCGTGGCCTGCCCCTACGGCGGGCGCATGTACCGTACCGGGGACCTGGTCAAGTGGAACGCCGACGGCGAGCTGCTGTTCGGGGGCCGGGCCGACGACCAGGTGAAGATCCGCGGCATGCGGGTCGAGCCCGGTGAGATCCAGGCGGTGCTCCAGCGGCACGACCGGGTCGCGCAGGCGGCGGTGGTGATCCGCGAGGACATTCCGGGCGACCCGCGGCTGGTCGCCTACGTCGTCCCGGCCGGCGAGGTCACGGACCTGCCGGGCCACGTGCGGCGGCACGCCCGGCAGTGGCTGCCCGACCACATGGTGCCGTCGGCGGTGGTCGTCCTGGACGCGCTGCCCGTCACGGTCAACGGCAAGCTGGATCGCAGGGCGCTGCCCGCCCCGCAGTACGCCGCCGGCAAGGGCCGTGGCCCCGCCGACGCCCGTGAGGAGCTGCTGTGCGAGGGGTTCGCGCACGTGCTCGGGCTGGAGCGGGTCGGCGTGGACGACGACTTCTTCGCGCTGGGCGGCCACTCGCTGATGGTGGTCACCCTGGTGGAGTGGCTGCGCGAGCGCGGCGTCAGCGTGTCCGTACGGGCCCTGTTCCAGACGCCGACCGTCGCCGGCCTGGCTGTCGCGTCCGGACCCGAGCAGGTGACCGTCCCACCCAACGCGATCCCCGACGACGCCACGGAGATCACGCCCGAGATGCTCCCGCTGGTGGAGCTGTCCCAGGCGGACATCGACCGGATCACGGCGGGAGTACCGGGCGGCGCGGCGAACGTGGCCGACGTCTACCCGTTGGCCCCGCTCCAGGAAGGTCTGCTCTTCCACCACCTGCTCGCCGAGGGCGGCGACGACGCCTACGTGACGCCGACGGTGCTGGCCTTCGAGTCGCGGGCGAGGCTGGACGCCTTCACGGAGGCGTTGCAGCGCGTGATCGATCGGCACGACATCTTCCGCACGGCGGTGAGGTGGGAAGGGCTCCCGGAGCCGGTCCAGGTGGTGTGGCGAACAGCGGAGCTGCCGGTATCCGAGGTCACCGGCGATCTGGTGTCCACGGTCGGCCTGTCGATGGACGTGGGCCGCGCGCCGCTGCTCGACGTGCACGTCACGCAGGACGATGACCGCTGGCTCGCTCTGGTGCGGGTGCACCACCTGGTGCAGGACCACCTCGGCCTCGACCTGCTGCTCGGCGAGGTCCAGGCGTTCCTGGCCGGGCGGGGCGACGAGCTGCCCGAGCCGCTGCCGTTCCGCGACTTCGTCGCCCAGGCCAAGGGAGCCGTGCGCGCCGAAGAGCATGAGCGCTTCTTCGCCGGCCTGCTCGGTGACGTCGAGGAGACCACCGCGCCGTTCGGCGTGGTGGACGTACGCGGGAGCGGGGCCGACGCCAGGGAGGTTCAGGCCGCGATCCCCGATGAGGTGGCGGCAGGCGTGCGGCGGATGGCGCGCGAGCTCGGCGTGAGCCCGGCGACGGTCCTGCACGTGGCGTGGGCCCGGGTGCTGGCGGCCGTGGCCGGACGCGACGACGTGGTCTTCGGCACGGTGCTGTTCGGCCGCATGAACGCGGGCGCCGGCGCCGACCGCGTGCCCGGCCCCTACATCAACACACTCCCGGTCCGGGTCAAGGTCGGTGAGACCGGCGTCGCACAGGCGATCACCGCGATGCGCGGACAACTGGCCGAACTCCTGGCCCACGAGCACGCCTCGCTCGCGGTGGCGCAGCGAGCCAGCGGAGTCCCAGGAGACGCACCCCTGTTCACCTCGCTGTTCAACTACCGCCACAACAGCGCCGACGACCAGGCCACCGACACCTTCGACGGCATCACCATCACCTTCTCCCAGCAACGCGACAACTTCCCCCTCTCCGTGGCCGTGGACGACGACGGCCGCACCCTCGGCCTGGTGATCGGCGCGGTGGCGCCCATCGACCCCGCGCTCGTCGCCGAGCTGCTCATCACGACGGTCGGCAACCTGGTGCACGTCCTGGAGACCGACGCGGGAACGCCGTTGTCGGCGGTGGGAGTGCTGGACGAGGACGATCGGCGCGTGCTGGAGGAGTGGAACGACACCGCCGCCACGGTTCCGGACGCGACCGTGGTCGATCTGTTCGAGGCGCAGGCCGCGCGGACACCGGACGCGGTGGCCGTGGTGCGTGAGGGCGTCGAGGTGAGCTACGCCGACCTGAACGGCCGGGCGGATCGGCTCGCGAACGCGCTCGTCGAGCGTGGGGTGGGGCCGGAGTCGATCGTGGGGGTGGCGCTCGAACGCGGCATCGACCTGATCGTGGCCGTGCTCGGCGTGCTCAAGGCCGGCGGCGCCTACCTGCCGATCGACGTCAGTCACCCCGCCGAACGCATCGAGGATGCCCGCCCTGTGACGGTGCTCGCGTCGGCGAGGACGGCGGCCTTGCTGCCTGTCCCGGCGCTGACCCTGAACGATCTGCTCGGTGCCGAGGGGCCGGTCCGCGGGGCGGGGCTGCGGCCGGAGCATCCGGCCTACGTGATCTACACGTCGGGCTCCACCGGCCGCCCGAAGGGGGTGCTGGTCGAGCACCGGTCGCTGGCCAATCTGCTGCACTGGGCCACGGGCACGTTCACCGAGCTGTCCCGGGTGCTGGCGGCCACGTCGCTGAGTTTCGACGCGTCGGTCTTCGAGATCTTCGCGCCGCTGGTGTCGGGCGGCTCCATCGAGCTCGTCGACGACCTGCCAGCCCTCGCCGATCGCCCAGCAGTGTCGCTGGTCAGCGCGGTGCCCTCGGCGCTGTCGCAGGTCCTGACGGAGACGACGGCGCGACCGAGCCGGGTGGTCCTGGCCGGTGAGAGGCTGAACGCTCCTGTCATGCGCGCGGTGAGGGAAGCGCTGCCGGGCGCACAAGTGGACAACATCTATGGCCTCGCAGAGGCGACGGTGTACGCGGCGGCCTGGCACGGGGACACCGAGGGTGCTCCGCCGATCGGCCGGCCGCTCACCAACACCCGCCTGTACGTCCTCGACCGCGGGTTGCGGCCGGTCCCGGTCGGCGCGGCCGGCGAGCTTTACGTCGCCGGTGCCGGGCTCGCGCGGGGCTATGTGGGCCGGCCGGGCCTGACCGCTGAGCGGTTCGTGGCCTGCCCCTACGGCGGTCGCATGTATCGCACCGGTGACCTGGCCCGGTGGAACGCCGACGGCCAAGTGGAGTACCTCGGCCGCGTGGATGAGCAGGTCAAGGTGCGCGGCTTCCGGGTGGAGCCCGGCGAGATCGAAACCGTGCTGGCAGCGCACCCTTCGGTGACTCACGCCGTGGTGGTGGCCCGCGAGGACACGCTGGTCGCCTACATCGTCCCCGACGAGCCCGGCGTGGCGGAGGAGGTGCGGCGCTTCACCGCCGACCGCCTGCCCGGCCACATGGTGCCGGCGGCGGTGGTGGAGCTGGAGGCCCTGCCGCTCAACGCCAACGGCAAGCTGGACCGCCGCGCCCTGCCGGCGCCCGAGATCTCGGTGTCGGCGGCCGGTCGGGAGCCCGCCGACGCGCGCGAGGAAACCCTGTGCGGCCTGTTCGCCGACGTCCTCGGCCTGGACCGGGTGGGCGTGGACGACGACTTCTTCGACCTGGGCGGCCACTCGCTGCTGGCCGTACGGCTGATCAGCCGGATCCGTGCCGACCTCGGCATCGAACTGCCGCTGCCCGTGCTGCTGGAGTCGCCGACCGTGGCGGGCGTCGCGCAGCGGCTGGGCGAACAGCGGCCCACTGTGAGACCCCCTTTGCAGCCGATGCGTGACCAGGAGGAACGTTCATGATCCCGTTGTCGTACGCGCAGCGTCGGCTGTGGTTCATCCAGCAGCTCGAAGGGCCGAGCGCGACCTACAACATCCCGATCGCCCTCCGCCTGGCCGACGATGTGGACCCGGGAGCACTCCAAGCCGCCTTCCTGGACGTCATGGCCAGGCACGAGGCGCTGCGCACGGTGTTCCCCGTGGCGGGCGGCGAGCCGTACCAGCACGTCCTGCCCGTGGACGAGCTGGAGTGGGAGCTGACCGTCCGTGAGGTGGCGCACGGCGCGCTCGGCGGCGCCGTGGACGAGGCGTGCCGGCACGCGTTCGATCTGGCGGGGGAGCCGCCGATCAGGGCGTGGCTGTTCGTGACGGACACCGGCGAGAACACGCTCGTCGTGGTGATCCACCACATCGCCGGCGACGGCTGGTCGCTGAAGCCGCTCACCCGTGACGTGTCGGCCGCGTACGAGGCCCGCTCCTCCGGCAGGGCCCCGGACTGGGAGCCGCTGCCGGTCCAGTACGCCGACTACACGCTGTGGCAGCGCCGGCTGCTCGGCGACGACCAGGACCCGGACAGCCTGATCTCCCGCCAGATCGGCTACTGGCGGGGCGTGCTCGACGGGCTGCCGGAGGAGCTGCCGCTGCCGTACGACCACCCGCGCCCCGACGTGCCCGGGTACCGCGGCCACGTGGCGACCGTGGACATCCCGGCCGGCCTGCACGCGCGGCTGGTGGAGATCGCCAGGGCCGAGGGCGCCACCACGTTCATGGTCCTGCAGGCCGGGCTCGCGGTGCTGCTGTCCAGGCTCGGCGCGGGCACCGACGTCCCGATCGGCACGCCCGTAGCGGGCCGGCTGGACGCGGCCCTGGAGAACCTCGTCGGCTTCTTCGTCAACACGCTCGTGCTGCGCACCGACCTGTCCGGCGACCCGAGCTTCGGCGAGCTGCTCGGCCGCGTCAGCAAGGCAGGATGGGAGGCGCTCTCCCACCAGGACGTGCCGTTCGAGCGCCTGGTGGAGGAACTGGCCCCGAACAGGTCGCTCTCCCGCCACCCCCTGTTCCAGGTCATGCTCACCCTCGACACCGCCACGGAGGGCCCGGACGACGGCGACGGCGTGCCGACGGCCGCCCCGGCGGCGAAGTTCGACCTCGAGATCAGCGTCACCGAGACCGTGGACGCCGCAGGACGCCCCGCGGGCATCCGCGGCTCCCTGCTGGCCTCGGCGGACCTGTTCGACGCGCCCACCGCCGCCGCCCTGGCCGCCCGCTGGACGCGGGTGCTGCGGCAGGTGGCCGCCGACCCGCGGACCCGCACCGGCGCGGTGGACCTGCTGGACGACGACGAGCGCCGGCTGCTCGCCACCTGGAACGACACCTCGCTGCCCGTGCCGCGGACGACGGTGCCCGAGCTGTTCGCGGCGCAGGCGGCCCGCACCCCCGACGCCGTGGCCGTGGTGTGCGGCGGCGCGCAGGTGTCGTACGCCGAACTCGACGCCAGGGCCAACCGGCTGGCGCACTTCCTCGCCGAGCGCGGCGTGGGCCCCGAGACGCTGGTCGCGGTCGCCCTGGAACGCGGGATCGACCTGATCGTGGCGCTGCTCGCGGTGTCCAAGGCGGGCGGCGCCTACCTGCCGATCGACGCCTCCTACCCGGCCGAGCGCGTCGCGTTCATGCTCCAGGACGCCGCGCCGGTGCTGGTGCTGACCACGGCGAAGGAGGAGCGGACCGGCGCCACCCCGCGCGTGCTGCTCGACGACCCCGCCACCGCCGCCGCCGTCGCGGCCATGCCGGCGCAGCCACCCGCCGGCGCGCCGACCCCCGCGCACCCCGCCTACGTGATCTACACCTCGGGCTCCACCGGGCGGCCGAAGGGCGTGGTGGTCGAGCACCGGTCGGTCGGCAACCTGCTGTCGTGGGCGGCCGCCGAGTTCGGGGGCGAGCAGTTCTCCCGGGTGCTGGCCTCGACCTCGCTCAACTTCGACGTGTCCGTCTTCGAGATCTTCGGCCCGCTGGTGTCGGGCGGCTCCATCGAGATCGTGGACGACCTGCTGTCCCTCGCCGACCGTGACCGCTGGGACCTGAGCCTGATCAGCGCGGTGCCGTCGGCGTTCTCGCGGCTGCTCGACGTCGACGGCCTCGACGTGCGGGCGCGTACGGTCGTCATGGCCGGCGAGGCGCTCACCCCGAACGCCGTCGCCGCCGTCCGGGAGGCGCTGCCGGACGTGCGGCTGGCCAACATCTACGGCCCCACCGAGGCCACCGTCTACGCCACCGCCTGGTACGGCGAGACCTCCACCGGCGCCCCGCCCATCGGGCGGCCCATCACCAACGTCCGCGCCCACGTGCTGGACGCCGCCCTGCGCCCGGTGCCGCCCGGCGTCCCAGGCGAGCTGTACGTGGGCGGCGCCGGCCTGGCCAGGGGCTACCTCGGCCAGCCTGGGCTGACCGCGGAACGGTTCGTGGCCGACCCGTTCGGCGGCCCTGGCGCGCGGCTCTACCGTACGGGCGACCTGGTGCGCTGGAACGCCGAAGGCGACCTCGACTACCTGGGCCGCGCCGACGACCAGGTGAAGGTGCGCGGCTTCCGCGTCGAGCCGGGCGAGATCGAGAGCGTGCTCACCGGCCACCCCGCCGTGCGCCACGCGGCGGTGATCGCCCGGCAGGACCTGCCCGGGGACAAGCGCCTGGTGGCCTACGTGACGGGCACCGGCGTCGCCCCCGAGGAGGTGCGCGAGCACGCGGCCCGCAGCCTGCCCGGCTACATGGTCCCGTCGGCCGTCGTCGTCCTCGACGCGCTGCCGCTCAACGCGCACGGCAAGCTGGACCGCAAGGCGCTGCCCGCGCCCGCGTTCGCCACCGGCGCCGGCAGGGGCCCGGCGAACGCGCGCGAGGAGCTGCTGTGCGCCGGGTTCGCCGCGACACTCGGGCTCGACGGCGTCGGCGTGGACGACGACTTCTTCGCGCTCGGCGGCCACTCGCTGCTGGTGGTGTCGCTCGTCGAGTGGCTGCGGGCGCGCGGCGTCACGATCTCCGTACGCGCGCTCTTCCGGACGCCGACCGTCGCGGGGCTCGCCGCGGCGGCCGAGGACGAGCAGGTCACCGCACCCCCCAACGGCATCCCCGGCGACGCCCGGCACATCACCCCCGCCATGCTCCCCATGGTGACGCTGACCCAGGACGAGGTGGACCGGGTCGTCGCCGCCGTGGACGGCGGCGCGGCCAACGTCGCCGACGTCTACCCGCTGGCCCCGTTGCAGAGCGGCATCCTCTTCCACCACCTGCTCGCCGACGGCGGCGAGGACGCCTACGTGACGCCGACCGTCGTGGAGTTCGACTCCCAGGCCCGGCTGGAGGCGTTCCTGGCGGCCCTGCGGCGGGTGATCGCCCGGCATGACATCTTCCGCACCGCGGTGCTGTGGGAGGGGCTCGCCGAGCCCGTCCAGGTGGTGTGGCGGACGGCGACGCTGCCGGTCACGGAGGTCGCCCCGGCGGCACCCGAGGAGCTGGTGTCCGCCGTCGGCCTGGCCATGGACCTCAGGCGGGCGCCGCTGCTCGACGTGCACACCGCCCGGCACGGCGACCGCCTGCTGGCCCTGGTGCGGGTGCACCACCTCGTCCAGGACCACCTCGGCCTGGAGATCCTGATGAACGAGGTCGCGGCGTTCATGAAGGGCGAGGAGCCGCCGGAGCCGCTGCCGTTCCGCAACTTCGTCGCCCAGGCCAGGGGCGGGCTCACCGAGGAGGAGCACGAGCGGTTCTTCGCCGGCCTGCTCGGCGACGTGGACGGCCCGACCGCGCCGTTCGGCGTCCTGGACGTGCACGGCGACGGCAAGGACGTGGTCCGCGCCGAGCTGGACCTGCCGCAGGGCCTGCCGGACCGGGTCCGGGAGACCGCGCGCCGGCTGAGCGTCAGCCCGGCGACGCTCCTGCACGTGGCGTTCGCCCGCGTGGTGGCCGCCGTGTCCGGCCGCGACGACGTCGTGTTCGGCACGGTGCTGTTCGGCCGCATGAACGCCGGCGCGGGCGCCGACCGCGTGCCTGGGCCGTTCATCAACACGCTCCCGGTCAGGACGCGGATCGGCGGCGCCACGATCGCGGACGCCGTCGCCGCGATGCGCGGGCAGCTGGCCGAGCTGCTCGCGCACGAGCACGCGCCGCTGGCGGTGGCGCAGCGAGCCGGTGGGGTGCCCGCCGGGACGCCGCTGTTCACCTCGATACTCAACTACCGGCACAACCCCGGACAGGACGATCAGGCAGCGGACGCCTTCGAAGGCATCAAGGTCGCCTACTCGCGCGAGAGCAACAACTACCCGCTCACCGTCTCCGTGGACGACGACGGGCAGGGCCTGTCGCTGGCCGTGGACGCCGTCGCGCCCATCGACCCCGGCCTGGTGGCCCGGCTGCTGAGCACCGCGCTGGACGGCCTCGTCACCGCCCTGCGCGACGACCGGGAGGCGGCGCTGTCCGGCGTGCCGGTGCTGGACCAGGCCGCCAGGCGGCAGGTGCTGGAGGAGTGGAACGGGACGCCCGCCCCCGCGCGGGCCGTGCCGGTCGTGGAGCGGTTCGAGCGGTGGGCCGCGGCCACGCCGGACGCGGTCGCGGTGACCTGCGACGGCGTGGAGGTGACGTACGGGGAGCTGGACGCGCGGGCGAACCTGCTGGCCGCCCGGCTGGCCGACCTGGGCGTCGGCCGCGAGTCGGTCGTGGGGCTCTGCCTGCCGCGCGGCATCGGGGCGCTGACCGCCATGCTCGCGACCTGGAAGGCGGGCGGCGCCTACCTGCCGATCGACCCGGCGCATCCCGCCGAGCGCATCCGGTTCGTCCTCGCCGACGCGCGGGCCGTGGCCGTGCTCGCCGACGCCGCCACCGCCGACGCCCTGTCCGGTGTGCCGGGGGTGATGGTCCTCGGCGATCGGCCGGTGGACGGCGTGCCCGCGCCGGTGCGCACCCGGGCCGAGCCGGGCGGGCTGGCGTACGTGATGTACACCTCCGGCTCGTCCGGGCTGCCCAAGGGGGTGGCGGTCACCCACGGCGGCCTGGCCTCTTACGTGGCCTGGTCGGCCGAAACGTACGAGGTGGCGGGCGGCGCGCCCGTGCACTCGTCGCTGGCGTTCGACCTGACGGTGACCAGCGTGTGGGTGCCGCTCGCGGCCGGCGCCGGCGTGCGCCTCAGCGTGGCGGGCGGGGCCGAGGGGCTGGCCGCGCTCGTGCGCGAGCAGGGCGGCGGGTTCGGGCTCGCCAAGGTCGTGCCGGGACACCTGCCGCTGCTGCGCCAGGAGCCGGGGAACGTCGCGGCGGGCGCGCGCCACTGGGTCGTCGGCGGGGAACCGCTCGCCGGGGCCGAGGTGCGCGCCTGGCTCGCGCGGGCGCCCGAGTCGGTGGTGGTCAACGAGTACGGGCCCACCGAGGCGGTGGTCGGGTGCTGCACCTTCGAGGTGCGGGCCGGGCAGGAGGTGGGCACGTGGGCGCCGATCGGCCGGCCCGCGCCGGGCACCCGCCTGTACGTGCTGGACGGCGGCCTGGAGCCGGTCCCCGTGGGGGTGCCGGGCGAGCTCTACATCGCCGGCGCGCAGGTCGCCCGCGGCTACGCGGGACGCCCCGGGCTGACCGCCGAGCGTTTCGTGGCCTGCCCGTACGGCGGGCGCATGTACCGTACCGGCGACCTCGTGCGCTGGAACGCCGGCGGGCAGCTGGAGTTCCTCGGCCGCACGGACGACCAGGTCAAGATCCGCGGCTACCGCATCGAGCCGGGCGAGGTCCAGGCCGCCGTCGCCGCCCACCCCCTGGTCTCCCAGGCGGCGGTGATCGCCCGCGAGGACAGACCAGGCGATCTTCGCCTGGTCGCCTACGTGGTCCCGGCAGACGCGGGAGCCGGTGTCGCGGCCGGTGTCGCGGCCGGTGTCGCGCCGGACGAGGTGCTCGCCTTCGCGGCCGGGCGGCTGCCCGAGCACATGGTGCCCGCCGCCGTCGTGGTGCTGGACGCGCTGCCGCTCACGGTCAACGGCAAGCTCAGGCGGGACGCGCTGCCCGCCCCGGAGTACGCGGTGACCGAGGGCCGCGGCCCCGCCACCGTACGGGAGGAGATCCTCTGCGAGGAGTTCGCCCGCGTGCTCGGCCTGGACCGGGTCGGCGTGCACGACAACTTCTTCCGCCTCGGCGGCCACTCGCTCCTGGCCGTCTCGCTGGTCGAACGCCTGCGGGCACGCGGCGTCGCGGTGTCGGTGCGCGCCCTGTTCGACCGGCCCACGGTGGCCGGCCTGGCCGCCGCGGCGGCGGTGCCCTGGGTGGAGGTGCCGCCCGGCCGCATCCCCGAGAACGCGCGGGAGATCACCCCCGACATGCTCCCGCTGGTGGACCTGACCCCCCAGGAGATCGAGCGGATCGTGGCGAGCGTGACGGGCGGCGCCGCCAACGTCGCCGACGTGTACCCGCTGGCGCCGCTCCAGGAGGGCCTGCTCTTCCACCACCTCATGGCGGGCGGCGGCCGCGACACCTACGCCGCGCCCACGGTCGTGGAGTGCGACTCCAGGCAGGGCTTCGACGCCTTCGTCGAGGCGCTGAGGCAGGTGGTGGACCGCCACGACATCCACCGGACGGCGGTCGTGTGGGAGGGCCTGCGCGAGCCGGTGCAGGTCGTGTGGCGGCACGCGGAACTCCCCGTACGCGAGGCGAGCCTGGGCGACGGCGACGCGCTCGACGGCCTGCTCGCCCTCGCCGCCGAGCCGATGGACCTCGCCCGCGCCCCGCTGATGGACGTGACGGCGGCCCAGGACCCGGCCACGGGAAGGTGGCTGGCGATGGTCCGCATGCACCACATCGTCCGCGACCACATGGCGCTCGAAGCCGTGTACGAGGAGGTCTCGGCCATCCTCGCGGGCCGCGGCGGCGAGCTGCCCGAGCCGGTGCCGTTCCGCGACTTCGTGGCCCAGGCGCGCGGCGGCGTCACCCGGGAGGAGCACGAGCGCTACTTCACCGGGCTGCTCGGCGACGTGACCGAGCCGACCGCCCCGTTCGGCCTGGTGGACGTGCACGCCGACGGCACCGCGACCGAGCAGGCGCTGCTGCGCGTCGATCCCGGGCTGGAGGCGAGCCTGCGCGCGGTGGCGCGCCGCCTCGGCGCCAGCCCCGCCACGATCGCGCACGTCGCCTGGGCCCGCGTGCTGGCCGCCGTGTCGGGCCGCGACGACGTCGTCTTCGGCACCGTGCTGTTCGGCCGCATGAACGCCGGCACCGGCGCCGACCGCGCGCTCGGCCTGTTCATGAACACCCTGCCGGTACGGGTCCGCCTCGGCGACGGCGGGACGAGCGTGACCGGCGCCGTCACCGCCATGCGGGACCAGCTCGCCGCGCTGCTGGAGCACGAGCACGCCCCCCTGGCCGTGGCGCAGCGCGCGAGCGGCGTGCCCGCCGACGCCCCGCTGTTCACCTCGCTGCTGAACTACCGCCACAACACCGCCGCCCCCGACCGTCAGCCGGACGCGGACGCCGGCGGCGTCCGCGTCGCCTACACCAGGCCGGTCAACAACTATCCCCTCACCGTCGCCGTGGACGACGACGGCGACGGCATGGGCCTGGCCGTGGACGCCGTGGCGCCCATCGACCCCCACGCCGTCGGCGGGCTCGTCATGACCGCGCTGAAGAACCTGGTGGCGGCGCTGGAGACCGAGCGGGACGTGCCGCTGCGCGCCGTCGAGGTGCTCGGCGAGGACGAGCTGCGCCGCCTGCTGGAGGAGTGGAACGACACCGCGGCGGACGTCCCGGACCGCACGGTCGTCCGCATGTTCGAGGAGCAGGCCGCCCGCACCCCGGACGAGGTGGCGGTCGTGGGCGGCGCGACCCGGCTCACGTACGCCGAACTGGACGAGCGGGCCGCCCGGCTGGCCGCCTACCTGACCGCCCAGGGCGTCGGCGCCGAGTCGGTCGTGGGCCTGTGCCTGCCCCGGGGCGTGGAGGTGGTGACGGCGATCCTCGCGGTGTGGAAGGCGGGCGCCGCGTACCTGCCGATCGACCCCGAGCAGCCCGCCGACCGGATCGTGTACATGCTGTCCGACAGCCGCGCCGCGCTGCTGCTCGGCACCGGGGACATACTCGACGAGCTGCCGGTCGCCAGGATCCGCACGCTCGCGCTCGACGATCCGCTGGTCGCGGCCCAGATCGCCGCGGCCACGCGCGGCTCGACCGCGATCGCCGTCCCCCCGCAGGCCGTCGCGTACGTGATCTACACCTCGGGCTCGACCGGCCGGCCGAAGGGCGTGGCCGTCACCCACGGCGGGCTCGCCAACTACGTGGCGCACGTGCCCGGCGCGGTCGGCCTCGGCGAGCCAGGCGCCCGCTACGCCGTCCTCCAGGGCCAGGCCACCGACCTGGGCAACACGATCATGTTCGCCAGCCTCGCCCACGGCGGGCAGCTGCACGTCCTCGACGCCGGCACCCCCGTGGCGCCCTACCTGAGCGAGCACCGCATCGACTACCTCAAGGCGGTGCCCTCCCACCTGGCCGCGCTCGGCGCCGACGGCCGTCTCGCCGACGTGCTGCCCGCCAGGTCGCTGGTGCTGGGCGGCGAGGCCGCCCCCGAGCCGTGGGTCGGCGAGCTGCTCGCGGCGGCCGGCGAGCGCCGGGTGTTCAACCACTACGGCCCCACCGAGACCACGATCGGCGTGGCCACCACCCGGCTCGCGCCGGGCGGCCCGGTGCCCATCGGCCGGCCCGTCGCCAACACCCGCCTGTACGTGCTCGACCGCTGGCTGCGACCGGTCCCCGCCGGCTCGCTCGGCGAGGTGTACGCCGCCGGCGAGGGGCTGGCCCGTGGCTACGTCGGCCGGCCGGGGCTGACCGCGGAGCGGTTCGTGGCCTGCCCGTACGGCGGGCGCATGTACCGTACCGGCGACCTGGCCGGCTGGACCCCCGACGGGCAGCTGCTCTTCGCCGGCCGCGCCGACGACCAGGTCAAGATCCGCGGCTTCCGGGTCGAGCCCAGCGAGGTCCAGGCGGTCGTGGCCGCGCACCCGCGCGTCACCGGCGCCGCCGTCGTGGCGCGCGAGGACGTCCCCGGCGACCGGCGCCTGGTCGCGTACGTGACCGGCGACGGCGTCGAGCCCGAGGACGTGCGCACGTTCACAGCCGCCCGGCTGCCCGGCCACATGATCCCCGCGGCGGTGGTCGTGCTCGACGAGTTGCCGCTCATGTCCAACGGCAAGCTCGACCGCAAGGCCCTGCCCGCCCCCGGCCGCGCCACGGCGGCGGGCGACGGCCGCGGCCCCGCCGACCTGCGCGAGGAGCTGCTGTGCGCCGCCTTCGCCGACGTGCTCGGCCTGGAGCGGGTCGGCGTGGACGACGACTTCTTCCAACTCGGCGGCCACTCGCTGCTGGCCGTCCGGCTCGTCAGCCGCATCCGCGCCGTGCTCGGCGTGGACATCGAGATCCGCGAGCTGTTCGAGGCGCCGACGGTGGCCGGGCTCGCGGTCCGGCTGGCGAGCGCGGGCAGGAGCCGGCCGCCGCTCGCCGCCAGGGAACGCCCCGAGCTGGTGCCGCTGTCGTACGGGCAGCGCAGGTTGTGGTTCATCGCCCAGCTCGAAGGCCCCGGCGACGCCTACAACATCCCGGCCGCCGTGCGCATGGACGGCGAGGTGGACCGCGACGCGCTCCGCGCCGCCCTGGGCGACGTGCTCCAACGCCACGAGACCCTGCGCACGGTCTTCCACGTGGTGGGCGGCGAGCCGTACCAGGTGGTCCTCGACCTCGACGACCTCGACTGGGAGCCGGAGTTCCGCGCCGTCGCGCCCGAGGACCTCGCGGCGGCCACCGCCCAGGCCGAGCGCCACGCCTTCGACCTGGCGCGCGAGGCGCCGATCCGCATGTCGCTGCTCAGCACAGGGCCGGCCGAGCACGTGCTGGTCGTGGTCATGCACCACATCGCCGGCGACGGCTGGTCGTGGTCGGCGCTGGCCAGGGACTTCTCCACCGCGTACGCGGCCAGGCGCGAGGGCAGGCCGCCCGCCTGGACCCCGCTGCCCGTCCAGTACGCCGACTACACGCTCTGGCAGCGCGACCTGCTCGGCGACGCCGGCGACCCGGACAGCGTCATCGCCCGCCAGATCGCCTACTGGCGCGGCGCGCTGGCCGGCGCGCCCGAGGAGCTGCCGCTGCCCGCGGACAGGACGCGCCCCGCCGTCGCCGGTCACCGCGGCGTCCGCGTCCCCCTGGACATCCCGGCCGCCACCCACGCGCGGCTCCTGGAGCTGGCCCGCGCCGAGGGCGTGACGATGTTCATGGTGCTGCACGGCGCGCTCGCGGTCCTGTTGTCGCGGCTGGGCGCCGGCACCGACATCCCCGTCGGGTCGGCGGCGGCGGGACGCGGCGACGAGGCGCTCGACGACCTGGTCGGCTACTTCGTCAACACGTTCGTGCTGCGCACCGACCTGTCCGGCGACCCGGCCTTCCGCGAGGTGCTCAGCCGGGTGCGGGAGACAGGTCTCGAGGCGTTCGCCCACCAGGACGTGCCCTTCGAACGGCTCGTGGAGGAGCTGTCACCGGCCCGGTCCCTGGCCCGCCACCCGCTGTTCCAGGTGGTGCTGCTGCTGGAGAACACCGCCGCGCCGGTCCTCGACCTGCCCGGCGTGCGCCAGGACGGCGGCGGCCTGGGCACCGGCGCCGCGGTCGTCAAGTTCGACCTCGACGTCAGCGTGGTCGAGGTGCTCGACGCGAGCGGCGCCCCGGCCGGGCTGCGTGGCTCGGTGACGGCGGCGGCCGACCTGTTCGACGCGGAGACGGCCGAGATGATCGCCGAGCGGCTGGCCCGCGTGCTGGACACGCTCGCCGCCGACCCCGGCCTGCGGCTGAGCCAGGTGGACGTCCTGGACGGCGGCGAACGCCACCGCGTGCTGCGGGAGTGGAACGACACGGCGCTCGACGTGCCCCGCGCGACCGTCGCCGGCCTGCTGGAGGAGCAGGCCCGCCAGGCCCCGGACGCCGTCGCCCTGACCTTCGGCGCGGACCGGCTGACCTACGCCGAGCTGCACGAGCGGGCGAACCGGCTGGCCCGCCACCTCGCCGGCAGGGGAGTGGGCCCCGAGACGGTCGTCGCCGTCGTGCTGGAGCGCGGCGTGGACCTGCTCGTGGCGCTCCTGGCCGTGATCAAGGCCGGCGGCGCGTACCTGCCGATCGACCCGGCCTATCCGTCGGAGCGGACCGCGTACGTGATCGCCGACGCGGGCGTGGTGTGCCTGCTGACCAGCGACGACCTGCGCGAGCGGCTGCCCGAGTTCGGCATCTCACCGGACGGCGAGGACGGCGTGCCCGTGCTCGTCCTCGACGATCCCGCGCTGGTCGCGGAGGTGGCCGCGCTGGACGGCGCGCCCCTGGCCCAGCGCGAGCGCACCGCGCCGCTGCTGCCCGAGCATCCCCTGTGGGTCATCTACACCTCCGGCTCGACGGGCCGGCCGAAGGGCGTGCTCGTCGAGCACCGGGCCGTGGTGAACTTCCTGACCTCCATGCGTGACCTGGTGCCGCTCGGCCCCGGCGACCACCTGGCGGCGGTCAGCACCGTGGGCTGCGACATGGGCGGGCTGGAGCTCTACCTGCCGCTGCTCACCGGCGCGCGGCTGGTCATGGCGGCGCAGGAGCAGGTGCTCGACCCCTGGAAGCTGCGCGCGCTCGTCCGTGAGTCCCTTGACGAGTCCGTCGACGCGGGCGGCGGCGTGACCGTGCACGCCACGCCCAGCCTGTGGCGCGGGCTGCTGGCCGACGACGGCGACCCGGTGGACTGGACGCGCGTCCGCGTCCTCGTCGGCGCCGAGGCGCTGCCCGACGACCTCGCCCGCGCCCTCCTGGACCGGGCCGGCGCCCTCACCAACCTGTACGGCCCCACCGAGACCACGGTCTGGTCGACCGCCGGAGCGCTCACCCAGGACCGGCCGGACGCCACATCGATCGGCGTCCCCGTCGGCAACACCCAGGTGTACGTCCTGGACGACAGGCTCGCGCCGGTGGCGCCCGGCGTGGCCGGCGAGCTGTACATCGCCGGTGCCGGTCTCGCCCGCGGCTACCTCGGGCGGCCCGGCCTGACCGCCGAGCGCTTCGTGTCCTGCCCGTACGGCGGGCCCGGCGCGCGCATGTACCGCACGGGCGACCTGGTGCGGTGGAGCAGGGACGGCGACCTGCGCTTCCTCGGCCGCACCGACGACCAGGTCAAGATCCGCGGCTTTCGCGTCGAGCTCGGCGAGATCGAGGCCCTCCTGGCCGCGCACCCCTCGGTCGCCCAGGCCGTGGTGGTCGTCAGAGAGGACACCCCGGGAGACCGCCGCCTGATCGCCTACGTGGTCCCCTCCGGAAGCGCTGATGAGCGCCCGGGGAATGAGCTGCGCGAGACGTTGCGCGGGCTCGCGAGGGACCGGCTGCCCGGTTACATGGTGCCGGCCGCGGTCGTGCCGCTCGACCGGATGCCGCTGATGCCCAACGGCAAGCTCGACCGCAAGGCGCTGCCCGCCCCCGAGTACACGGCGGGGGAGCGCAGCTCGGCCGGGCTCATGCTGGAGGAGATCCTGTGCGACGCCTTCGCCGAGGTGCTGGGCGTGCCCGAGGTGGGCGTGCACGACGACTTCTTCGCCCTCGGCGGCCACTCGCTGCTCGCGGTGGCGTGGGTCGAGCGGCTGCGCGAGCGCGGGGTGCAGGTCGAGGTGCGCGACCTGTTCGCCGCCCCGAGCGCCGCCGACCTGATGAAACGGCTGAGCATGTCAGCGGTGAGCGACTCCTTCGACGTCCTGCTGCCGCTGCGGGTCAAGGGCGACGGCCCGCCGCTGTTCTGCCTGCCGCCCGCCGCCGGGCTGTGCTGGGGATACGGCCCGCTGGGCCGCGTCCTGCCGGCCGACATGCCGCTCTACGGCCTGCAGTCGCGCGGCCTGGACGGGCAGAGCGAGCTGTCGCGCTCGGTCCGCGAGGCCGCGCGGACGTCGATCGAGCGCCTGCGCGCCGCCCAGCCGAGCGGCCCGTACCACCTGCTGGGCTGGTCGTACGGCGCGATCGTGGCGCACGAGATGGCCGTCCAGCTGCGCGCGGAAGGGGAGGAGATCGCGGCGCTGATCGTCCTGGACCAGTTCCCCGCGGGCCACGACCCGGACGCCGGCCTGGAGGACGCGGACGCCGAGCTGGAGCGGCTCACCGAGGTCGTACGCCGCCACGCCGGCGACGTCCTGGGCGCGGTCACCGAGGAGGAGCTGGTGCGCTTCGCCCGCGTCTTCCACAACAACCTGACCATCGGCAGGACCCACGACTACGGCACCTTCGACGGCGACCTGCTGCTGGTCGTCGCCGAGCACGGCCGCCCGCAGGACGAGCCCACCGCCGAGCGCTGGCGGCCCCACGTCTCCGGGAAGATCACGGAGGTCAGGCTGCCGTGCGAGCACAACGACATGAACCAGCCCGAGGTGCTGGCCCAGGTGTGGGACGCCGCGTCCGCCTGGCTGGGGCTGGACGGCACGCGGTGAAAAGGAGCCGGCCGGGGCGGTGTGCCCCGGCCGGCTCCTTGGGAGAGATCGGTCAGTAGATGACGCGTGAGTCGGCGCTGAGTCTGCTGCCCCTGGACTTGCGCAGGTCGCGGGAGATGTTCAGCCGCCTGAGCCAGCGGTCGGTGCCGTCGAACCTGGCGGTGAACGGCTTGCGGCCGTGCACGGCGCGGTAGTTGTCCAGGAAGATGATCTCGCCGGGCCGCAGCGCGTACCCGCCGATGGCCGCGTCGATCGCGGCGACCGTCGCCTCCAGCGCCGCCGCCTCCTCCGCGTCGCCGGGCGGGTCCATGAAGTACGGGTCGAGCCGCAGGTACGGCTGGTCCGGATGCCCGAACAGCACGGCGATGGGCGCCGGATCCGCCTCCAGGCCGGCGATCCAGTCGTAGCTGCGCTCCAGCAGCCGCCGCGTCTCCTCGTCGTCCGCGTCCGGCCGCCCGCTCACGCCGGGGCGGTGCGAGAGGTCGGGCCTGATGGGGAAGCGCTCCCGCCGCATGACCTCGGCCACCTCAGGGGGCAGCTCGACGTCGTCCACCGACGCGTACGTCGTCTCGACCCCGTCCGGGTTGCGCAGGCACATCAGGCCCACGTAGTCCGTCCGCAGCGGATGGAAGGCGTCCTCGGTGTGCCACGTGAGCAGCTCTTCGCTGCCCGAGCCCAGCTGCTCGCGCACGTGCTCCTTGATCGGGAACACGTCGTGCATCAGCCGGCCCTCCTGCTGGGTGGCCCAGCCGATCGGGTCGCCGAGCAGGGACGCGCACAGGAAGAAGTAGAAGTCCTCCTCCGGGGTGGTGGTGCGGCCGACGCAGTCCTTCCAGTGGGCCGGGGTCGGGCCGATGCGCTCGTCGTCGATCGGATAGCCGCCGATCACGCACACCGCGTCCGGTTCGCGCAGCCGGAACTCGTTCAGCCCGTGCCGCAGGCCGCGCGGCAGCTCCTGGGCGTGGGTCGTGGCGGTGGCGAGGAAGCGCGGGTCCTCGACCGAGGCGTACGAGCGGCGCAGCTCGCCGACGAGCCCGCCGATCGCCTCCAGGTCGGCGGCGCTCAGCCGGATCCTAAACATGCAGCACCTTGCCCAGCAGGTCGAGCCCGCGTGCGAACGGCTCGGCCGGACCGCCGAAGCCGAGCCTGACCCTGGCCGGATCGCCGAAGCAGGCCCCCGGCACCAGCAGCACCTGGTGCTCGCGCGCCAGGCGGTGGCACAGCTCGGTGGTGTCCTCGTGGCCGCGCAGCCGGGGAAAGGCGCACACGCCGCCGCGCGGCTCGACCATGTCGGCCACGTCGGCGTTGTCGCGCATCCACTGCCGCAGCACCTCCAGGTTGCGCCGCGCCTGCGCCAGCCGGCCGGCCAGCAGCAGGTCCGCGCCCCGCGCCACCCTGGTGGCCAGGAACTCCACCAGCGGCGACAGGTGCAGCGTCATCCGGTCCCGCAGGTGCAGCGTGCGGCCCAGCAGGTCAGGGTCGGCGAGGCACCAGCCCACCCGCAGGCCGGGCAGCCCGTACCCCTTGGACAGGGTGCCGATCGAGATCGCCCGCGGATGGTCGTGCCCGGGGTCGCGCAGCGGCTCGCCGTCGTGGGTCAGCTCGCGGAACGCCTGATCCCACACCAGGTGCACGCCCGCGTCCGCGGTGACGGCGACCAGCTCGTCGCGCTGCGCAGGGGCCAGCGTGGCGCCGGTCGGGTTGTGCGGGAAGTTCACGACGACGGCCTTGGTGCGGTCGTTGATCAGCTGCCTGAGCAGCCCCATGTCCGGCACGTACCCGTCCTCCGCGCGCAGCGGCCAGCCGCGCACCGCGCAGCCCAGGGTCTGCGCCACGGAGGTGAGCGAGTGGTAGGACGGCTCCAGCGCGACGATCTCGTCCCCGGGGTCGAGCAGCGTGCTCAGCACGAGGTAGATGGCCTCGCTGGCGCCGTGGGTGACCATCACGCGCTCCGGATCCCCGGTGCCCCAGCGGTCGGCGACGGCGGCGCGCACCTCCGCGCCGCCCAGCGAGGTGCTGTCACGCAGCGTGATCGCGTCGAGCTCCTCTGGCTCGATGCCGAGCAGCCTGCGCAGGTCGGCGAGCGAGTAGTCCTCGACCCCGCTACTGCCGATGTCGATCTCGGCCGAGAAGTAGTAGAGCCGCATCCACTCTTCCAGCGCAGCGGACTCGTATCTCATCGGGCGCCTCTCCTCACGACTAGATGAATCGGGCCGTCGCGGTGCCACGCCGTTCGCGTGACTTGCGGAAGTCGGTCGTCACGCTCACGCGCTTGAGCCAGCGGTCCGTGCCGTCGTAGGAGGCGGTGAACGGCCGCCTGCCGTGCGCGAGCCGGTGGTTGTTGATGAACAGGACGTCGCCGGGGCGCAGCACGACGTCCTCGGTCCTGCGCTCCAGCAGGCCGCCGACGGCGGCGAGCGCGGCGGCGGCCTCGTCGTCGCCGTCCGGGACCTCCATGAAGTACGGGTCGATGCGCAGGTAGGGGGCGGCCGGGTCGCCCCACAGGACCGCCACCCTGTTGTCGTCCCGCTTCATCTCCGCGATCTCCGCGAACTGCTCACGGTAGGCGTCCGACGGCGCGTTGTGCTCGGCGAGATGGGAGTCGTCCGGCCTGATCAGGAAGCGCGGCTGGAACAGCGTGCGCACGTGCGCCGGGTCCAGCAGGCGGGCGTCGAGCTCGGCGACGGTGGTGGCCACCCTGCGCGGGTTGCGCAGGCAGCCCAGCAGCAGGAAGTCGGCCCGCCACGGGTGGAAGGCGTCCTCGGTGTGCAGGGTGAGCAGGTCGGTGCTGCCGACGCCGAGCTGCTCGGTCTCGTACCCCTTGATCGGGAAGACGTCGTGGACCAGCCGGCCGTCCTGCTGGGTCTTCCACGCGAACGGCTCGCCCAGCAGGGACGCGTACAGCAGGAGCAGGATCTCCTCGGCGAGCTCCGGGCCGGGCCGCGGCCGGCCGCGCCAGTGGCGTGGCGTGGGCCCGATCCTGGTCTGGTCGACGGTGTGGCCGCCGACGACGCAGTAGCCGAGGGCGTCGTCGAGCGCGAAACCGCGCAGGAACCTGCGCTGCGCCGCCGGCAGCTCGGAGGCGACGACGGGCAATTCACGGAGCAGTTCCTCGTCCTCCGGGCCGTCGTATCTTTTGGCGAGCCGGAGAGTGAGTTCCTCGATCTCCTGAGCCACATCCGGGGAAACAGCCGACAATCGATCGGTCGCAGACGCCATGCGCTCACCTTGCCCCCGCCGGTGACCACAAGGGAAGTCGTATCACGACGCGGCGGGCAATTATTCTGCGCACCGGTGACGCGGGTCGCACAGTACACGAGGGCAGGCATTCATCGCGCCGGAGAACGGGCGCCCGGCTCGGTGTTCAACTGCGGTGCGATGACGGTTGAACACTTTTCCGCGGCGCTATTGCTGGCGTCCGCGACACCATTCTTGTTTCACTGTCCCGGTGCCGCGTCATGCCGTGGACCCGGACGCGGCGCGCTTCGCGGTGCGTGCCTTTATCGGCGCCCCTGCCACCCCTCCGGGATTTGCTGAATTCTCCCGCGGAAAGGAGAGCCCAGATGTCCGACGCGCCGATGTTCCTGCGGTCGAAGGCCATTGTCGAACCGCTGGTCGACCGTTTTTTCGGATGGATGCACACGGTGGCGCCGGTGCAGGCGTCCATGAACCTGGCATACCTCCAGGTGCCCATGCTGGAGTCGTACCTGCAGTCGCCGCAAGTGCACATCGCGGCGAGCAACAACCCGGAGCTGCGCGGCGGGTTCTTCGTGAACATCGCCGAGGAGCGCAGCGACGAGGTGCGGGACCTGCTCGACTCCATCAAGCGCGACCGCGCCGCCATGATCCGCTTCGCGAACGCGATCGCCGAGGGCCAGGAGCTGCTGCGGGTCAACGCCACCGGCTTCGACCTCACCCCGCTCTACCCCAAGCTCCCGCCGGAGCTCAACGGCCTGGTGGAGCTGGCCTACGACACCGACAACCAGGCCGCCGTGCGCTTCATCGAGCCGCTGGTCTACAAGAGCCCGGTCTACATGGAGTCGCGGCAGTCGGTGCAGCTGTCGCTGGAGCCGGGCTACGAGCGGCCCTTCATCCTGAGCACGCCCCGGCTGCCCTCGCCCGACGTGCTGGAGCTGCCGCTGCCGTTCCGCCACGACGGCCTGAAAGCGCTGTTCATGGCCCGCGTACGCCCCACGTCGCTGAACGCGCTGCGCGAGGCGCTGGAGATCGGCGACGACGCCCAGGCCGCGCTGCTGGCCGGCCTGCTCAGCGAGCAGCCCAGCGGCGCGCCCGACCGGCACATCGAGGCCGGCGGCCGGGTCCGCTACTTCGGCCACGCCTGCCTGGTCATGCAGTCGCCCCAGGCGGCGGTGGTGACCGACCCGTTCATCAGCGCCGACAGCACGGCCGGTGACCGGTACACGCTGGACGACCTGCCCGACTTCATCGACCTGGTCCTCATCACCCACGGGCACCAGGACCACATCGTGCTGGAGACGCTGCTGCAGCTGCGCGGCCGCATCGGAGCGGTGGTCGCGCCGCGCTCCTCGCGGGGCAACCTCGAGGACCCGTCCATCGCGCTGTACCTGAAGAACCTGGGCTTCCCCGTCGTCGAGGTGGACGACTTCGACGAGGTGGAGATCCCCGGCGGCAAGGTCGTCGCCACGCCGTTCCTCGGCGAGCACTGCGACCTGGACATCCGCGGCAAGTCCACCTACTGGGTGGAGATGGCCGGCAAGGCGATGTTCGTCGGCGCCGACTCCTCCGGCATCGACCCGGTGCTCTACCGCTACATCCGCGAGCACCTCGGGCAGGTCGACCTGGCCTTCCTCGGCATGGAGTGCGACGGCGCCTCACTCACCTGGCTCTACCAGGCGCTGCTGACCAAGCCGGTGACCAAGAAGATGAGCGACTCGCGCAAGCTGTCGGGCTCCAACGCCGAGCAGGCCGCCGCCATCATGACGGAGCTGGGCGCCAGCGAGGCCTACGTGTACGCCATGGGCGAGGAGGACTGGCTGGGCCACGTCATGGCGACCACGTACAACGACGACACCTACCAGATCAAGCAGATCAACGAGTTCCTCACGTGGTGCTCCGACCGCGGCATCCACGCCGAGCACCTGTTCCGCCAGCGGGAATGGCGCTGGTAGCGGGCCAGGCCCGGGCTCCGAGCCGCGCCCTCGGCAGGGCGGACCTGCACGCCAGCGTCTCGGACCCGGTGCTGGACACCATGAACTTCCTCAACGAGATCACCCACCGCTACCCCGAGGCGATCTCGTTCGCACCGGGACGCCCCTACGACGGGTTCTTCGACACCGAGCAGGTCTTCACCCACCTGCGCCGCTACCTGGAGCACCTCGCCGGCAACGGGCACACCGACGCCGGGATCCGCGACGCGATCTTCCAGTACGGGCCCACCAGCGGACGCATCCGCGACCTCGTGGCGGACTCGCTGGCCAAGGACGAGGGCATCGACGTGCCGCCCGAGTCGATCGTGATCACCGTGGGCGCCCAGGAGGCGATGCTGCTGACCCTGCGCGCCCTCATCGCGGGCCCGCAGGACGTGCTGCTGGTGTCCAGCCCCTGCTACGTGGGCATCACCGGCGCCGCCCGCCTGCTCGACGCCGAGGTGGGCGCGGTCGACGAGGAGGAGGACGGCTTCGCGTGCGCCGCGCTCGAAGCCGCGCTGGCCAGGGAGCGGGCCCGTGGCCGCCGCCCCCGGGCCTTCTACGTGATCCCCGACCACGCGAACCCGTCGGGCACCACGATGTCGCTGGAGCAGCGGCACGCGCTGCTCGACCTCGCGGACAGGGAGGGATTCCTCGTCCTGGAGGACAGCCCGTACCGGCTGGTCAGCCCCGGCCGGCAGTTGCCCACGCTCAAGGCGCTCGACCGCACCGGCCGCGTCGTCCACCTCGGCTCCTTCTCCAAGACGCTGTTCCCCGGGGCCCGCGTCGGGTTCGTCGTGGCCGACCAGCCCGTCGCGGACGGCCGGGGCGGCGCGGGGCTGCTGGCGGACGAGCTCACCAAGATCAAGAGCATGGTGACCGTGAACACCTCGCCGCTCAGTCAGGCGGTGGTGGGCGGCATGCTCCTGGCGGCCGGCGGGCGTACCCGCGAGCTGAACGCCGCCGCCGCCGCGTACTACGAACAGGCCATGCGCGGCACGCTGCGCGCCCTCGACGGCTGTTTCACCGAGGCGGAACGCGCCGCGCTCGGCGTGCGCTGGAACCGGCCGAGCGGCGGCTTCTTCCTCGCGATGCGGGTGCCGTTCCACGCCGGCAACGCGGCGCTGGCCCGCTCCGCCGAACACTTCGGCGTCATCTGGACGCCGATGTCCTACTTCTACCCGCTGGGCGGTGGCGACCGGGCACTCCGGTTGTCCATCAGCTACCTCAGCGACACCGAGATCACCGAAGGCGCCGCCAGGCTGGCGCGCTTCATCAGGGCCGAGGCGAAGGAAGGGAGAGCGGCATGTTGACCGTCGTGCGACGGATCAGAAGCAAGACCCGCATGTGGGGGTGGACCTACCGATGACCATGACGCTGTCCGAGGCCGTCCTCGCCCCGCCGCGAACGTGGCAGGCGGCGGCCCCCGCCAGGATCGCCGGCGTCGGCACCGCGGTGCCCGCGACGTCGTACACGCAGCGGGAGCTGCTCGACCTGCTCCACGTCACCTCGCCGAAGGTGCGCTCGCTCTTCCTCAACAGCGCGATCGAGCGCCGCCACCTCGTCCTGCCCCCGGCCGGGGCCGACGGCGAGCGGCGGCCCGAGGCGCAGGGCGAGCTGCTCGCCAAGCACAAGCGCAACGCGCTCGACATGGGCGGCAGGGCCGTGCGGGCGTGCCTCGACGACGCCGGGTTCCGGCTGGAGGACGTCGCCTACCTGTGCTGCGTCACCACGACCGGCTTCCTCAGCCCCGGGCTGAGCGCGTACCTCATCGACGCGCTGGGCCTCGACCCCTCCTGCGGCCGGGCGGACATCGTCGGCATGGGGTGCAACGCCGGCCTCAACGGGCTCGGCGCGGTCACCTCCTGGGCCGTGGCCCACCCCGGCAGGCTCGCCGTGATGGTGTGCACGGAGGCATGCTCGGCGGCGTACGTCATGGACGCGACCATGCGCACCGCCGTGGTGAACAGCCTCTTCGGCGACGGCGCCGCCGCCGTAGCGCTCGTCGCCGACCCACCAGAAGGCGGGCGCGAGAACGGGCAGGGAGATGAGGGCGGATCCGCGGCGGGGCCGCGGGTGCTGTCGACCGCCAGCCTCCTCATCACCGACGCCATCGCCGCGATGCGCTACGACTGGGACGACGACCAGGGCAGGTTCAGCTTCTACATCGACCCCGACGTGCCGTACGTGGTGGGCGCGCACGCCGAGCAGGTCGTCGACCGCCTGCTCACCCCCGCCGGCCTGCGGCGCGAGGACGTCAGCCACTGGCTGGTGCACTCGGGCGGCAAGAAGGTGATCGACGCGGTCCGCGTCAACCTCGGCCTCACCCGCCACGACGTCCGGCACACCCGCTCGGTCCTGCGCGACTACGGCAACCTGTCCAGCGGGTCGTTCCTGTTCTCCTACGAGCGGCTGCTGCGCGAGGGCGTCGTCAGAGCGGGTGACTACGGCGTGATGATGACCATGGGGCCGGGCTCCACCATCGAGACGGCGCTGATCCAATGGTGAGCCCCGGGCCCGCGACGCTGCGGATCGACGGCGCCAGGCCGCTGACGCCCGACGTGGTCGCCGAGGTCAACGCCGCCTGCGACGCGGCCGTGCAGCACGGGATGCTCGTCGTGCACGTGACCGGCGCCCCCGGCGACGGCTGGCTGAGCGGCGTCACCGTCGCGTCGGTCAGCAAGTGGGAGCGGGCGCTGCGCGCGCTGGAACGCCTGCCCCTGCCCACCCTCGCGATCGCCCGCGGCGACTGCGGCGGCCTCGCCCTCGACGCCTTCCTGGCCGCCGACCACCGCGTCGCGATCGGCAGGCCGCGCCTCGTCCTGCCCGTGAGCGCCGGGGCGACCTGGCCCGGCATGGCGCTCTACCGGCTCGCCCAGCACGGCGGCGGCGCGGCGGCCGTCCGCCGGGCGGCGCTCTTCGGCACCCCGATCGGCCTGGAGGACGCGCTGGCCGCGCATCTCATCGACGCGGTCGCCGCCGACGAGGAGGAGGCGGTGGCCGTGGCGGGCCGGTACGGCGCCGGCATCGCCGGCCCCGAGCTGGCCATCAGACGTCAGCTGCTCCTCGAGGCCCCCACCGTCGGCTTCGAGGAGGCGCTCGGCGTGCACCTGTCGGCCTGCGAGCGAGCCCTGCGGCGCACGACCGCGGAAGGGAGCACCTCATGACAGCGGCTCTGGAGGAGGACCGCGCCGCCCTGGCACGGGCCGCCGAGCAGGAGGAACGCGTCCTGTCGGGGCTGCCCGAGCCCGCCGACCGCTCGCCCGGGCAGCGCGCCGCCGCGACGGCGGCCATCGACGCCGCCCGCGACGCCCGCTGCGCCTTCCTCGACGCGCACGCCGAGGAGGTCTACGAGGAGCTGACCGCCGGCCGTACCCGCCGCCTGCGGCTGCCCGAGCTGGCCGCGGCCGCCGCGGCCGCCTTCCCCGGGCTGGTGCCCGGCCCTGACCGGCTGGCCCGCGAGCAGGCCAGGCAGCAGCAGGACAAAGAAGGCCACGAGATCGACATCGGCATCTTCTTCAACCGGGTGCTGCACGCGCCGCGCGCCGGCGACCACCTGCTCGGCACCATGCTGCGGCCCACGCCCCGCGCGCTCGGCCTGCTGGCGGAGTTCACCAGGACCGGCACCGCGGACCTCGGCTCCGTACGCATGGAGCGCAGGGACGGCGTGGCCCGGCTCACCATGTGCCGCGACGACTGCCTGAACGCCGAGGACAACCGGCAGGTCGAGGACATGGAGACGGCGGTGGACCTGGCGCTGCTCGATCCCGGCGTCGAGGCCGGCCTGCTGCGCGGCGGCGAGATGACCCACCACCGCTACCGGGGCAGGCGCGTCTTCAGCGCCGGCATCAACCTCAAGGCCCTGCACAACGGCACGATCTCGCTGGTCGACTTCCTGCTGCGGCGCGAGCTCGGCTACATCCACAAGCTGCTGCGCGGGCTGGTGACCGACGAGGGCCCGGCCTGGCGGGCCCAGCCGATCCAGAAACCGTGGGTGGCCGCCGTGGACACCTTCGCCATCGGCGGCGGCACGCAGCTCCTGCTGGTCTTCGACCACGTGGTCGCCGCGTCGGACGCCTACCTCAGCCTGCCCGCCGCGCAGGAAGGCATCATCCCCGGCGCCTCCGCGCTCCGGCTCACCCGGCACACCGGCCCACGGCCGGCCCGCCAGATCATCCTGGCCGGGCGGCGCCTCCCGGCCGACGAGGCGCGGGCCATCGGCCTGATCGACGAGGTGCACGACCCCGACACGCTCGACCTGGCCATCGAGGGCGCGCTCCAGCGGCTGCGCGGCGCCGCCGTGGTCGCCAACCGCAGGATGCTCAACCTCACCGAGGAGCCGCTCGAGGCGTTCCGCCGCTACATGGCCGACTTCGCCCTGCACCAGGCGCTCCGCCTCTACAGCATCGACGTGGTCACCAAGGTCAGCCGTTTCACCACCGCAAGCTCGCCCACCAGTGAGAGGCCCCAGACATGATCGAACTGACTCCCAAAGAGTCCCTGGCCAAGAACGGCTTCGCGGGTCCCTTCCCCCGCTTCGCCTCGGAAGAGACGATCACGCAGCTGCGGGACTTCTTCGCCACCCTGCTCGACGACGCCCCGCAGCACCCGCTCTACGGGCGCTACTCCGTCCGCGACTGGCACCTCGTCGACGAGAAGGTACGCGCCGTCATGAGTGCCCCCGAGCTGGTGCAGACCGTGCAGGAGGTCACCGGCGCCGACTCGCTCATCCTGTGGCGCTCCAAGCTCTTCGAGAAGTTCCCCGGTGACGGCCCCATCGACTGGCACCAGGAGTACGGCTACTTCGACGGCGAGGAGATCGGCGGCCACCGCCCCGCGCTGTTCCCGATGAACCCGGCCGGCGAATGGGACTGGACGGTATGGATGGCCCTGACCGACGTCTCCGAGGACGACGGGGTCATGGAGTTCGTCAAGGGCTCGCAGCGCAGCTCGTACCCGAAGCGGATGGTCAAGCTGGTCGAGTCGGGCGCGTACGTGAACCCGCGCAACCGCATCAGCACCAAGGAGGAGCTGCTGACCCGCGCGGCCAACAACAGCGTGCTGCTCGACATCGACACCCGCAACGTCTTCAGGGACGTCGACCCCGACAAGTACACCCTCGACGAGCTGTTCGACCGGCTCGACGCCTTCTGCGACGACCTGCTCGCGGTCGTCACCGAGCCGTTCGAGGTGAAGCCGGGCGACACCCAGACGATGCCGATGAAGGCCGGCGAGTACGTCATCTTCAGCGAGCGCTGCATGCACCGCTCGCGCGGCTCCCTGCCGGACGCCACGACCAGGCTCGCGCTCAACGCCCGCTACACCCTCGGCGACACCTGGGTATACCCGCAGCGCGCGACCGGCGACACCTACGACGGGTCGAACCTCGACATCAGCGGCCACCGCTGCGTGCCCGTGGCCGGGACCAGGTTCAACCCGAACAACGTCTACCTCGGATGATCCACCCCCGAAGCGGACGGGACGGTCATGAGCGCCGCAGAGGATGACCGTCCCCGCGTCCGCTACGCCAAGAAGGACCACGTCGCCTACGTCACGCTCGACCGGCCCCACGTGCTCAACGCGATGGACCTGCGCATGCACGAGGAGCTGGCGGCGATCTGGGACGACGTCGAGGCGGATCCGTCCGTCCGCGTGGCGGTGCTCACGGGAGCGGGCGAGCGCGCCTTCTCCGTCGGGCAGGACCTGAAGGAACGCGCCAGGCTGAACGCCGGGGGAGCGCCGCCCACCACCTTCGGCAGCCGCGACCAGCCCGGCTGGCCCCGGCTCACCGAGCGCTTCGCCTTCGCCAAACCGGTGCTCGCGCGCGTCGACGGGTACGCGCTCGGCGGGGGCTTCGAGCTGGCGCTCGCCTGTGACGTCATCGTCGCGTCGGATCGGGCGGAGTTCGGCCTGCCCGAGGCCGGACTGGGGCTCGTACCCGGCGCGGGCGGGGCGTTCCGCCTGGCCAGGCAGCTACCGCTGAAGCAGGCCATGGGGCACCTGCTGACCGGCCGCCGCATGAGCGCGGCCACGGCCGAGCGGTTCGGGCTGGTCAACGAGGTCGTCGCGAGCGAGCGGCTGGACGAGTGCGTCGCCGGGTGGGCGCGTGACCTGGCGCGCAGCGCCCCGCTGTCGGTCAGGGCGATCAAGGAGGCGGTGCTCGCCTCGCTCGACATGCCGCTGGAGCGGGCGTTCGCCACGCGCTACGTGTGGGAGGAACGACGGCTGCGCGGCAGGGACCTCGTCGAGGGCCCTGAGGCGTTCGCCGAGAAGCGGGAGCCCGTCTGGAGCGATGATTGATCAACGCCACGCCGGTGCCACGCTCGCGCCACGGCCGTGTATGACCATGAGGACTGACCAGCAGAGGGGCCTCCAGAACCGGCGGGAAGGCGAGGTCAGGCCACGTGGCCGGCCGAGCCGTCCGTCATCGCGGTTGTGTACGGGGTGGGGCGTCCCGATGCCATGCTGCAAACCGGGAGGCATGGGTGGTTCGTGTAAGCGCCGCATCGCAAGCGCGGCGGAGGATCAGATCGATCGATGTGCAGACGGAACGACCACGGGTCGTCTCCGTGCCCATCCTGACGTTGCAGCTGGGGGAGTCGCCACGCCTGAAAGGCGAGGACAAGGCGCACATCATGCGCCTGGCGGAGACCGAGCAGCCGCTGCCGCCCATCATCGTGGACCGGCACACCATGCGGGTGATCGACGGAGTGCACCGCCTCATGGCCGCCTCCCTGCGCGGGCAGGCGACCATCGACGTCGAGTTCTTCGACGGCAGCCCGGAGGACGCGTTCCTCCTCGCCGTCCAGTCGAACGTGAAGCACGGGCTGCCGCTGTCGCAGGCCGACCGGCGGGCCGCCGCGCTGCGCATCCTCATGACGCATCCGCGCATGTCCGACCGGGCGATCGCGGAGTCGACGGGACTGGGCACCAAGGCGGTGGCGGAACTGCGGCGCTCGAACGACGCCGTGCCGCAGCTGAACGCCAGGATCGGCAAGGACGGCAAGGTCCGGCCCCTCAGCAGCAGGGAGGGGCGGCTGCGGGTGGCGGCGTTACTGGCCGAGCATCCCGAGGCGTCCTTACGCCACATCGCCAGGGTGGCCGGTGTGTCCGCCGCGACCGCGATGGACGTCCGCAAGCGGCTGGAGCGCGGTGAGGAGCCCGTCCCGCCCCAGCAGGCCGCCGGCGGTGGCGGGCGCTGGCCCAAGCAGGCCGCCGCGCAGGAGACCGACTGGCCCGGGCCGCCGCCGGGCCTCGCGCTGCAGAAGCTGCTGCGCGATCCCTCGCTGCGGCACAACGAGAAGGGCCGTCAGCTCCTGCGCCTGCTGCAGGAGAACGTCAGCGGCGCGAGCACCATGCATGACGTGGTGGCCGCGGTGCCCTCGCATTGCCTGTCGCTCATCATGCAGGTCGCCTGGCAGAATTCGGAGATGTGGCGGGAGGTGGCCTTGGAGCTGGAGAAACGGTCGAAGGTGACCGATCCGTTCACCAAGCAGAAGGCCGGCGACGCGCACGAGCGGCGGCTGGCGCAGTAGTCGGGCCAGGCCCAATAGCCGGCTCGCACCGCGGGTGGAGGGGCCCGCGTTTCCGCGAGCCAGGGCCGTGCGGGCCCTCGTCCATATGCGCCCCACACTTTCACCATACTTTCCGCGTGCCCATTGATTTAATTCTCTACTTCTTTCCCGGGCGGCTCCTGATCGGCGGTGTCCGCCCACGTCCTGGGCTCTTGACACCGCTTCGGCGCTTTTGCGCAGTTCGCTGTTGCACTCACCCGCATCATGGAGTAAGGACCAGAAAACGTCAGAGTGACGATTGGTGGAGTTTCCCTACGGCGCTTTCCGATACGTGAAGAAAACTTGTAGTATCTGCACTTGCAGAACAGCTGACATGTCTTTGCAGCCGCTGTCGTGCGTCCACGGCGACGGTGCGCACGGCGATGTCCTCACGGGAGAGCGTCACTGGAGGTCTGCATGCGGTTCGGGGTGCTCGGTCACTTGGAAGTGTCTGTGGACCACGAAGTGATCAAGATACCCTCGGCACGCCAGCGCATCACCCTGGCCGCGTTGCTGACCAGGCCGAATCAGGTCATCTCCGCCGACGAGCTGGCCGAGATCGTCTGGGACGGCACCCCCTCCGCAGGAGCGCGCACCACCCTGCGCTCCTACGTCATGCGCCTGCGGCGCTCCATCGGGCCCATCGCGGGCACCCGCATCGGCACCAGAGAGCCCGGCTACTACATTGAGCTCACCGACCACGAGCTCGACCTGCGCCTGTTCGACCAGCACTTCCAGCGCGGCCGCCACGCCGAGCGCATGGGCCGATGGCAGGAGTGCGTGCAGGAGATGTCGGCCGCACTCGAGCTGTGGCGCGGCGACCCGCTCAGCGACATCCCCGCCCAATCGCTGCTGCGGGCCGAGGTGCCCCGCCTGATGGAGATCCGGCTCCAGGCCCTCGAGTCCCGCATCGACGCGCTGCTCCACCTGGGCCGCCACGACGACGTGATCCACGAGCTGGTCGAGCTGGTCATGGCCCACCCGCTGCGCGAGCACTTCGGCGCCCAGCTCATGCTGGCGCTCTACCGCGCCGGCCGCCAGGCCGAGGCACTCGACACCTACGGCGCCGCCCGCCAGCGGCTGGTCGCCGAGCTCGGCATCGAACCGTCGGGCGAGGTCCAGGCCCTGCACCAGCGCATCCTCGCCAACGACCCGCTGCTGATGCCCCCGCCGCAACCCCTGCGGCTCGACGAAGCCGCGCCCGTGCCCGCCGCCGAGCCGGCCCCTGCTCCTCCGGCCGGCCCCGCGAGCGTGCCCGTCCCGCGCCAGCTCCCGCCCACCATGAGGGACTTCACCGGCCGCGAGAAAGAGCTCGACGAGATCGCCGGCATCCTCAAGCGGGCCGACCGCGCCGCCGTGCCCATCGTGCACGTGCACGGCCCGCCCGGCGTCGGCAAGACCTCGCTCGCCGTGCTGGCCGCGCACCGGGTGGCCGACGCCTTCCCCGACGGCCAGCTCTTCATCCCGGGCACCCGCGAGGACGGCACCGCCCGCGAGCCGGAGGAGACGGTGCACGAGCTGCTCAGGACCCTCGGCGTGGCGCAGGAGGCCATTCCCCACACGCTCAGCGACGGCGCCGCCCTGTTCCGCTCGATCCTGGCGGGCAAGCGCATGCTCGTCCTCATCGACGACGCGCAGGACAGCGAGCAGATCCTGCCCCTGTTACCCGGCGCCTCCGGATGCGTGGCCGTCGTGACGAGCCGCAGGCAGAACATCCACCTGCCCGGCGCCCACCTGTTCGAGCTGCAGCCGTTCGACATGGACGAGTCCCTGCACCTGCTCCGTAAGATCATCGGCTGCGCGCGGGTCGGCGGGGAGCAGCGCGCCGCGGAAAGCATCGCCCACGCGTGCGAGGGCATCCCGCTCACCCTGCGGATCATCGGCGACCGCCTCGCGACCCGCGTGACGTGGTCGCTGTCCTACGCGGCCGACATGCTGACGCCGAGCTCCACTCTCGTCACCCAGGTCGGCCGCGACCCGCACCTGCGCGCCACCGTCGCCGGCAGCTACGCCACGCTCGACCCCGAGCTGCAGCGCGCCTTCCGCTACCTGGCCCTGGCCGGTCCGCACGACTTCTCCGAGTGGACGGCCTGCGTCCTGCTCCGCAGGGTCGGCGCCGAGCACCTGGTCGAGGCGCTGCGGGACCGCTCGCTGCTCCAGGACGCGGGCTCGTCGCCGCAGGGCCGGCCCCGCTACCGGATGCTCAACCTGTTCCGCAACTATGCCCTCGACCTGCTGGCCGAGGACCCGGAATACCCCGCCGCGCTGCGGCACGTGCTCACGTTATGGGCCGAACTCGCCGAGCTGGCCCGCTCCCGCCTGCCCGCCGGCACGTACGGCGCCGACGACCGCCCGCCCGCGCCGCCGTCCCCGAGCGGCGACCCGGTCGTCCGCGCGATCGCGGCGCTGGTGCGCCGCGATCCCGGCGGCTGGCTCGACCGCGAGTGGCCGCTGCTGATGGAGGCCGTCGACCTCGGCATCGGCGGCGGCCTGCCCGACCACGCCGTGCGGCTCGCCGCCCGGCTGCACCCGCACCTGGCGCGGCACCACCCGCAGCAGGCGCGCGAGCTGTGGCGGCGCTTCGCCTCCGTGCCCGATCAGCTGATCAGGCAGGAGGCGCTCTTCCACAGCGCCCGCCTGTGGACGTCCCGCGACGCCGACGCGTTCCGGCCGTCGGCGTAGCCCGCGCCGGTCGCCGGCGTACCGACGATCGCCTGGCCGCCGGTGCGGCTGATCACCACTCGGCGAAGGAGCCGTCGGGGTGCCGCCACAGCGGGCTGCGCCAGCGGTGGCCCTGCTCCGCCGCCCGCTCCACCGCGGCCTCGTCGATCTCGATGCCGAGCCCCGGCCGTTCCGTCCGGGTCGCGTAGCCGCCGGGGAAGGTCAGCGGGGCCGGGTCGACGAGGTAGTCCAGGACGTCGTTGCCCTGGTTGTAGTGAATGCCGACGCTCTGCTCCTGGATGAGGAAGTTCGGCACGGCGAAGGCCAGCTGCAGGCTGGAGGCCAGCGAGATCGGGCCCAGCGGGCAGTGCGGGGCCATGCTGACGTCGTACGTCTCCGCCATCGCGGCGATCCTGCGAACCTCCGAGATGCCGCCGGCGTGGCTCACGTCCGGCTGGGCGACCGCGATGCCGTGCCCGATGACGTCGCGGAAGTCCCACCGGGAGAACAGCCGCTCGCCGGTGGCGAGCGGGATCGAGGTCCCCGCGGCCAGCGCGGCGAGATTGCGCGAGTGCTCGGGCAGCACCGCCTCCTCCACGAACAGCGGCAGGTACGGCTCCAGCAGCGGCAGCAGCCGCCTGGCCATCGCCGTGCTGGCGCGGCCGTGCAGGTCCACCACCAGGTCGTGGTCGTCGCCGATGGCCGCGCGCACGGCGGCCACCCGGTGCACGACCTCCATCGTGCGGGCCGGGGTGTCGATGGCGGTCAGCTCGCCCGAGCCGTTCATCTTCACGGCGGTGAACCCGGCCTCGATCTGCGCCTTGGCCTGCTCGGCGACCTCGGCGGGCCGGTCGCCGCCGATCCAGGCGTACATGCGGGCCCTCTCGCGGACAGGACCGCCCAGCAGCCGGTGCACGGGCAGCCCGGCGGACTTGCCGGCGATGTCCCACAGCGCCTGGTCGATGCCGGCGACCGCGCTGGACAGCACGGGACCGCCCCGGTAGAAGCCGCCCTTGGTGAGGACCTGCCAGTGGTCCTCGATGCGCAGCGGGTCCTGGCCGATGAGGTGGTCGGCCAGCTCGGCGACGGCGGCGCGGACGGTCTCCGCCCGGCCCTCGACGATCGGCTCGCCCCAGCCGGTGATGCCCTCGTCGGTGCGGATCCGCAGGAACAGCCAGCGTGGTGTGACGAGGAAGGTGTCCAGAGAGACGATCTTCATGCAGGTTTCCGTTCTAGGAGGAAGTGGTGGAGACGCTCCAGCCGCCGTCGACGTTGAGGCAGGCTCCGGTGATGAACGAGGCGTCGGGCGAGGCGAGGAAGGCGACGGCCGCGGCCACCTCGTCCGGGGTGCCGAACCGGCCCGCCGGCGTCTCGGCGATGGTCGCGTCGCGGCCCGCCTGGTCGATGCCGTCCCAGGCGGGGCTCATGATCGGGCCGGGCACGACGGCGTTGACACGGACGCGGGGCGCGTACTCGACGGCGAGCTGCCTGGTCAGCGACTGCAGCCCGCCCTTGGCGGCCGCGTACGGCGCGCAGCCGGGGATGCCGGTCTGGGCGTGCACCGACGAGGTGATCACGAGCGCGCCCGCGCTCTCCGCCAGCAGCGGGCAGAACGTGCGCGCCGCCAGGTAGGCCGCCTTGAGCGAGACGTCGATCTGCAGGTCCCAGTCCGCCTCGGGCATCTCGTGGGCCGGGCGGGCGGGCACGACCCGGCCCGGCCCGTTGGCGTGCAGCACGTCGAGGCGGCCGAACCGCTCGCGCACCTCCTCCAGGGCGGCCGCCCAGCCGGCGGCGGAGGCCACGTCCAGGTGCAGGAAGGCGGCCCGCTCGCCGATCGACGCGGCCACCGCGCGGCCCCGCTCGTCGGCGACGTCCGCCACCAGCACCCGCGCGCCCCCGGCGGCGAGGCGGCGGGCGGTGGCCGCGCCGATGCCCGACGCGGCGCCGGTGACCAGGGCGGTCCTGCCGCTCATCGGCCCTCCGTGAAGATCCGGTTGGCGGTGACCTGCAGCTCCACGTCGTCCCACATCGGGTGCTGCGGGGCCGCGTTCGAGCAGACCACCGTGCCCCACGCGCCGAGCCTGCGGGCGTGGCGGACCGCGTCCAGGCAGATCTCCGCCCCCACCGGGCCCTCCTCGAACGTGCCGCGCAGCGGGGTGTAGCCGACCCAGCCCTCGCCGAAGACCAGCGGCAGCTCGCGGGCGGCGGCCCAGTCGGCGGCGACCTCCATCCACAGGCGCAGCTTCTCGGCCATGCCGTGACGGTAGGTGGCGTACCGGTCGTACAGCCAGCGGTCGAACAGGGCCGGGTCGCACCAGTCGTGCAGGTACACCTCGCGCGGCGGCACCACCGTGGCCGCGCCGCGCCACTCCTCCTCCGGATGCCAGTCCGCGAGGTCGGGCGCGCCGGGGCGCAGCAGCTCGCGGCGGGCGCGCTCCTGCGGGAACGGCACGCCCGGGTCGCGCAGCGCGAACGTCTCGACCAGCTCGTCCAGCACGCCGTAGACGTAGGGGTGGAAGACGGCGACGTCCACGTTGGCGGGGATGCCGCGCATCTCGCCGTGCGGCACGCCCGCGTAGTTCACGGTCGCCGGCACGTCGGGATGCCGCGACTTGAACACGTCGAGCGCCTTCTCCAGGTACGGCCGCAGCCCCAGCACCGCGGACTCGCCCGGCGCGAGCACCTCGGTGAGCCAGGTGGCCTGGATCTCGTTGTGCAGCTCGACGAACGCGATCTGCTCGGCCAGCCCGTGCCCGGCCACGAAGTCCACCAGGCCGGCGAGCGCCTCGGCCAGCACGGTCGCCCGCCGCTCGGCCGGCACCGCGCGCAGCGCCTCGTACCAGGCGGGGTCGGCCAGGAAGCTGGAGCTCTGCTGGTACTCCCAGGAGGAGACGATCACCCGGCAGCCGTGCCGCCTTGCCGCCTCGAACAACCTCAGCAGGTGCGCGCGGCCGTCCAGGGTGGACGGCTCGCGCACGTCGTACCAGCGGGTGTCGAGGCCGTAGCCGCGGCCGAACGGGGCGAACGTCAGCGCCGAGGTGTCCAGCCCCGACCCGAACAGCAGGTACGGCATCGCGCAGATCCGCACGGTGTCGTACCCGCGCGCCACCGCCTCGTCGAAGGCGCGGTCGAGGTCCTCGAACGGCTCGCCCGGGCCGGTCCTGGCGTACCAGGAGAAGTCCCAGAGCGTGATGGTCAAAGTGGACAACTCGCTCATCGTCGGCTCCTTCGTCGGGGGTGTGAGGCGCCCGGATGCGGAACTTCGTCTCGCAGGATGCACTCAGACTTCCCTGAAGTCAATAAAAAGTACGATTACTTTTTACACTAGTATGCTTAGAGGTGATGTTGGTGATCTTGGGGGCGGTGGCCTGGAGTGCGGGCGTGGCATGATTCCGCCATGACGGAGATCGGGAGGTCCGGCGCGCACGACCGGGTGGTCAGCAGCCTCGGCACGGCCATCGTCAACGGCGAGCTCGTCCCCGACGAGGACCTCGACGTGGTGGCGCTGCAGGAGCGGTTCTCGGTGAGCAGGACGGCGGTGCGCGAGGCGCTGCGCGTCCTGGCCGCCAAGGGCCTGGTGGGGGCCAGGCCCCGGCGCGGCACCTTCGTCGCGCCCCGCGAGCAGTGGGCGCTGCTCGACGCCGACGTGCTGCGCTGGCGCTTCGCCGACCGCGTGGACGAGACGTTCCTCGACGAGCTGGGCGAGGTGCGGCTGACCGTCGAGCCCGCCGTGGCCCGCATGGCGGCGCTGCGCCGCACCGACCGCGACCTCGCCGACCTGGAGGACGCGCTGGCGGCCATGCGAGCGGCGGCGGGCCGGGCGGCCGTCGATCACGTCGAGGCCGACCTGGCCTTCCACCACGCCCTCCTGCGGGCCGCGCACAACGAGCTGATGGCCCAGATGGCCACCGCCATCGAGGCGGGCCTGCGGCTGCGCGACCAGTTCGTGCACGCCACGCTCACCAGCGAGTCCGCCGACAAGCACGCCGAGGTCCTGCTCGCGGTACGCAAGCAGCGCGCCAAGGCGGCCGAGGCCGCGATGCGCGTTCTCATCGAACGCTCGATCGCCGACGTCGACCTCGCCAAGAAGGTCCACGGTTCAAGGTGAACGGCTCAGCCGTCCGAGCCGTTGCCTGTGATCACGTCGATCAGGCGCTTGGCTCGGGAGGTCAGGGCCGCCATGTCGCCGTCGGCGCAGGCGTCGCCGAGCAGCGGGGAGCCCATGCCGACGGCTCGGGCGCCGGCCCGCAGGTAGGCGGGGACGTCATCGATGCCGATGCCGCCCGTGGGCACCAGGGGGATGTGCGGGAGCGGCGCGCGGACGTCCTTGATGTAGGCGGGGCCGCCCGCCGCACCCGCCGGGAAGACCTTGACCAGGGCGGCGCCCTGCGACCACGCCTGGACGATCTCCGTCGGCGTGAACGCCCCCGGCAGGACCGGCACGCCGAGCCGCCGCCCTTCGGCGATCACCTCGGGGAGCACGGCGGGCGTGATGAGGTAGCCGGCGCCCGCGTCCACGGCACGGCGCGCCGAGTCCGCGTCGAGGACCGTCCCCGCCCCGACCGCCACCCCCGGGAGCCCGGCCGCCCGCCGGATCGCCGCCTCCGCGCCGGGCGTCGGCATGGTGACCTCCATCGCCCGCACCCCGGCGCCGGCCAGCGTCTCCAGCGCGGCGTCGAGGTGGCGCGCCTCGGCGGCCCTGATGATGGCGATGACGGGCAGCGCGGCCAGCGCATCGTCCAGCGTCGTCAAGATTCCTCCTGGGTGAGCACCGTACGGGGCACGGGGACGAGGGTGACCGAGCGCAGCTCCAGCACGGAGCCGCCCGGATACGCGGCAGGCCGCACCTGCGGCGAGACGAACACGGGGGCGTCCGCGCGCAGCGGCAGCAACCGTACCTCGAGGCCGTGCTCCAGCACCTCGTCGCGGAAGCGGCGCAGCCCGATCTCCCACGCGGGCCCGTACCAGAACTGGTCGGCCACGAGACGGCCGCCGACGTAGGCGCGGCCCACGTCGCCGGTCCAGTCGAGCCGCAGCAGCACCTCGTCCTCGCCCGCGAACGCCTCGGCCGGCACGGTGACACGGTAGACGGCGGCCTGCTCGAAGTCGGCGTCGGCAGGCGCGGAGGCCCGCCCCGACGCGGGGTCGATCACCGGCTCCCTGGCCGGACCGGCCTGCCGGACCTCCTCCACCTTCACCTCGGGCACCCCGGGCATCCCGGGCACCTCGGCGGCGGCGACAGCGGGCAGCAGCGCGAACACGCCGTCGGTCCGGGGAGCGCCGGCCGGCGCGGGGAAGACCCGCACGTCTGAGGAGCCCTCGCCGTACACCACCAGGCGATCGTCCTCGATCACCACCGGCCGCTCGCTGAGCACCAGCCGCCGCGCACCCCAGAGCCGGCCCGCCGCCGCGCTCAAGGCACGTGCGGCGTCCAGCACCAGGACGGCCGCCCGGTCACCGGAGGCATCCCGGATCCGCAGCAGGCAGCCGGTGCCCGGCGTGAGATCGGTGAGCACGAGCCGGTCGCCGTCGCGCGACACCGTCGCGGGCCCCTCGACCCCGGTGACGGTGGCGGCGTCGAAGACCAGCTCGACCGGGATGCCGGCGGTCTGGAAGAACACGTGGACGCCGGCGTCCACCACGCCCATGGGTTGCGCGGTGGCGGTGAGCAGCGTGGCGCCGCCGACCGGGCGGGCGAGCGGCCACACGAAGTGCGCGCCGGACGGCACCGTCACCGGCTCGCGCGGGACGACGAGCTCGCGGCCGTCCAGCTCGACCGCGAACTGCACGTCCTCGTGGGCGGGCAGCGTCTCGACGGGCTGGTGATTGTTGACGAACAGGAAGCCGGAGCGGCCGTCGGAGCGTACGCACCAGCGCAGGGTGTCCCGGTCGGCCGGGTCGTCGGGCGCGTCCTGCGGCATGACCAGCGTCATGGTGGCGAGGCCGGGCCCGTCACTCGCCAGCCACAGATGTTGCCGCCGCAGGTGCCGGAACGACTCACGGAACTGGCCGTACTCGCCGAGCGGCGCCTGGAAGTCGTAGCTGACGATCGGGCAGTCGTTCGGGTAGCCGGTGGCGTGCGACTCCTGCAGCGTGGACAGCGCGCCGATCTTCTGGGACGCCCCGTGGTACATGTAGTAGCCCTGCCACACCGAGCCGCTGCCCAGCTTGACCAGGCCGAGCGCGGCGATGTCGGCCGCCTCGACGATCGGCCTGCGGTGGTAGGAGGTGTACATGCCGCCGCCCAGCTCGCAGGTGGCGAACGGGTAGCGCGCCAGGTGGCTCTCGTCGGAGCCGGTCACCTCGGTCGTCCGCAGGTCCGCGCCGATGGAGTCGTCGTCGCGGCCCGGCCCGAAGAAGTAGTGGGCCCTGCTCTGCCGCGGCCAGCCGTCGTGCGCGGTGTCCCACGCGGCCTCGGAGTACCCGCCGAACAGCGGGATCATCTCGTCCGCCGGAAGCCGCGGGTGCCCCCACCCGGTGGCGGTCCACAGCGGCGCGTCGATGCCCGCCTCCCGCGCCATGCGCTTGAGCGTGACGAGATGGCCGGGCTGGTCGTACAGCTCGTTCTCCACCTGCACCGCCACCACGGGGCCGCCGTGCTCGCGGGTCAGCCCGGACAGCTGGCCGCCGATCTGCTCGAACAGCGGCCGCACGAGGCCGAGGTAGCGGGGATCATCGGTACGCGGCACGCAGCCGGCCTCCAGCACCCAGTCGGGAAACCCGCCGTTGCGCGACTCGCCGTGCCCCCAGGGCCCGATCCGCACCACCACGTCCAGTTCCAGGTCGGCGCACGTGCGCACGAACCGCCGCAGATCCCGGTCGCCGCTCCAGTCGAAGACGCCGCGCCGCTCCTCGTGCAGGTTCCAGAAGACGTACGTGGAGACCACCGTCACCCCGCCCGCCCGCACCTTCAGCAGTTCCTCCCGCCACTCGGCCGCCGGGTAGCGCCCGTAGTGGAACTCGCCCATGATCGGGAACCACGGCATACCGCCCCTGCTCAGGTGGCGGGAGTTCACGGTGATCGCATCGGGCGCACCGGGCGGATCACCCAGCCGCAGATGGCCTTCGAGCGGCGGGGCAGTCTCGCCCGGGACGCCGATTCGTCGCACAGCCGCACCTTTCCTCAGGGTCGTACAACTGCCGTGCAGTACTATGACTGAGCGAAAAAATACTACTAGTTGGTGCGGGCGGGCACGACGCCGGTGCGCGACCTCGCCCAGCCAGGCCAGCGACGGCTTCGGGCGGCGGGCGAACGTCTCCCGATCCCACGCCACCAGCCCGAACGTCGGCTCGTAGCTGCCCCACTCGTAGTTGTCCAGCAGCGACCAGTACAGGTAGCCGCGCACGTCCACGCCGTCGTTCCAGGTGCCGGTGAAGGAGAAGATGGCGACCACCGCGACCAAGCGGCCTGGCCAGCGGGATCATCGTCACCGAGACCGGGATCGCCGTGGTGGCGACGATGGCGAAGAACGCGACGCCGCTGCCGGGGAACTTCCGCCGGGCGAAAGCGTACCCGGCGAGCGGGGCGACCACGCAGTTCACCGCCACGGCCAGCAGCGCCATGATCATCGAGTTGCCGAGTGCGTGCAGCAGGTCGATCTCGTTGAGCGCCGCGCGGAAGTTCGCCCAGGTCGGCCGATGCTTGAGCCGAGGGGCCTCGGCAAGTCGTACGGCCCGACCAAGGCGCTGACCGGCGTCTCCCTGACGATCGCCGAGGGCGAGATCGTCGCCGTCACCGGGCCGAGCGGCGTGGGCAAGTCGACGCTGCTGCACCGCCTGGCCGGGATCATCAGGCCGGAGTCGGGCGAGGTCACGCTGGACGGCAGGCGCATCGACACGCTGACCGAGGCGGCGCTGACCAGGTTACGGCCACGTTCCTGGTCGCGCCGGTCGCCGGCCTGGTCCACCAGGCCAACCGGCTCGCCTCGGCCACCAGAGAACGACGGCTGGCGGCCCTGCGCCTCGCGGGGGCGACACCGGGCGACGTGCGCCGGCTGGGCGCCATGGAGGGCGGGCTGCCGGCCCTCTCCGGTTCGCTGGCCGGCGGCCTGCTCTACGTGCTCACGCACCTCGGCGGACCGCTGCCGCAGGTGCCGGTGGTCGTGGTGCTGGCGGCGTGCCGCGCAGCCTGTTCGGGATCCCGGCAGGTACGGCGCCTCGATCGTTGTAAGCGGTCACGGGAAAATCCTGGCTGGTGGCCATGTCGGTCCAGGTAGATGGCTACCTGGTTCCTGATGGACGGACAGGAGAAATCCTGGTGGGCGGTCAGCTGGCTCGCCTTGCTGATTGTCGTCCGGGCTGAGCGTTCAGTTCGATAGATCAGCTCAGCCCAGGAGCGTAGACCGACTGTCGCTTCCTCGTGAACCGGTCGAGATCCAGGCGAACGCCTGTCAGCGCCTCAACGGTTGCGAGTGCGGTCTCCCAGTCAGGGTAGGGCGTAGCGGGTTCTACGCCCGCCTCGTCATCGGCCTTCATCCGCTTTCCCAGCGCCCGCAAGGCCCCTAGATGGGCATCGAGCGCGGTGGGGTCCTGGCCGAAGCACTCCGGTCCATAGGGCGACGAGATTTGCCCCACCGACGTGACGAGAACGCCGTCGGCCGCATAGAACAGCTCGTGGGCGTTGTTGACCAGGCACCAGAAGCCCCATGCTTGCGCGTTCTCGGTCAGGCGGGCCCAGATGTCAGGATCGCTGGGATAGGCGTTGTGCGCCAGCACGATCACACCATGGTCGCTCTGTTCCAGGACGACGTGTTCCCCCAGTTCCAGCACAGTGCCGGGACTTGCGGCGTCGGGGTCGGCCCCCAGTCGGCGTGCGACATCGGCGACCGTAAGGGGCTCTCCATGACCTCGCACGACCATCCAGAACATCGCGTCGTTGATGTAAGGGTCCACTCGACCCAGGGCCTGGCGGAGCTGCACGTAGTAGTTGATCATTTCGGGCGTGACCGGGCTCATGCTCTCCCCTCTCGCATGGTGGAGACGACAGGGTAGCGGCCGGGTCCGACATTTCCGATCAAGCACGGTGACCATTGGCCTTGAGAGATGGTGGCCGTCTACCTGGAGAAATCCTGGCCGTGGACCAGGATGCTCATGGCCGAGTATCAGGAGAACTTCATGTCCGTCCACAATCGTCATCGCGGCCGGGTACGTCATGCTGCTGCTCGGCGCGGCAGCCGGCGCCCAGCAGGCCGCAGGCGGCTACACGGGAGCCCACGCACTGGTGGCCGCCGCCCTCCTCGTCGCCCTGGCCGCCCGCCCCCTGCTCCGCGCCGCCCTCCGCTTCGAGCCCCGCGCCTGAACGCCGCTGACCAACCGGGGGAGAGGGGAGGGAGGAGCTGCGGGTCGGCTGCGGGTCAGCCTGCGAGGTCGGTTGCGGGTCGGTTGCGGGTCGGTCTGCGGGTCGGCTGGGGGTCAGCTGGGGGTCAGCAGTGCCTTGGCGACGGCGTTCGCGCCTCTGTTGACCGCCGGCAGGCTGCTGGCGTAGTAGATGTCGCCGGCCGTGAGCTCGCCGATGGCGAAGAGGTTCAGCCGTGGATCGAGACGTGCGGTGACGGGGTCCGTCCTGAGCCCGCCGTAGGCGTCCCAGGCGGCCAGGCCGTTGCGGTCGAGGGCGGCGACGAGCCGGCCCTGGGGTCCTCGCGTCCTGGCGGGGCTCGCCCTGGTCGCGTCCACCGCCACCTCGGCCGTCACGACCGCGTCGCCCGCGAGCGCGGTGAACGCGCCGTGCGCGGCGCGGACCTCCCGCACGCCGGCGAGCACGGTGAGCCGGCCGGAGTCCATCGCCGCCAGCAGCGTGCGGGCCGTCCCCGGCGGCATGGGGCACTGCAGGCTGCGCAGCGTCGGCTTGTAGCCGCCCAGCATCAGCGCCACGTCCTCGTCCGGCAGGGCGGCGCGGATCGCGCGGGCGAGCGGCGTCGGCAGGGACAGCAACAGGGACTGCACGAGATTCGCCTCGGGGTGCGTGAGCTGGTGGCGCAGGTAGCCGGCGGCCGATCGCCCGCGCCTGTACCAGTCCAGCTCGGCCCGCGCGTCGAACCCGGCGGCGCTCAGCTCCTCGCGCAACAGGTCGATGACCGCCCGCCGCCCCAGCCTGCCGTCCGTGCCCCTGCGCTGGTCGAGGCCCTCGCCGGTGAGATGCAGGCGCCGCCACTCCCTGGCCGGAGCCAGCACCTCGGGCAGGACGCCGTTGCGCGACACCATGGTGACGCGCCCCTGGTGCCCCGATGCGAGCAGGCCGAGCACGGTGTCCACCGCGGTGAGCCCCGTGCCGACGATCAGCACGTGCGCCCCTCGATCCACCTCGGGCAGCCGCTTCTTCAGCGGGTAGGGGCCGGCGATGTGGTTCGGCGCGCCCGCCAGCCGGTACGGGTCCGCCGGCCCGCCGGGCCCCACCCCCAGCACGACGTGGGTGTACGCCCGCGTCCCCCGGTCCGAGCGTACGAGGAGGCCGCCGTCCCCGCCGCGCGCCACCTCCAGCACGGTCTCAGGACGCACGCCGACCCGCCATCCCTGCTCCCGCGCGGCCGCCCGGCAGGCCGCGAAGTGCTCGCGCAGGTAGCGGCCGAAGATCCGGCGCGGCGCGAACCCGTCGGGCCGTACGTCGATGCCGGGCGGGAACGGAACGGCAGGCCGCTCCAGCCAGCGCAGGAAATGGTCGCGCTCGGCGTCGCGGATCGACATGCGCCCGTTCGGCAGGTTGATCAGGGCGCAGTCGAGGTCGTCCGCGAACGCCAGGCCCTGCCCGAGCTCCCCTGGCTCGTACACGCACAGGTCGAGAGCCACGCCGCCGGGGTTCACGGTCAGCAGGCTGTCCAGGAGGCTGACCGCGGCCGCGCCTCCGCCGACCATCGCGATGCGCATGAGGGTCTCCAGTCGCTAGGCGAGGGTGAGGCGGCCGGGCGCCGTGGAGCGCAGGGACGCGACGTCCGCGCCGCAGTAGGCGTCCACGTAGGGCCGGTGTTCGAGGAGGTGGCCGCCCGTGGCGTCGTCCTGCCGGTCGAGCAGGAAGTGGAGCTCCTCCCTGCTGCTCGTCCAGGCGTGGCCGTTGAAGACCTCCATCCCGGCGAACCGGGTTTTGTACAGGTCCCCCCGCGTGTAGCACGAGCCGAGGTAGCAGTGACGCAGCCCTCGTGCCTGGAGCTCGGCGAGCACGCTGCTCATCATGTGGTTGCCGATGCTGATCGGACGGTAGCGGGTGTCGTAGACGGGGATGCCGTACTGGGCGAGCCCCGCGCCGGCGAAGAGGGGCACGAGGCCGGCCGCGCGTCCGTCCCGTACGTCGTGGAACAGCGCCACGTGCGTGGTGAAGGGCGCCTCCAGCATCTCCTCGAAGCGGTTCCTGCGGTAGCCGGCGTTGATCTCCTGCTGGTCGAAGTAGTCCGCGTACAGGGCCTTGTACTCCGGGCTCCAGCGGAACTCCCGGCGGTCGAGCAGTTCCCACCCGATGTCCTGGCAGCGCCGCCGGACGTAGCGCACCCGGCCGGTGCTCGTGTACCGCCGCAGGTCCACCCTGACGCTGCGGGTGAGGTAGAAGCGCGACAGGTCGAGGACACCCGGCAGGAACCCGTTCTCGTACGGCACCTCGATGTCCTCGCCGTCCTCGAGGAACGCCCACACCTGGTAGGGAAAGACGTAGGACCCGTAGTCGGGGGCGCACTCGGAGAAGACGACCTTCATAAGTCCTCACCCGCCGGACGGCCGGGTGCTGCTGGTTCACGCACGAGACGTCTCCTGACTCGCATCTCGGACTAGGACACCGCGAAACGTCTGCCGCCCGCCAGGAACTCCGTGCGCACCTCGGTGACGCGGGCGTGGCGGCCGTTTCGCGCCTCGATCATCCGGCGGTCGCCGGCGTACATGCTGACGTGATCGATCGCGCGCGACGCGCCGTCGCGATCGTCGGTGTAGAAGAGCAGGTCGCCCGGCTCCAGCCCGGCGGTCGCGTCCACGTCCCGGCCGGCGGGGTGCAAGTGCTGGTCGTCGGCGTCGCGCGGAAGGGGGAGGCCGTGGATGTGGTGGACCAGGGAGGTCAGCCCCGAGCAGTCGACGGCCAGCCCTGAGCGCCCCGCCCACAGGTACGGCAGGCCGAGGAAGAGCGCCGCCGTCGCGACCAGATCGACGCCGGAGGGCCGGGGGATGTCGTCCACCGACCGGCGCACGGTGACGGCTGCGGCGGGCAGCCAGCCGGACGCGCCGCACGGCGTCGCCACCTGGACGGCGGGGCCGTCCTCGGCGAGCACGGGCAGGCGGGTGCCCGCGCTGATGCGCAGCAGGGCGGAGGCGAGCCGCGGGTCCTGGTACAGCACCGTGGTGCGGGCCCGGTCCACCTGGGCGAACGGTACGGTCGCGCGCAGCTCGCCGAAGGCGGGGCCGGTCACGAGCTGGGCGGCGGGGATCCAGCCCGGATAGCCCCTGTCGTCCTTCCTGCTGGCCTGCCCCGGCACGGCGACCTCGCACCATCCGTCCTTCCCGCCCACGATCTCGACCTCGTCCCCGTAGAGGGCCTGGGTCTGGGTGAGGCCGCCGGACATGAGGCCCTCGCGGTCGGCCGACGTGGCGGCCAGCCAGCCCGGCACGTCCACCGGGTTGCCGAGGCCCGGTGCGTCCTGCGGGCGGGGGCTGGAGCTGCCGGTCCACACCGTCGCGACGCTCACCGCGACGTACGCCGTCCCGCGCGCTACGTCCATGGGAAACCCGCCCTCTCCGCCGCGATCTGACGGGCTGTGAGCACGTCCTTCTTCCCACTGGACAGCAGAGGCAGGTCGGCGACCGGGAGGACGCGGTCCGGCACCGCGAAGGCGGGCAACCGGCGCAGGAGCGCCGCGCGCAGGCCGGCGGGATCGGGATCCTCGCCGGTGACCACGGCGACCAGCCTGGTCTGACCGTCCGGCCCGGCCAGCGGCACGGCGACGGCCCTGGTGACGCCGGGTTCGTTCTCCAGCAGCGCCTCGATCTCGGTCAGGTCGACGCGGTTGCCGCGGATCTTGGCCTGGCGGTCGATCCGGCCGACGAACTCCAAGGACGCGTCCTCGCGTACGCGTACGAGGTCCCTCGTGTGGAACCGCCGCCGGCCGCTCCCGTCCCGCCGGAAGCGTTCCGTGGTCAATTCGGGGTCGTTGAGGTAGCCGCGCGCGACCGTCGCGCCGCCGATGGCGAGTTCTCCGGTGGTGCCGGCCGGGAGCGTGTCGAGCGGGCGGCCGTCCACGTACGCGACGATGCCCGGCAGCGGCCGGCCGATGGGCGGCGGCGCCTCCGGCGGCGGTCGCCCGTCTATGTCGGCCTGCAGCGCGAGACCGAACTCGGTGGACCCGTAGGTGTTCACCAGCCGCACCCCCGCAGGGGCGACCGCCTGCCATTTGCGCACCGAGTGCCGGTCGAGGCCGTCGCCGCCGATCACGACCAGCCGGACGCCGGAGGGCAGCGCGGCCTCCCCGCGGTGCAGGAAGTCCGTCAGCTCACGCCAGAACACCGTGGGCAGGTCGAGGACGGTGATGTCGTTCTCGGCCACGAAGGAGACGAACGCGCCCATCGGCAGGAAACGCAGGCCGGGCTCGACGTACAGGGTCGCTCCCGCCGTGAGGCAGGTGAAGATCTCCTCGCCGCTGTTCGCCCAGGCCAGCGCCGAAAGCTGGACGAACCGGTCGGCCGGCGTGATGTGCCAGTCGGCCACCAGGTTGCGGACGTAGGCGGCGAGCGGGCCGTGCGGCATCATGACGCCGCGCGGGCGGCCGGTGCTGCCCGAGGTGTAGAAGACGCAGGCCAGTGCGTCGAGGTCGTCGGCCGTGGGCGGAGCAGACCATCGCGTCGCCGGGTCCTCCGGCGGCGGCGTCGACTCGTCGATCAGGATGCGCAGGCGCGCGTCGCGGGTGATCTCGGCCAGCCGCTCCGGGGGACAGGCGGTGTCGAGCGGGAGGAACGCGCCGCCGGCGGCCATCGCGGCAAGCATCGTCACGACGGCGTCCCGGCCGTTGGGCAGGGCGATGCCGACCAGTTCGCCCGGTTCCTTCATGCGCCTGCTCAGGTGCTCGGCACGGCGGAGCGCCTGTTCCGTCAGCTCCCGATAGGTGACCTGCTCGCCACCGCCGCGCAGGGCGACGTGGTCACCGTTCCGCTCGGCGTGCTCGCGGATCCGCCGCCACACGGATCGAGGACGGTGATCATCGGCCTGTGCCTGCGCGGCGGGCCCGGCCAGCTCGGCCAGCTCGGTCAGCTCGGTCAGCTCGGCCAGGAACCGCGCGCGGACCTCGGCTGCGGCCTGCGCGGGAACGACCGCGCGGTCGTACTCCAGCGCTCCCCTGATCCGCCCGTCCTGCGACGGCCACAACTCCAGCGACAGGTCGGTCTGCGGTGCGACCGGGTGGACGTCGAGCGGCTCCACCCGCACCCCCGGCACGTCCCAGTCGGCGGAGATCGTGTTCTGCCAGATGAACTGCGCCCCGAAGATCGGGTCCCGGTTCCCCGCCCGGCGGATGCCTCTGGCCAGGTCGTGCGGTGACGTGCCTGACCAGCGCATCGCCTGCCGCCAGGTCTCCAGCAGGCCGGCCGGCGAGCCGTCCAGCTCCCCGTCCCGCAGCGGCACGACCGCCTCGCGGACGAAATAGCCGATGGTGGCGTGGGCGGCGGGGTCGTCGCGTCCCGCCGTGGGAACGCCGACGCGGAACGACCGCGCCCCGGTGACCGCGCGCAGTGCGCGCCCGAACCGGTGCAGGGCCAGGACGAACGGCGTCACTCCCGCCGTGCGCGCCGCCGCCTCCAGCGCCCGGCAGGCGGCTTCGTCCGGATCGCAGGCCAGCCGGCCGTAGCGGTCGCCGGCGCCGCCGGGCGGTTCACCCGGCCAGGTCAGGGGCTCGGTTGCGGCCAGCTCGGCGATCCACCCCGCCGGCGCCGTGCGGTCACTGGCCTGGGCGCCGTACGCGTGCGCGAACGACCGTACCGGCGGCAGCCGCTCGCCCCGCAGGAACGCGTTCAGCTCCGCGGCGAACAGCGCCTCGCTGTGCCCGTCGAACGCGATGTGCGCCACGGCGGCGACCAGATCCGTCCAGCCGTCCCCACACTGGAGCTCTACCGCGATGAGCGGCCCGTCGGCGACGTCCACCGCCCGCGCCAGCGCCGATGTCCGTTCGGCGAGCCCGCCTCCGCCTGCCTCGGTGACGTTCAGCCGCAGGGCGCGCTCCTCCGGTACCGTCACCGCGACCGGCATGCCGTCCTCGTCGGTGGTGATGCCGGTGCGCAGGGCGTCGTGCCGCCGGACCACCTGCCGGATCGCCTCCGTCAGCCGGGTCGTGTCCAGCGGGCCGGTCATGCGGAAACCGAACAGGACGAGGTTGCCGAGTGCCAGCTCGGGGCGTACCTGGCCGTCCAGCCACAGGGCCAGCTGCCCCGTGGTCGGGACGCTCGCCTCGGCCGCCCCGGTCTCGGCGCGCGACGGACGGGCGGACTGGGCGGCCAGCTTGGCGAGCGCGGCCACCGTGCCGGCGTGCAGGGCGGCGTCCGCGCGGAGCGCCAGGCCGTGGTCGGTGTACAGGCGCCGGACGAGACGCATGGCGGCCAGCGAGTCCAGGCCCATCGACCACAGGCCGGCGTCCGTCTCGACGGTCGCGACGCCCAGCAGCTCGGCCACGTGGCCGGCGATCACCCGCGCCAGCCGCTCCTCGTCGTCGATGACGCTCACCTGGCCCCCTTTCGTACGGTCTCGCCGAGCAGGCGGGCCGCGCGCGCCGCCAGCGTGTCGATCGCGTCACGGTCGAATTGGTCGGTGCTGAACTTCACCCCGATGTCCAGGCGGTCGCCGATGACGTCGGCCTCGAACATGAGCAGGTAACGCTCACGCTGCCGGGGCGAGCGGTGCCTGCCGGTGTCCTCGTCGGCGTCGGCGAGGATCGCGTCGGAGGCGCGCCGGCTCAGCCGGTCCATCTGGCTCCGGTAGTTGAGCCGCAGGACCGGCCGGGGCAGCGCCGCGAGCGCCGATCGCTCCTCCGCCGAGGGCGACAGGAACCGCAGGGCGTCGAAACCGTACGGGCGGGGCGGGGCGTACCGGGGGCCGTCGAGTACGGAGCGCACCGCCTTCACGCCCGTTCCCTCGACCACGGCGAACTCCGGATGCGTGGTCTGGATGTAGCCGATCGTTCTGGTGAGGTCCAGCCCTCCTGGAGGGTTCACCCGGTTGTTGCCGTACACGTCCACGGCCTGCACCGGCACGCCCGTCCACTCCGCCACCGCGACGAGCAGGCAGGCCCGGAGCAGGGCGTCTGGCCGGCCGATGCGGGAGGAGGCTCGCAGGAAGGCGTCCGTGTCGCCGGCGGGCAGCAGCGCGTGGCTCGTGACGATCGTGGGCAGCAGCCCCGCGCCGTCCCGCCGTACGCCGTCCAGCGTGTCCAGCTCGGACCAGGGCGCCGCCAGCCACGCGGCGTGGTCGTGGCGGGCCTGGTCGCTCGCGACGTACCGGGCGATGTGCGCGGCGTAGTCCGCGACGCTCGCCGCGGGAGGGTGGAGCCGCGCCTGCCCGGTACGTGCCCAGGTGCTCAACGCGGTCTCGACCTCGTCGGTGAGCAGCGCCATCGACCAGCCGTCCACCACAGCGTGATGGGCGGCGACCAGCAGCCGATGCCGCTCTCCCGACCGCAGCCTGACCAGCCGGAACAACCCGCCGAGCGCCGGATCCATGCTCGACAGGATCCGCTCGGCGGCAGGGGGCAGGACGGCGTCCATCGGGCCTGCGGGCAGCTCGACGATCTCCACCGGGTCCACGGCGTCCACGGGCAGTTCGCGGATCGCGGGAGCGCCGAAGTCGATCGAGCTGCGCAGAGCACCGTGCGCGGCCACGATCGCCCGCCCCGCCGCCTCGACCGCCGCGTCGGGCAGCGCGGCCGGGATGCGGAACAGGTTCGGCAGCACGAAGTGATGAATGTCAGGCACCGGTCCGTCCAGGATCCACCGCAGCTGCGACGGCATCAGCCGCCCGGCCGGCGTGGCGGCCGGAGTGGATCCCGTCCGCAGGGGGTCGGCGCCGGGCCGGGGCTGCGGCGTCGTACCGGTGGAGGTCGTGGCGGTCGCGGCCAGGGCGATGCGTTCGAGTGAACCGTGCTGGAGGACCATGCTCGGACTCACCGCCAGGCCGAGGGCGCGCGCCCGTGCGGCCAGCCGCACGGCCAGCAGGGAGTCGCCGCCGGAGTCGAGGAAGTCGTCCGATGGGGACGGGTCCGGCATGTCCAGCACATCCGCCCAGATCCGGGCCAGCAGGGCGAGCGGCCGGTCGTCATCCGAGGACGGCGGGCGGGCGTCCCGGGCGCCGCCCGCTCCTGCGGCGATCGCCTCCGCCACCCTGACCCGGTCGATCTTGCCGTTGACGTTCAGCGGCACCTTGTCGGCCATGACCCACACCGCGGGGATCATCGCGGGCGGGACGGAGGCGGCGAGCGTGCCGGCGGCCTCGGCCGCCTGCCACGCCTCCGGGCAGCGCGGCACCACCAGGGCTCCCAGCAGCGGCTCCGCATGCTCCCGTGGCACCAGCGCGGCGGCCGCGTCGCGGACCGGGCCGAGCTCCCGCAGGGCGGCGTCGACCTCGCCCAGCTCGATCCGGTACCCCCGCAGCTTCACCTGGTCGTCCACCCGGCGCAGGAACACGAACCCGTCGCCGTCCGCCGGCACCCGGACGATGTCGCCCGTCCGGTACATCGTCCGCTCCTCGCCCGCGATCCGGCGGCGCACGAAGCGGCGGGCGGTCAGCTCGTCGCGGCCGACGTAGCCGTCCGCGATCACACCGCCGACGAGCAGCTCGCCCTCCTGCCCAGGACCCGCCGTCCGCCCGTCGGGCAGCAGGGCGACCGCCACCCGCCCGGGCAGCGCGGCTCCGATGGGGAGCGACCCGGCCGCAGAGTCCACCGGATCCGACGGCCCGAAGCGTCGCGCCGTCGCGGTCACCACGCATTCGGTGGGGCCGTAGCCGTTGACCAGGTCGGCGCCCGCCAGCGCGCCGCGCCGATGAGCACGCAGGTCCGCCACGGAGGCCGCCTCACCGCCGATGCTGACGCAGCGCAGCCCCTCCCATCCCGCACGGGAGACGCCGTCGAGCTCGCCGGCCAGGGTCCGCCAGTACGCGGTGGGCAACGACAGCACGCTCACCCCGGAACGGCGGACCAGCTCGCCCACCTCGTACGGACCGAGCACCCGCGCCCGCTTGACCACCAGCGCCGCGCCCGCCGCCCAGGTGCACCAGATCTCCTCCAGCGCCGTGTCGAACCCCAGGGAGCTGAACTGCAGGACCCGATCCGCCGGCGTGAGCCCCAGGAACTCCGCGAAGACGATCGCGTGGTCGGCGATCGCGGAGTGCCTGACGCGGACCCCCTTGGGCCTCCCCGTGGACCCCGACGTGTAGAGGACGTAAGCCTCCATGTCCGGCCCGGGCGGGGCCAGCGAGGCCACCGGCGCGTCCGGCTCCGGCGGCGACAGGGAGGTCACCGGCGCGACGCCGGCGAGTTCGCTCGTCGTGATCACCGGGCAGCCGCCGGGCGGCGGCCCCCGCAGCGCCCCGGCGCTGTCCGCGACGATCAGCCGGCAGCCCGAGTCGGCGAGGATGAAGGCCACGCGTGCGGGCGGGTTCGCGAGATCCACGGGCACCAGCGAGGCCCCGCAGCGCGCGACCGCCGCGACCACCGCGAGCGCCTCGGCGTCGCCCTTGAGCGCGACCGCGACCCGGTCGCCGGGCCGCACGCCGCTCGCCCGCAGCGCCAGCGCCCGCCGTGTCGCCTCCGCGTCCAGGCGCGCGTACGACCAGTGCTCGTCCCCGATGACGGCCACCTGGTCCGGCAGGCGGGAGACCGTCGCGCGGAGCACCGCGTCGAGCGTCGTCACAGAAACAGCCATGCCATCCTTCCCGGAAGCCTGCACCGAAAGGCAGCAGGGGGCCCGCGCCATCGATGGAGGGCGCCGCACGTCCCGAACGTTAGGCAGGCGGCCGGGCGCGTTTGAAGTTTGTGCTCATAACGTGCTCGGGCGGGCGGCGGGGCCAGGTCTCCTATTGAGCAGAACATTCCGGGCCGGTGCATTGCCTCGTAATGTCGGCGGCAGGTCAAGTCCCGTCGGCGCGAGAGGTCGTGGCGTGCGAAACACCTTTCTTCGTGATCTGATTCCGGATTCCGGGGCGGCGTGGATTCTGGTGAGCACGGTGGCGATCGGCTCGATCGGCACGGGCCTCTTCCTCGCCGGCGGCGTGCTCTTCTACACGCGGGTCGTGCACCTTTCCGCGGCGGAGATCGGCATCGGGCTCTCGCTCGCCGGACTGGCCGCCACCTTGGCCGCCGTCCCGGCCGGAGCGCTGGCCGACCGAGTCGGGCCGCGGCAGTTCATGGTCGGTCTCCATGCGACGCGGGTGCTTTTCTTCGCGCTGCTGGCATTCGTCACGAATTTCTGGCAGTTCGTTTTCGCCGTGATAGCCGTCACGGTGAGCCACCGGGTCGCCTTCCCGGTCAACCAGGCCCTTATCGGCCGTATTTTCGAGGGGCACAAACGCACGCAGACGATGGCGCTGATCCACTCGGTGCGCAACGTCGGCCTGGCGGTCGGCGCGGCGCTGTCCAGCGTGGCGATGGTGACGGACACGCCGATCGCCTATCAGCTGCTGATCCTCGGAAACGCGTGCTCGTTCATCCCCATGATGTATCTCATCAGCCGGCTGAAGAAGTACGAGAAACCGCTGCCCCCGCAGGAGAAGGAGGGCGGCCACAAGGTCCATCCGCTGCGCGACGTGCCGTACCTGACGCTCGCCATGACGAGCGGCTTGCTGCTGCTGAACGACAGCCTGCTGTTCGTGGCCCTGCCTCTCTGGATCACCCAGCACACCGAGGCGCCCGCGGTGATGGTCGCGGTCATCACGTTCGTCAACACGGTGATGACCGCGCTCGGGCAGGTGTGGTGGACGCGGTGGACCAAGGACGTGACGTCGGCCGCGCGCGGGCTGCTGGCCAGCGGGGTGCTCCTCGCGGCGGCCACCCTCGTCTTCGCCGGCGCCCACTTCTTCGGCGCGGTGGCCGCGTCCCTGCTCCTGGTGCTGGGCGTGATCGTGTTCACCGCAGGGGAGAACCTGCACTCCGCGGGCTCCTGGCAGGTGTCCTACGATCTGTCGCCCGAGAAGGGGCGCAGCAAGGCGCTCGCGGTCTTCCACCTCGGCGAGACCACCCAGGACGTGATCGGGCCTTCGCTGGTCACGGGCCTGCTCATCACCGCGGGGCCGGTCGGCTGGCTGGGCCTGGCCGGCATCTTCCTGGCCGCCGGCGGCGGCGCCAAGGCCGGCGTGCGTTGGGTGCTGCACTCGCGCCGGATGGGGACGGTGGCCTCCGCCGCCGGCACGCAGTGACAGACCCCCTCTCAGGGGCGGATCAAGGATCTTTCAAGGTTCCGGTCGAACCAGGGTCGGCACATTGGTGCTGATCGCCGCCGCGGCTCGTGGCCCGCGGGCGCCGGAACGCGAAAGGTACTCGATGAGCAAGACAGGGGATCCGCAGGTCCGCCACATCCTCGTGGTGGACGACGACAGAACGCTCAACCACGCATGTGTCGACCGCCTGTGCCGCGTGGACGGCGCCGCGGCGACATCGGCCTACGACGGCAGGACCGCGCTCGGCCTGATCGCGGAACAACGGCCCGACCTGGTCCTGCTCGATCTCGGCCTGCCCGACATGGATGGATTCGACGTCCTGCTCCGCAGCAGGCACCCGCACCGCTACCAGCCGGACGTCATCGTCATGACCGCCGACAACGACGGGCGCAAGGTGCTGCGCGCGCTGCGCGCGGGCGCGCTGTCCTACCTGCTCAAGCCGTTCACCATGGCGGTGCTGAGCGCGGCGGTCCGCGCGGTCTGGCAGGCGCACTCGACCATCGCCGCCCTGGACGACCACCCGTCCCTGGTGCAGGGCGACATCGACCACGTGATGTCCACGCTCCGGCTGGTCGGCCTCGGCGGGCGCGACTACCGGGCGCCCAAGGGGATCGCGCAGAGCACGCTGACGATGGTCCGGCAGGCGCTGGCGGCGGCGTCCACGGACATGTCGGCGGGCGAGGTGGCCGTCGCCTGCGGGCTGTCCCGCGCGTCGGCGCGCCGCTATCTGCAGCACCTGCACGCCGTGGGGCTGGCGACGGAACGTCAGCAGTACGGGCGCGCCGGCCGTCCCGAGCACCGCTACACCTCCACGGAGCGCTGAGCCCCCGCGGGCGTGAAGGATTGTTTCATCGGCCGCCTTGACATAAAGATCTTTCTTGTCTCACGATCTGAGTCACCGGCCGTCTGCCGCGCCAGGCGAAGCCAGCCGTGGCCGGGGGAGGTTTCGCGCGGCAGGCGGTCCATGCACAACCGCGGAGGTGATGCATGGATTTCCAGCTCCTGGGCCCGGTCGGCGCGACCGCCGGTCGGCGCCGGGTGGACCTCGGCCCGCCGCGTCAGCGCTGCGTCCTGGCGGTGCTGCTGGTCGAGGCGGGGTCGGCCGTCCCCACCGAGCAGCTGATCGACCGCCTGTGGGAGCAGCACCCGCCGCGCGAGGCGCGCAGCACCCTCTACAGCTACGTGACCCGCATCCGTGCCGTCCTGCAGTCGTCGGGCGCCGCGGCCGAGGGCGTCGCGCTGGTCCGCCGGGCCGGCGGCTACCTGCTCGACGTCCCGCCGGAACAGGTCGACCTGAACCGTTTCCGGCGGCTGGTCAAGGACGGGCGCGCGGCCGGCGGCGAGCGCGCGGGCAGCCTGTTACGCCGCGCGCTCGCCCTCTGGAAGGCCGACGCGCTCACGGGGGTGCCGGGCATGTGGGCGGAGCGGACGCGCGCCCAGCTCGAGGACGAGCGCGTCATGGCGTACCTGGCGTACGCCGACAACCGCGTTGACGGCGGACGATACGAGGAACTGCTGCCCGGCCTGCGGGCCCTGGCGGCCTCCCACCCCTTCGACGAGCGGCTGACGGCTCGGCTGATGACCGTCCTGGAGCGCTGCGGACGCCAGGCCGAGGCCCTGCACCTGTACGAGCGCGTCCGCACCCAGCTCGCCGAGCAGCTCGGCGTCGATCCAGGCCCCGAACTGCGCAGGCGGCACCTGGAACTGCTGTCATCGGCTCCCGTCCCCGCCCCCATGGTCCTCGTGCCGCGCCAGTTGCCGCGCCAGTTGCCGCGCCAGTTGCCGATGGCCCCCACGGGTTTCCAGGGCAGGGCCCGTGAACTGGCCGAGCTGAACAGGGCGGCCGGCACCGACGGCCTGATCGTCGCCCTCGTCGGCCCCGGCGGCGTCGGCAAGACCAGCCTGGCCCTGCACTGGGCTCACCGCAGCCTGGACCGCTTCCCCGACGGCCAGCTCTACGCCAACCTGCGCGGCTTCAGCCCGGCCGGCGAGCACCTGCCGGCCTCCACGGTGTTACGCGACTTCCTCGAAGCGCTGGGCGTCGAGCCGTCGGCCATCCCCCCGGGCGGCGACGCCCGCGCGGCTCTGTACCGCTCGCTCATCGCGGGGCGGCGCATGCTCGTGGTCCTGGACGACGTCCGCGACGCCGCCGAGGTCACCCCGCTCCTTCCCGGCAGCCTCACCTGCACGGTCGTCCTCACCAGCCGCCACCGGCTGGCCGGGCTGGCGGTCGCGTACGGCACCAGCGTCGTCTCCCTGGACGTGCTCTCACCGGGAGAGGCTCGCACCCTGCTGAGTCGCAGGATCGGCGCCGCGCGTGTCGAGACCGAGGCGAGGACCGTCACGTCCCTGCTGGAGTACTGCGGCGGCCTGCCGCTCGCCCTCGGTGTCCTGGCCTCACGGGCGACGGCGCACCCCGAGTTCCCGCTCTCGATGCTGGCCGAGGAGCTCGAAGAGGAGTCCGACAGGCTCGACGCCCTGGACGCAGGAGACGCCGGCGTTCGCGCGGTGTTCGCCTCCTCCTATCGCGCGCTGTCCCCGATCGCGGCGCGCGCCTTCGGCCTGCTGGGCTGCGCCCCAGGACCGAGCATCGGCCTGCCGGCGATCGCCGCGCTCCTCGGCCTGCCGATCCCGCGCGCCCGCACCGTCGTGCGCATGCTGGAGGCGGCCCACCTGGTCCAGCAGCACGCCCCCGCGCGCTACCGCATGCACGACCTCGTCCGCCTGTACGCGATGGAGGTCGCCGGCCGCGACGTCCCCGCGGACGCGCGCGAGGCGGCCCTGCGCCGCCTGGTCGGCTTCTACCTGCGCGGCGCCTACGCGGCCGGCCGCCTGCTCTACCCCCACCGGGTCGACATCGAGCCGGCCGCCTGCGGTGACGGCGTCGTACCGCCGCCGATGGGGACCGCCGGGCAGGCGCTGGCCTGGTGCGACACCGAGTACGTCGGCGTGCTGGCCGCCTTCCGGCTGGCCGCGGCGCACACCTGGGACGACGCGGCCTGGCGGCTGGCGTGGGCACTGGACGCCTATTGCCTGCGCCGGGCCCACCTCGCGGACCTCGTCGAGATCTGGACGGTCGCCACGCGGGCGGTGGATCGGCTGGGCGAGCCGCTGCCCCGCGCTGCGGCGCGCTGGCGGCTCGGCCTGTCCCGGGCGATCTTCGGGGAGCGGGACGGCGTCCTCGGCCTGCTCCGCACGGCCGTCGCCCTGTTCGCCCGGGCGGGCGCGGCCGGGTGCCAGGCCCAGGTGCACCAGTCGATCGGCCTGGTGATGTCCCGCTGGAAGGAGCACGAGCCGGCGCTGCACCACGCCAGGCGGGCCCTGGCGATGTCGAGGACGCTCGGCAACGTCAACGGGGAGGCCAACGCGCTCAACAGCATGGCCTGGTGCCTGTCGCAACTGCGCAGGTATGACCTGGCGCTGCCGCACGCGGAGCGGGCCCTGTGGTTGTTCCGCGGCGGCGACGACCCCGACGGCGAGGCCGCCGCCCTGGACAGCATGGGCTACATCGTCCATCAGATGGGCCGCTACCGGGAGGCCATCGGCTACTACACCTCCGCCATCAGGAAGCGGCGCATGATCGGCAACGTCGGGCAGGAGCCCGACTCGCTGGTCAGGATCGGCGACTCCTACGCGGCGCTGGGCGAGTCCTGTCACGCCAGGGCCGCCTGGCGGCGCGCGCTCGCCCTCTACCGCCGGCAGCATCGCGTCAGCGAGGCCGAGCAGGTCCAGGCCAGGTTCGACGGCGCGCGGCCCCCGTGGCGCCCGCCGCGCCCCTCGGCACGGCACGGCCCGTCGCGTGCAGCGCCCCCAGCATCCTGTTGACCGTCCTGACCGCGCCGCCGGCGCCCACGCCCGCGCTCGCCGCCATCCGCGCCGCGTCCAGGGGAGTGAGCCGTACGGGGTGGTGCGCGCCGGCCGACCACGCGTCCGCGCACGCCCGCCACAACCCCTTCCCGTTGCGGTGCGCGATCACCAGATCAGGCTCGAAGCACACGGGCGTGCCCCGGGCGGCCAGCGCCTCGGCGAGACTGTTGTCGCCGCCGGTCGTGAACCTGGTGAACCCGTTCACCTCGCGGAACACCTCGGCCAGCACCGCGCTGTTGCCTCCGGCGAAGAAGCCGACGGGCGTCCCCGCTTCGAGCCCGGCGTACCGGGCGTCGTGGCGGGCCTGCCTGGCCCGTGACAGCAGCCCGCCGTCGAAGGGGAGGACCCGGCCGGTGATCGCGACCCGCGCGCCCCGCAGGTGACGGGCGACCACGGCGAGCCAGTCGCCGCGCGGCACCGCGTCGTCGTCGAGGAAGGCGAGCACGTCCCCGCTCGCCCGGGCCGCCGCGACCGTCCTGCTCAGCGCGGCGCCGGCCCTGCGCTCGTTCCGCAGCGCCAGGATCGGCAGCCGCGCGTCGTGCACGCCCGCGACGGCGGACGCGTCGTCCACGACGATGACCTCGTGCAGCTTTCCTCCCGACGCGGGCAGCAGGCCGTCCTGCGCGCACTCCGCGAGGGCCTCGAGGCAGCGTGCGAGATCACCCGCCCTGTCACGGGTCGGGATGATCACTGAGATGCGAACCATTGCCGCCTCCATCGGGTCACGAGCTCCGGCCACCTGTCCTCCTCACCCGAGGGGAGGTAGGTGCGCCGGATGTGGTGCGGTGCCTGGAGCCAGGGGAGCGGGGCCGAGCGCACCGTGCCGAAGCCCAGCACGTCGCCGGGCACCGGATCGACGGCGGGGACGTCGCCGTACGGGTAGGCGAAGGCGGCCGGCGCGGCGCCCGTCATGCGCCGCGTGTCGGCCAGTGAGCCGCCGACCTCGTCCCGCGCGCGGGCGGCCGTCAGCTCGGACAGCCTGACATGCGACCGGGTGTGCGCCCCGGCCACGTGTCCCATGCGGGTCAGCACGGCGACGTCGGACCAGGTCAGGAAATCCTCGCGGGGCGTGGAGGGGGCCGGGCGGTCCATGTCCGCCATGCGGTCCGTGACGCAGAACAGCAGGATCCGTACGTCGAACTCGGCCAGCAACGGCACCGCCTGCGTGAGCACGTCGCGGTAGCCGTCGTCGAACGTGATGAGCACGGCCGGCTCAGGCGGCGGCGCGAAGCGCGGCGTGACGAGCGCGGGTTCGACGGCTGGCCCGAAGCCGGTCAGGACGAGATCGAGCGCCCTGCGGAAGCCGTCGGGCGAGATCGCGGTGTAGTGGTCGACCGCGGCGTTGACGTGGTGGAAGTACAGCACCAGAGGCCAGCCGGGCGCACTGCCCAGCGCGGGGTTCAGTCGCCGGCCGGCCATCCCAGCTCCCTGAGCACGGTGACGGGGACGGGGGCGCCGTGCCGCCTGACGTCGGCCGCCGTGTCCTCCTCCACCTGGTCGGGGAACCACGGCCGGGGCGGCGGTTCGTCGTAGCCGGCGCGTACCGCCTCCCGCAGGGTGCCGAGGAACGCGTGCGGCGGCTCCCGTCCTGAGACGTGGGCGGCGGAGACGCCGATGAGCAGCTGGCCGCAGCCCATGACCGTGTCAGGATGCTTGCGCTGCTTGGCCACATCGGGGCTGACCCGCCCGCCCGCGAGCGCCCCCGCGAGGATCTCCACGATCAGCGTGACGCACAGCCCCTTGTAACCGCCGAAGAGCGGGATCGAGCCGCCCCTGTCCAGTTCGTCCGGGTCCGTGGTGGGCCGGCCCGCGGCGTCGCGCAGCCATGCCTCGGGCACGGGGACGCCGAGGTTGGCGGCGTCCCTGATCTTGCCCGCCGCCACGACACCGGTGGCCAGGTCGATGCAGAACGGCTCGCCGGCCGCGCCCGGGGTGACCAGGCAGAGCGCGTTGCTGCCCAGCGTGGGGTAGGCCGCCCCCGGCGCGGACACCGACGGACCCGACGTGTTCATCAGCAGCCCGACCACGTCGTCCCGCTGGAACGGCCACCGGTAGGCGGCCAGCATGCCCACGTGGTTGTTGTTGTGCACCGCCACGGCGGCGACGCCGGTGGCCGCGGCGGCGGCGGCGCACCACTCGGCCGCCACGTCCATGGCCGGCTGGCCGAAGCCGCCGCCGGCGTCCACGACGGCCAGCGACCCGGTCACCTCGGTGAGCGCGGGCCTGGCCCCCGCCACGATCCCGCCCGCGCCGATCCGCCGGAGATAGGTGGGCAGCAGGGCGACGCCGTGCGAGCGGTGGCCCCGGCATTCGGCGTCCACCAGGACCCGTGCGACCGACGCCGAGGCCGCCGGAGGAGCGCCCGCCTCGGTGAGCGCCTGCCGGATGCGCTGCTCCAGCAGGGCGAGCGGAACGCGGACGGTCGCCCCCGCCCGGCCCGGCACGAACCGGCCGCCGCGCAGCTCCAGGCAGCGGTACCGGTCGGGCCAGCCCGCAGGACGCCGTCCCGCGAGCACGACGACGGCGCGCGGCGGGCTCGCGCCGCCGAGGTCCTGCCAGATCCCGTCGGAAGGCTCGTCGCCCGCGTCGAGCACCGTCCGGCCCGCGTCGCCGCGCTCCAGCGTCACGCTGCCGTACGCCGGCCGGATCCGCCCGGCCAGCAGGTCGGCCATCGCCCGCCGGGCGGGAGCGTCGAGCCCGGTCAGCAGGACGGTGTCACCGCCCGCGACGCTGAGATCCGCACCCCGTAACAGGACCCGTTCGTTGCCCGCCGTGCCCAAGGTCAGCACGACGTCGCTCAGCGTCAGCACGACTCGCCTCCCAGGCGGATCAGTCTTGCGGGCTCAGGAACTCCAGCCTGTTGCCCAGGTTGTCGAAGGCGTAGAACCGGCGGTGACCAGGGAAGTTGTCGTCCCAGGTGATCTCGACGCCGTGGTCCTCCAGCCGCTTGGCCAGGCCGTCGAGGTCCTTGACCAGGATGCCGGGATGAGCCTTGCGGGCCGGGCGGAAGTCCTGCTCGACCCCCAGGTGGATCTCCAGCAGGTCGGCGCGCACCCACAGGCCGCCGCGCGCCGCGAGGACCGGCGGCTTGCGCAGCTCGGTCATGCCGAGCACGTCCACGTAGAAGCGGCGGCACTCGTCCTCGCTGCCCGGAGGGATGGCCAGCTGCACGTGGTGCAGGCCGAGGCCGTGGTCGGAGGTGGCCTCCGTGGTGTCGTAGGGAAGACCCGGTGTCGTCATGAAGGGCTCCTGTCAGGGGAACGGACGGAGTTCGCGCGATCATCTTCTTCCATTTCCTGCGGCTCGGCGATCCAACAGGGCCTGCCACACCCGTTCGACGTCGTCCGGCACCCCATCCGGCGGGCCGGGTCTGGCCACCAGGTCGCGGGCGTACGGCGCGAGGTCGAGGCCGATGACCTGGGCCAGCCGCCGCAGGTCGGGTCCCCGGCAGAGCCGGTCGTACTCCAGCACCAGGCAGTCACCGGAGCGAGGGTGGCGCAGCCAGCCCTCGTGCCAGGCCACCCACTTGCGCAGGACGCCCTCCCGCCTGCCCGGTCGCCACGGGCGGTCGCCGCCCCAGCGCAACGTCGACTCCGCCACCGCCGCCGGGTGGCGGATCAGCAGCACCCATCGCGCGCCCGGGGCGCCGGCGGCGAGCGCGTCGAGCTCCAGCAGGTACTCGTTGTACTTCTCGCCCCACCGGGTGGCGCCCGCGTAGCCGGCCGCGATGATCTGCCTGCGCAGCTCCGCCGCGTCGGTGACCGCCCCTTCCGCGACCCTGGCCGCCGCCGCGCGCACGACCGTCTCCACCCGCTCCCGCCAGCCGTCGGGCGGCAGGTAGGGCGGCTTGCGGTCCAGCGCGTGCAGGATCTCGTCGGCCCGCAGGTGCCGGCCGTCCACGTCGGCCTGGGTGCACCAGCGGTGCAGCAGGTACGGCAGCTTGCCGTTGATCGTGAAGATCCCGCCCGCCGCGCGGAAAGCGCCGTGCAGCACGGTCGCGAGCGCGGTGGTGCCCGAGCGCTGCGCGCCGAAGAGGAGGACGGGCGGCTCAGCCGGCATCGTGCACCGAGCCGAGCCCGTCGCGCCAGGACCGCAGCACCTCCATGCACTCCACGCTGGCGGGGAAGCCGCCGGCGGAGAACGCCTCGCCCCACGGGTGGTCCCGCTCGTGCGGGGTCAGCTCCTTCGAGCGCCGCCAGTGGGTCTCCAGGCTCAGGTAGCCCGCGTACCCGTCCTCGGCGAGCCGGCGCAGGATCGCGGGCCAGTCGACGTCGCCGTCGCCGAGGCGGACGTAGCGGCGCGTCCCGTCCGGGTCCTTCACGTGCACGTGCCCGATCAGCGCACGGGCCCGCTGGTAGTCCCGAGCCGGGTCGCCGCCCCAGCCGCTGAACACGATGTTCCCCGGATCCCATAGGACCCCCGTGCCCGCGCGGCCGAGCCGGTCGAGGAAGTCCATGGTGTGCGCGATCGTCGGCGTGTTGGTCCTGGTGCCCGTCTCGACCAGCAGCCTGACGTCCGGGGGCAAGGCCGCGAGCAGTTCGCCCGCCACCGCCGCGGCGGCGGCCGGATCGGGATCGCCGTCCCGGTAGAAGCTGAAGATCCGTACGTGCGGCGCGCCGAGCAGACCGGCCTGCTCGACGGCCCTGAGCAGGACGCGCTCGGCCGCCGCCAGCTCCCGATCCGTGGCGGGCAGGTCCTGCTTGAAGACCGGAGGGGCGAACCCGGCGACGGCGAGGCCGGCGTTCAGCAGCGTCCGCCTGATGCCGGCCAGCGCGTCGTCGTCCAGGAGGTGCGGCGGGCACTGCGCGACGGAGCGGATCTCGACCCCGTCGAAGCCGAGCCGCGCCGCCGTCTCCGTGACCACCGCGTGGTCCTGCGAGATCTCGTCCCCGATGACGGCGAGCTTCACCTTGCCTCCCACTTCGCGAGCATCCTGAGGTCGTCCACGGCCGTGCCGGCCCGGCTCTCGACCGTGATCGCGCGGATCGGAGCCCCGGACGACAGCAGGGCCTCCACCGGTTCGAGGTCGGCGGCCCGCAACGCCCTGTGGCGGTACGCGCCCGCGGCGTCCCTGCGGAAGCCCTTGACCTGGACGGCGCGGACGTGCGGCGCGAGCCGGGCCAGCGTGGCCGCGTCCGCGCCGCCGGTCGCGGCCACGCCCAGCAGGTCCACCACGACGCCGATGCCGGTCACCTCGGCGAGCTGGGCGAGCCGGCGGCACGAGGGTCCGCCCTGATGCGTCTCCACCCACAGCGCCACTCCCTGGTCGGCGGCCGCGCGTACCTGCCCGGCCAGGGTCGCGGGGTCCGGCTCCGGCACGCAGAACACCTTGACCGGATGGCCGGTGACCGGCAGCTCGAGGCCGACGCCCCCGCCCCGCCCGCCGCATCCGGCCTCGGTCTCCCCGGCCCGCGCGCCGCACCCGACCTTGGTTCGCCCTGCCCGTGCGCCGCACCCGACGAAGGCGACCTCGACGCCCGCGGCGGTCACCTGGCGGATACCGCGGGCGATGCCGTCCCGCTCCCAGACGTGGCCCTTGCCCGCGCGCAGATCGACGGTGCCGCCGCCGGCGAGCGCCGTGGCGGCGGCGAGTTCCGCCGCTCCGGCGTCCGGCAGGGAGCCCGAGCTCAACCCCAGGCGGCGGCCGTTCATCGGTCACCGATCCGCGCGGCGGGCAGGGACGGCTGGGCGCGGACGCCGTCCAGAAGCGCGGTCACACCCCGGCTGCGGCCGAGCGCGGCGAGGTCCAGCGGTCCTTCGCCGCGTACCGCCGCCAGCACCTCCCGGTACACCTGGCCGCGCAGCTCGCCCGCCGCGCGCCGGGGCTCGGCGATGCGCACACCGTCCACCTCGCCGTGGGCCGCCCCGTCCCTCAGCTCGAACCAGTCTCCGGCGCCGGCCACGGTCAGGTGCTCCAGCCTGAGCGCGGACCTGCTCGTGATCATCGCGGTCAGCTCGGCGCCGTTGGCGAAGCCGACGGAGCAGGACAGCCGCACGTCGATCGAGGGGGCGGCGTCCTCCCGATGCGCGAGCCTGACCTCGACCGGGGTGCCGAGGAGCTGGCAGGCGAGATCGAGGTAATGGACGCCGAGGTGCGCCACCACGCCGCCGGCCGCCTCGTCCGGCAGGGAACGCCAGCCCGGCGACGCGTAGTGGGCGGGCGGCCGGTGACGGGAGACCATGAGCGTGGCAGCGGCGCCCGCGAAGCGCTCCGGCGTGCCGGAACGCAGCACCGGGGGAAGCGCGAACCGGTGCTGGAACATCACCGCGCTCAGAACCCCGGCCGCCGCCCCGTTCGCCAGCAGGAACTCCAGCTCGGCGCCGGTCCGCGCAGGCGGCTTCTCCACGATCACGTGCTTGCCGGCGGACTGGCACGCACTGACCACTGCGCCCCGGGGGCCAGGCGGCAGGCACACCGCGACGACCTCGATCCGCTCGTCCGCCAGCACGCTCTCCACGCTCCCCACCGGCGCCCCGATCCCTCGGGTGGCGGCCGGGTCGGTGTCGACCACGCGGGCCACCGTGACCCCCGCCATCGCGCCGGCGGCGGCGAGGTGCTGGCGCCCGGCGTTGCCGTACCCGATGATCGCCAGTTCCGTCACGGCAGGCCCTTCTCGTCAGGCGGGAGGACGTCTCGAGACGAGGCTAGAAGCGGCCTGACGGAACGAACAGGTTGTCGTCAATACGCCAACGCCCGCAGCGGCCACAAGCGAGAATCGCTCACCTACAGTGCGAGAGTGACCACCACAAGATCCCGTAGGAGCATCGCCGGTCTCACCACGGCCGCCGTCCTGCTGAGCGGCTTCCTCACCCCTGAGGCGGTCGCCGCGGACACCGGCGGCGCACTCGCCCACCATCTGCGGCGGACGCTCGACCGGTTACGGTTCGAGCAGGTCCTGGACACCGATCCGCCGACGTCCCCGGCCCGGCTGGACGCGCTGCGGCGGCGCGGTGCCGGCAAGCCGGCGGCCGCCCCGCCGCCACGGGACTCACGCGGCGCCGCCCCGATCACCCAGCAGCCGCAGATCGACCTCACCGTCATCGAGCTGAACGCGGCTGGTCGCCCGGTCTCCTCCGGCACCGTGCTGATGAGCCCGCACCACCCCGACGGCGTGATCGTGCCGGTGGACCGCGACCTGCACACCACCGCCGTGCGCTGGCGGCAGTGGGACGACGCCGGCTGGTACGCCGACCACGCCCAAGGCACCATCGACGTGGTGCCGGGGCGCGAGCACGCCCCCATCGACTTCATGTCCCCCTACCCGGCGTCCGTGCTGAAGCTGATGGTGGCCTTCGGCGTGCTGCGTCTCGTGGACCGGGGAGCGATCTCGCTGGACGACACCTACGCCTACGAGCCGGCGGCCGGCAGCTCGATGTGCGGCCCGCCCGGCGCGGACACGATCCGCGCCTACCTCGACGCCTCGCTCACCTGGTCGTCCAACCCCGCCTCCTGCGCGCTGATCAAGATGCTGCACGACCGGGACGCGATCGACGGCCTCAACCGGACCTTCCAGGACCTGGGGCTGGAGACGCTCCAGCTCAAGGGGACGAACCCGGCCCACGGCGGGCGCTGGGACAACCCGATCACCATGACCTCACTCGACACGGCCAAGCTGCTCATGCTGATCAACGGCGGCAAGGGCACCCTCTGGACGACACCGGGCGGCGTCAGGGTGAGCGCCGGCGTCCTCAGCCGCGCCTCCAGGGAGTTCCTCCTCAGCAGGCTGCGCGACCAGGCCATGAACGTCACCCTGTCGACCACCAACTGGTGCGGCGCCGCCTATCCCGCGCAGGGCATCCCGCAGCGCACGCCGCCGCGCTGGACCGGCGCCGACGGCAGCGTGACGGTGCCGGGCCAGGACGTCGCCTACGGCCACGACGTGCGGCCGTGCGACAGGGCGGCCGAGGTGACGTTCGCCCACAAGAACGGCTGGTGGAGCAACGCCGCGGCCGACGCCGGCATCGTCAGGGCGCTGCCGGGGAAGGGCGGGCGCAGCTACGTCGTCGCCCTCTTCTCCAACCTCGGTTCTCAGTACGTCGACCCCGGCCGCCCGCCAGGCGGGGACGTCTGGTTCACCGAGCGCCTGGCCCGGCTCGGCCAGGCCATCGACGCGTACGAGAAACACCGGCGTCCCTGATCCAGAAGTGACCGGCGTAGCCCGGTCTCACCCTCTCCTGCGCCCTGGGGACCGCCGGTAGGCCGCCGGGACTATGGGGGGGCGGCCGATGGTGTCGTCGCCGAAGACGGCCGCGAGCGCCTTGGCGATGAGGGCGGGCAGGTCGGCGCGGCCTTCGTCCTCGGCCCAGCGCACCAGCGCCGTGTGCAGGGCGGCCAGGCAGGCGCCGGCCGCCGCCTGGGCCTGGAACGCCTGGTCGGGGCCGGCGGCCTCGTCGCCCAGGGCGTCGATGATGGCCCGCTGGAGCGCGTACTGGTTGTCCAGGTGCCTGGCGCGCAGCGCGGGCGTGGAGATCATGAGCTGGAGGCGGACGAGCAGGGTCCGCCGCTCCGCCGGCACGTCGTCGCCGGCCAGGGCGGCGGCCGCGGCGACGAGCGCGCCGCCGATGCGGCGGGCCAGGGGTTGCCCGGGGGGCGACGCGGCGATCCGCTCGGCGATCAGCTCGCCGTGCTGGTCGATCAGGACGAGGTCCTCCTTGGTCGGGAAGTGCCGATAGAGGGTCATGGGCGAGACCCCTGCCGCCTCGGCGACGTCGTTCATGGTCGTCGCGTCGTAGCCGCGCTCGCTGAACAGCCGGATCGCGTGAGCCTGGATCGTGCGCTGTGTCTGGGCCCGGCGGCGGGCCCGGAGGGTTGAGTGTTGTGCTGACACGTGATAGAGACTACCACCGTGATAGTCACTACCACTTTGGGGCGGACATGAATGATCTGACCGGCAGGACGGCTCTGGTGACCGGCGCGTCGCGCGGCATCGGCCAGGCGATCGCGACCCGGCTGGCGGCCGGGGGAGCGACGGTGCTCGTGCACTACGGCAGGGACGCGGACGGCGCGGCGGCGACGGTCGGCGCGATCGAGCGCGCGGGCGGGACCGCGCTGGCCGTCCAGGCGGAGCTAGGGGTGGACGGCGACGTCGAGACGCTCTTCGAAGGCGTGGAGAAGGGTCTGGCGGGGCGGCCGCTCGACATCGTGGTCAACAACGCGGCGGCCCAGCCCGCCGGGCCCCTCGGCGTCACGACCAGGGCCGAGTTCGACCACCTCTTCGCGGTGAACGTACGGGCGCCGTACTTCATCGTCCAGCGGGCGCTGCCGCTGCTGCGCGACGGCGGACGCATCGTCACCATCTCGTCCGTCGCGACCCGCATGGCGAACCCGGCGCAGACGTCCTTCGCCATGACCAAGGGCGCGATCGAGACGATGAGCCTGACCCTGGCCAACGAGCTCGGCGCCAGGGGCATCACGGTGAACGCGGTCGCCCCCGGCGCCACCAGGACGCCCGCCAACGGCGCCGTCTTCGAGGCGCCCGGCCTGGCCGACGTCATCGCGGGATCGACGGCGCTCGGCCGCCTCGGCGACGCCGGCGACGTGGCGGACGTGGTCGCGTTCCTCGCCTCCGACGCCGCCCGCTGGATCACCGGCCAGGTCATCGACGCCAGCGGCGGCCTGTTCCTCGGCCCGCGCGCCTGACGCGGCCGGTTCCGGCCGCCCTCCGCCGGCGGCGGCCGGAACCGAGCCCCGCACGCGCGTCACCCGGCCGTGTGCGTGAGGATGGCGGTGGCCGGCTCATCGTGTACCTCCGGCGGCAGGGTGTGGCCCATGCCCTGCACGATCATCAGGCGCGCGTCGGGGATCTGCTCGGCGATGATCGCGCCGTGCCCCGGCTTGGCCGGTTCATGGCTGCTGATCAGCAGGATCGGCTCGTCGGCGGCGGCGCCGAACTCTTCACTCCCGATGTTCACGTTCTGCATGACTCACAGCTTGCCGTCGCCGGTCACGGGTGCCTTCCGTAGGACTACCAGCCGCGCGAGGTCAGTACGCGAGCTGATGCCCAGCTTCGGATACATCTTGTACAGGTGGTACTCGACCGTACGCGGGCTGAGGAAGAGCCGGGCGGCGATCTCCTTGCTGGACAACCCGTCGGCGGCCAGGCCCGCGATGCGCAGCTCCTGCGGCGTCAGCACGTCGAGCACGTCGGAGGGCGGGGCCTGCCCGCTCTCGCCGGCCGCCCGCAGCTCCTCCTGCGCCCGCCGCGCCCACGGCCGCGCGCCCGCCTGCTCGAAGGTCTCCCACGCCGCCCGCAGCTGAGCCCGCGCCTCGCCGGGCCGCTGCGACCTGCGCAGCCGCTCGCCCAGCAGCAGCGCCGTCCTGGCCGACTCGAACGGGTTGGTGTGCAGCCGCAGCGCCTCGGCGAAGGCGTCGGACGACCCCTCGACCAGGCCGCGGCAGCGGGCCAGCAGGGCGTGCGACTCGGGCGTGCCGGCGTTCGCCGACCACCGCTCGTACGCGGCCAGCGTCGCCCGCGCGCCCTCCTCGTCACCCGCGCCCACGGCGGCCTCGATCCGATCAGGGGTGGACCGCGACACGACGGTGGGATGCCCGGCCCCCGGCCCCGCCGTGACGACGGCGTGGAAGCGGTCGTGCGCCGCCGCGTACCGGCCGAGGCACAGGTCGAGCAGCGCCAGCGCGTACGACGCCAGCCCCGCGCGCATCCCCACCCGGTGCGGGATCGCGATCGCCAGCGCCGCGCGAGCCTGCCGCTCGCAGTCCTCCTCCTCGCCCCGCAGCGCCGCCACCGCCGCCAGGTTGGCGAGGTGGGCGGCGACGGTGTTGGTGTAGCCGGCCTCGCGCGCCAGCTCAAGACCCTCCTCGGAGAGCGCCTGGCTGCGCGCCAGCCGGCCGGCGATGCGCTCCGCCGTCGCGACGAACTCCAGCACGACCGGCAGCTGCCCGCTCATCCCCGACACCCTGGCCACCCGCCCGGCCCGCTCGGCCAGGTCGGCGGCCAGGTCGTTCTCGCCCAGGTAGCTGGCCGCGGCCGCGGCCCACAGGTGCTCGGCCGCGTCCTCCAGCTCACCGGCGTGGGACAGCGCCCGCCGCAGCAGGCCAGGACCCTCGGCATCGCCGTCCAGCGTGAGGCCGACTCCGGCCACCGTGTCGCGCAGGAATCCTTCGGGGTGCGCCGCCGCCCGCCGGCCCAGCGCGATGATGGCCGCCGTGTCGCCGACGTACGAGGCCGCCTCGGCGGCGTCGGCCAGCATGTCCAGGGTGTCGCCCGCCGCCAGGATGCGTACGGCCTCGGCGGCGTCGCCCGAGTTCAGCTCGAACCGGCCGCGCAGCCGGGCGACCTCCATCGCCAGCCCCACGTCCTCGCCGGCGCGTTCGCGCGCCTCGGCCAGCAGCGACTGCGCCTGGCCGGGGCGTCCGCCGAGCCAGGCAGCGACGGCGGCGTCCTTCAGCCGTACGGCACGCGCCCGCGGCTCGGGGGTCAGCTCGGCGGCCCTGGCCAGCGCCATGGCGGCGGCGCCGTACCCGCCGCGCTCGCGCGCCCGGTCGGCGGCGGCCACCAGCGCGGCGGCGACCTGCTCGTCCTGGCCCAGCGCGGCGCCCGCGAGATGCCAGGCGCGGCGGTCGTCGGAGGCCAGCTCCGCCAGCACGGCGTGCACCCGGCGGACGTCGGCGGGAGAGGCCGCCTCATGGATCGCGGAGCGGACGAGCGGATGGCGGAACCGCACCGTCGCGCCCGCCACCTCCGCCAGCCCGGACTCCTCCAGCTCGGCCAGCGCCTGCCCGCCCGCCAGCCGCTCGGCGGCGCTCAGCACCAGGGGGAGATCGGCCTCCACGGCGGCGACCAGACCGATCAGCCTGGCGGCAGGCGACAGGGCCGCGACCTGGTCGCCGAAGAGGCGGGCGCCACCGGGCAGCGGGTCGGGCAGCGGCTCGTCCCCGGCGCGCTGCGCGGGCGTCAGCCGGGCGACGATCTCGTACAGGGCGAGCGGGTTCGCGCCGGTCAGCGTCACGAGCTCGCGCCGCACGCGGGCGGACAGCTCGGCGTGGCGGTCCCGCAGCAGCTCGTCCGCGGCGGACTCGGGCAGCCCCCGTACGTCCAGCGTCCGCGGCACCCCCTTCACCGGCGCGTCGCCGCGTACGGCGAGCAGCATCGCGACGCGTTCCGTCGCCAGCCGCCTGGCGGCGAACAGCAGCGCGTCGGCCGAGGCCCGGTCGATCCACTGGAAGTCGTCGATCACGCAGATCAGCCCGTCGGGCGCGGCCGCCTCTGCCAGCAGCGACAGCACCCCGGCGCCCACCAGGAAGCGGTCGCCGCCGCCCGGCTCAAGCCCCAGGGCCGCGCCGACGGCCAGCCGCTGCGGCTCGGGCAGCGCGCCGAGCGACCCGATCACCGGCCACAGCACCTGGTGCAGCGCCGCGAAAGCGAGGTCGGACTCCGACTCGACGCCCGTGGTGCGCAGCACCCGCATGGCGCCGCCACGCGCGGCCGCCGCGTCGAGCAGGGCGGTCTTGCCCGTCCCCGCCGCGCCCCGGACGACCACCGCGCCGCCTGAACCGTCGCGCGCCCGCGCGATCACCTCGTCGAGCGCGCTGACCTCCGCCGTTCTTCCGTAGAGCACGGAAGGACACTGTAGAGGCGTCCGTCACTCGGGGCAGAACGCGGCCCACTCGACGATGGCGAAGCCGTCGCCGTCCTTGCGCACCTCGGCGGCGCCGTGCCCCGGCCAGTGCGCGGGGAAGACCAGCTCGTGCCGGTCGGCGGCGCGCTCGAGGTAGGCGCGGCGGGTCTTGGCGGCGAGCGGCGGATCGTCGCAGAAGCAGCTGTTCCACTGCGGGTTGAGCACCTGGACGGGACTGTGCAGCATGTCGCCCACGAAGACGGCGCGGTCGCCGCCCGAGCGCAGGGTGAGCACGGACGAGCCGGGGGTGTGCCCCGGCGCGGGCTCCAGCAGCAGGTTGCCGTCGATGCGGTGGCCGCCCTCCCAGAGCACCGCCTGCCCGGCCCGGTGGATGGGCGCGACGCTGTCGTCGAACACCAGCTTGCCGCCCTCCCAGCGCAGCCGCTCGTGCTCGTCGCGCGGCGCCCGGCGCAGGTGGGCGTTGGCCGGGTCGAAGTAGACGTCGTCGACGCGCGGGATCAGGTATGTCGCGTTGGGAAACGTGGGCACCCACTCGCCGTCGCGCGCGTCGGTGTTCCAGCCGACGTGGTCGTAGTGGATGTGCGTGTTGACGACGACGTCCACGTCCTCCGGCGCGACGCCGGCCGCGCGCAGCCGGTCGAGATAGCCGGTCCGCAGCCCCGCGAACGCCGGGACCTGCGGGCGCTCCCTGCCGTTGCCGACCCCGGTGTCCACCAGGACGATCTTGCCCTCGCTGCGCAGCACCCAGGTCTGGATGTGGCAGCGGTAGGCGTCGTCGGCTGGCGTCCAGAAGTCGGGCGCCAGCCAGTCCTGGTTGCGCCGCCAGGTCTCCTCGTCGCTGTCCGGGATGATGAACCGGGCGGTACGGATCGGGCCTGACCACTCGATGACGCGGCCGATCTCGACGTCACCGAGGACGATGTTGTGCACGGGTTGCTCCTCAGGCTTCGTAGCGGGCGAGGAACGTACGGACGGCCTCCTCGATCACCGTCTCGGCGTCGGGCTGCTCGGCGATCTCCTCCTCGAACGCCATCACCCGCGGCCACACCAGGAACTCCTGCACCAGCCCCATGAACTGGCGCGCCGCGAGCCGCGTGTCCGCGCACCGCAGCAGGCCGCGCGCCACCAGATCGTCCAGGCAGGTGACGAACGCCGCGGCGACCGGCCCCTTGCCCATGCGGTAGAACTCCTCCGCGATCCACGGCAGCCGCCCCGACTCGGTGACCACGAGCCGGGCGAAGCGGATCTGGTCGGTCTCGGTGGCGAAGCGCTGCAGCGACCTGGCGAACCTCCGCAGCACATCGGCGGCGCTCGCCCCGGACGTCCACTCCCGGCGGTCAGGGGCGTCGAAGGCCTCCCAGTGACGGCGGACCATCTCGCGGAAGACCTTCTCCTTGGCGCCGAAGCGGTTGTAGACGGTCTGGCGCGAGACCCCGGCCCGCTCGGCGACCCGCTCCAGCGTGACGCCGGCGTAGCGGTCGGCCAGGAAGAGCTCCTTCGCCGCCGCGAGGATCTTCTCGTCAGAGGCCGGCCCGCGCCGCTCGGTCATGTCGTCACGCTCCTCGTCCGCAACAGACTTGTACTTTACAGTACAGTCTAAGTCGTCAGGACGAGCTTCCCCCTCGTATGGCCCGCCTCGCCCCGTACGTGCGCCGCCGCGGCCCGCTCCAGCGGGAAGGTCTCCTCCACCTCGACGGCGACCTGCCCCGCGTCGATCAGGCCGGCGATCGTGGCCAGCGCGGGGCCGTCCGGCTCCACCAGGAACGGCGTGGTGCGCACGCCGGCCGCCGCGCCCGCCTCGGCCAGTTCGGGGGAGACCCCGCCGGGGACGCCGACCAGCAGCCCGCCGGGGCGCAGGACCTTCAGCGTCCGGGGGCTCGCGTCGCCCACCAGGTCGATGACGACGTCCACGTCCGCGGCGGCGTCCTCGACGCGGGTTGCGGTGTAGTCGATGGTCTGCTCGGCGCCGAGTTCCTTGAGCCAGGGGTGGCGGGGAGCGCCGGCGGTGGCGATCACGTGGGCGCCCAGGTGCCGGGCGAACTGCACCGCGAAGTGGCCCACGCCGCCGGCGGCGGCCGTGATCAGCACGCGCTGACCGGCCCGCACCTGGGCGGTGTCGACCAGGGCCTGCCAGGCGGTCAGCGCCGCCAGCGGCACGGCGGCCGCGTGCACGTGGCCGACGGTGGCCGGTTTGCGGGCCCACTGGCGGGCCGGGGCGGTGACGTATTCGGCGTAGCCGCCGGCGGCGCGCGGGAACCACGGCATGCCGTACACCTCGTCGCCCGGCCTGAGCGTGGTGACGCCGAAGCCGACCTCCTCGACGACGCCCGAGACGTCCCAGCCCGGGATCAGCGGGAACGTCTGCAGGCCCGCCATGCCGTGGCCCAGGCGGGTCTTCCAGTCCACCGGGTTGACCCCGGCGGCGTGCACGCGTACCAGCACCTCGGTCGGCAGCGGCTCGGGACGGGCGACGTCCTCGACGGTCAGCACCTCGGGTCCGCCGAACTCCTTGATGGTGACAGCCCGCATGATGTCCTCCTCATGTCGTCTTCAACGGGGCGGACACCAGAGTGGCGGGCCATGGGGGAGGCGGGTGAGTGGCCGGAAGGTCAACTACCGTACTATTCCGGCCATGCCGCATCGTGTCGCCGTCCTCGCCCTCGACGGAGTGCTGCCGCTCGACCTGGGCATCCCGGCCCGGGTGTTCAACGAGGCGTGCACCTCCGACGGCACCCGCCTCTACTCGGTCAGCACCTGCTCCATCGGCGGCCGGCCGGTCCGTACGCACGAGGACTACAAGATCGTCGTGGACCACGACGAATCGCTGCTGGAAACCGCCGACACCGTCGTGCTCGCCACGCAGGAGCCGAGCAAGGAGCTGCTCGCGACCGGCGCGCTGCCCGGCGACGTCGCCGCCGCGCTGGCCAGGATCGGGCCGCGGGCCCGCATCGTCAGCCTGTGCACCTCCGCGTTCCTGCTCGGCGCGGCCGGCCTGCTGGACGGCCGGCGGGCCACCACGCACTGGGCGCTGTGCGACGCGCTCGCGCGGCTGTTCCCCGAGGTCGAGGTCGATCCCGGCGTGCTGTTCGTGGACAACGGCCGCATCCTGACCTCCGCGGGCGGGGCGGCCGGCATCGATCTCTGCCTGCACCTGGTCCGCCTCGACCACGGCGCGGCGGTGGCCTCGGCCGCCGCGCGGCGCTGCGTGGTGGCGCCCTGGCGCGAGGGCGGGCAGGCGCAGTTCATCGAGCATCCGGTGCCGCAGGACACCGACCGTTCCACCTCGGCCACCCGGCAGTGGGCCCTGGACCACCTGGCCGACCCCCTCACATTGGAGGACATGGCCAGGCACGCGAACATGAGCGTGCGCACCTTCACCCGGCGCTTCCGCGGCGAGGTGGGCAGCAGCCCGCTGAAGTGGCTGGCACAGCGGCGGCTGTCGCACGCCCGCCTGCTCCTGGAGTCCACCGATCTGCCCGTCGCCCGCATCGCCACCGCCTGCGGCTTCGGCGACCCCGTGACGTTGAGGAAGCACTTCTACGCGTACCTGGGCCTGTCGCCCCTGGCCTACCGGCGCGCCCACCACGCGCCCGAGCCCGCCTAGAGCTTGTTCCCGGCCTCAGCGAGCGTCTCCGCCTGCCGGATCCAGTCCCCGCCGTCGAGGTTGAGCGTGACGGCGTCGGCTCCGGCTTCGGCGAAGGCGTGCAGGCGCTCGGCCACCTGCTCGACCCCTCCGGTGACCGGGACGTCCGCCGCCTCCTCCGGCGCCACCTCGTACACCTCCACCAGCCGGCGGGTGAACTCCGCGACGGCGGCCTGGTCGCCGCCGAGGAACGCGTGCCCGCCCACGGTGATCGACGGCACCGGACGTCCGAGCTCGCCGGCGATCTCCCGCAGCCGTACGACCCGCTGCTCCAGGCCCTTGGGGCTGATCAGGGACGGCGCCCAGCCGTCACCATGCAGGACGGCCCGCCGCATCGCCGCCTCGGAGTTCCCGCCGACGAAGATCGGCGGCACCGCAGCGGCAGGACCCAGCGTCACCTCAGCCCCGCCCACCTCGGTCGGCTCGCCACGAACGAGGCCGGGCAGCACCCGCAGCACGTCATCCGTCCACCGCCCCCTGTTGCGGGGCGGCGCACCGGCCGCCCGCCAGAACGGCGACCCGGGAAACCCGCCGATCCCGACGCCGAGCACGATCCGATCGCCGGACAAGTGCTGCAATGTCTGGATCTGCGCGGCGACCCAGGCGGCCGGGCGCAACGGCAGGCTGAGCACCCCGAACTCCAGCCGGATCCGCTCGGTCACGCTCGCCGCCGCCGCCAGGACGAGCGGGGCGTCGAACCCCGGCGTCCCGTCGCCGACGACGACGTCCGCCATGCTGATCGCGTCATAGCCGAGCGCTTCAAGCCGCCGCGCCATCGAGACATCGGGCACGCCGGTCGGCGTCATGGGCAAGCCGGTGCTGATCCGCATCATGATCCTCCTGTACGTCGCCGCGGACCACGCTAGGAGCTCAACCGAACTTGAGGTCAACCGCCGAGCGCCGCCGGTACGTCCCCACCAGCACGGCCAGCAGGGCCAGGCCCGTCGCCATGGCGGTGACGTGCTCGACCAGCGCCACCCAGAGGTGCTCCACCGGCTGGTAGAGGCCGGGCACCAGCAGCCACGCCAGCTTCCACGCCGCCCACGAGAACAGCGACCCCGACGTGATGAACCCCAGCGTCATGGGCGGCCAGAGGCGGCTGCTCCGGCGGCGCAGCGCCCACAGGCTCCAGCCGGCGCACGCCGCGCCGAGTGCGCTGTTGGCGAGGAGGAGCCGGGCGTTGAGGTCCGGCGTCTGGGCGAGGCCGGCGGTTCCGCCCGCCGCCCAGTAGGCCCACAGTGCGGCGAGCGCCGCCACCGGCGGCAAGAGCCACCGGGTACGGCGGCCCGCCGCGTCGCTGCCCACCCGGCCCGTGAACGCCCGGTTCCACCGTTCGCGCACGTAGAGCGGCAGGCCCACGACCAGCGCCACGGCCATCCCGGTGAACGCCACACCGATGAGCGCCGTCTCGGACGACGGCTCAACCGCCGGTTCCGGCGCGCTCGGCACCAGCAGGGCGGCAGCGGCCACGTACGGGAGCATGGACACGAGCAGGCCACCGGCGACCCACACGACCGGCAGCACCAGCCGGCCGGGCAGCCGCATGCCCCAGGGCTGCGCCACCGCCAGCCCCAGCCCGACGCCGGCCAGGGCCATCACCACCGTGACCGCGTTGAGCAGCACCCACTCGGCCGTGCCCCGAGCCAGCTCCTGCACGATCCAGCTCACCTTGACCAGCAGGTACGGGCACATCGCCGCCGCGGCGGCGAACCCGGCGGCACGGCGCACTGTGATTTGTCGTCGCATGACCGCGATGCTCCCGGCCCCGTCCCTGCCGATCATCCCCCGGGGGAGCCGGGTGGCTCCCCTCCGAGGGGGAGGCTCACCGACGTCCTTCGACGAACGGAGCCAGCAGGGCGGGCACGGCGGCGTCCGCCAGCTTCAGGCCCTGGTCGACGGACACGTCCCTGACCTTGTGGACGCCGTCGCCCACCGCGGTGGTGGCTCCCAGGGTGAGCAGGCCGTTGCGGCGCTGGAACGGCGAGCGGGTGATCGTCCAGCCGATGATCCCGTCCTGCCGGAGCACGACGGTCCGCCGGGCGAACGTCCCGTACGCCATGACCAGGTGGCGGCCGCGCATCCCGTGGCCGAGCGTGCGGTAGGCGTCCCAGGCGAAGGCCGTCAGGACCGCCGCCAGGACCAGGCCGGTGACCCAGCCGGCGGTGACGAACGCCTGGCCCAGCCACAGCCCGAGCCCGGCGAGCACCCCGGCGGCGAGGGCCGCCGCGATCAGCGCCCGGTTGACCCGCCTGCGCAGCGCCGCACGAGGATGCGACGCCAGCCCCACCCGGTCCAGCAGCCCTTCACCCGCGAGCACCTGGCCGGCGACCCTGAGGGCCGCCGCGCGGGGGAGTGGCGGGGTCAGGAGGCGGCGCCGGCGGTTCTCGTCCCTGTCGCCCAGGCCGCTGGTGACGGCGTCCAGTCTCGCGCCGCCGGCCCAGCGCAGCGGGATCGGCTCCACCAGCTCCACCCCGCGCAGCCGGCCCTCCTCCATGCTCACCGACCGGGTCGCCAGCAGCCCGCGGCGCACCCTTAGGACGCCGCCCTCCGCGCGCCGCAGCTCGTACCCGCTCCAGTTCTCGATGAAGGTGAGCGTGGAGCAGGCCGCGCCGAGGGCGACGAGGGCGAGCGCGGCCAGCAGGAGGCCGTACCAGAGCGGGACGGAGCCGAAGCGGCGCACGAGGTCCTGCACGACGCCCAGCGAGAGCGGGTCGATCTTCATCTCGTGCAGGGTGCGGTAGACGCCGCCCGCCGCGGCGAGGACGGAGCCGACGCCCCAGACGGTGAGCGGCGCGTACCGCAGCCAGGAGCGGTCCAGCTCGCAGAGCAGCCCGTCGTCCGCCGTGACGGGACCCGTCGCGCGCCACCCCAGGATCAGGCGGCGCAGGTCGGCGGCGTCCGCCGCGGTCAGGCCGTCCAGCCGGAGCCCGCGGCCCTGGTCGCCGGTGTCGATCCTGAGGGTGGCCAGGCCGAGCAGGCGCTGGAGCGGGCTCGCGGTCACGTCCACGCTGCGCACCCGGTGCGGCGGCACCGAGTGGCGGCTGCGGAAGAGCAGGCCGGAGCTGAGCTCGAGCCGTTCGGCGGTGAGGTGGTAGCGGGTGGTCAGCAGCCGCGACAGCGCGAACCCGCCGACGACCAGGCAGGTCAGCAACACCGAGCCGAGGGTGATGAGCACCTGGAGGTTCGGCTCGCGCACGAGCAGCAACAGGGCGAGCGGCGCGGCCGGCGCGCCCAGGCTGACGACGACCAGGCGGCCGCTCAGCCGCCCGCGCCGGAGCGTGGTGGCGGTCATCAGATACCTCCGTGGAAACCCCCGCCTTCAGGCGGGGGAGGAATCGGACTCCTGCGGAGCAGGACAGGGGCAGCCGGTTCGCTGTCAGGTGAACCGGCGTATCGAACACACGCGCGATCTTTGGTTGATCGTGGGAGTATGTGGGGCGTGGCGCAGATCGTGAAGCGGGCCTACAAGTACCGCTTCTATCCGACTCCTGAGCAGGCCGGCGAGCTTGCCAGGACGTTCGGTTGCGTCCGTCTCGTTTACAACAAGGCGCTCGAGGAGCGCACCCGCGCCTACCGGCTGGAAGGCCGCCGTGTCTCCTATGTGGAGTCCTCCGCGCGCCTGACGGAGTGGAAGCGCAGCGGAGACTATGACTTCCTGTCGGAGGTGTCGTCGGTTCCTCTGCAGCAGGCGTTGCGGCATCTTCAGGCGGCGTTCGCGAACTTCTTCGCCAGGCGCGCCAAATACCCGGTGTTCAAGTCCCGGAAGAGGTCCCGGGCGTCGGCGGAGTACACCCGCTCGGCGTTCCGCTGGCGTGAGGGCCGGTTGTG
>NZ_JBHMCF010000005.1:0-4276 GCF_042428605.1 Nonomuraea salmonea
TCGCGGGCATCAAGGTGACGAACGGGTTCAAAACCGTACACCACTCCCGTGGACGCTAACTGCTCATCAGGTTCAACGAGCAGTTCGTCGAGTACAGCTTGCTCATCCACGATGGCGGCAGCTCCTCCATCATCATCTCGTTCTGTCCCTGGTGCGGGACACGCCTTCCCGAATCTCAGCGGGACCGGTGGTTCGATGCGCTCGAAGCACTGGGAATCGAGCCGGGAGATGACGAGATCCCGGTCGAATATCAAGATGGACGCTGGCTGCAGTCCTGATCTCGCACGGCGCGAAGCGGGTCGCATTCACCTCACCGTCGTCAGGGCGGCCGGGCCGTCGTCGTCATCCGCGTCGCTCTGGGCGTTGTCTTCTCTCTTCTGATGCCCGATGAGGTGCTTGTCGATGGCCTCGGTGATCAGCTTGTCGGCTCCCCGGACTGCATGCTGGTAGATCATCGCGGCTCGGACGTTGTCGTGTCCCATGCGTGCCATGAGGTCCTTGAGGCCCGCTCCCGAGTCCGCCGCGATCATGTTGCCCGTGTGACGGAGATCATGGAAGTGCAGCCCCGGAACGCCGATCTCCCGTACAGCCTCCGCTCGCCCCATCGCAGGCTCGCGAAGGTGGCCAGGAGCACGAAGGCTCTGTAGCGCCGATCGTGTGTGCAGTCGGCCTGCCCGGTGTCGATCATTCGCCACAGCGCCCGCTCGGCTTCCACTCGCGTCGGGAAGACCTCCGGGTAGGTCCGCATCTCGCCATGCCGCTGGAACCGGATGCGGTGCCCCTCACCTCTCTTGAGCCCTCGAATGCTGCCCACCGGGCGGCGCCCAACCTTGTCCGCCAGCTCGAAGACCTGCCCGACGGAGAGGACCGGTCGCTCTTCGGCGTGCTCGTCGCCGGCCCCGCGGATTCGGCACGGGTTGCGGGAGATGATCCGGTCATCCTCGGCCGCCGTCATGAGCACGGCACGGAGGAGGCGGTACGCCTTGGCCGCCATGCTGACCGAGACGCCCTTGCCGAGCAGAGCCGCCCGCCACTGCCGAATCATTGCGGTGGAGAGCTTGCCGAGCGAGACGTTGCCGAGGTACGGCGTGATGTGCTTCTTGAGCAGCCAGCCATAGAGGTCGATCGTCCTCGGCCGAAGCCCGGGACGCTGGTCGATCCAGGTTGCCGAATACTCTGCGAGCTTGACCTTGGCCCGCTCAGGGTCGGTCCACGTCCCGGCGAGGATCTTTCCCTCGATCAGGGTCCGGCCGTCCGGTCCGGGATAGCGGATCTGGAACCGCCCTGAGGGCAGCTTGCGGATGTTGCCGAAACGGCGGTGGTTCTCCTTGTTCGCCATCAGGCGGCCCTCCCGGTTGCGTCGCAGGTCGTCATGGGCGCGACGGTCCCGGCGACGACGAAGGCGATCAGTGCGGACTCTCGGATGCGGACGTGCCGCCCGACCTTGACGAACTCGATCCGGCGTTCGGCGATCAGTCGGCGGACGAAGCGAACCGAGGTGCTGAGCAGTTCGGCCGCTTCCGGGACGGTGAACAGTTGGTCCAAGATCTCCTCCGCTCAGGCTGCCTGCGGAGTTGCCGAAAGTTCTTCGAGGCGTCTCAGGTGGGCCCGCCATCGCTGCCGTTCGGCGATGGACCTGAGGAGCCGGACGCCGATCGGAGCGACCTCGGGATCGCCCGGCCTGACCGGTTGCCAGACGTAGCGGTGTGGGTCGGTCGGTTCGTCGGCCTGGCCGAGCGCTTCCAGGACCCAGGTGCGGCGGTCCTGCTTGTGTTCGGCGAGCGTCTTGTTGCTCCACTTCCGGGAGACGAGGACCCGGCGACCGGCGTAGCCGAGGTGTTCGGGCTTGTGAGCCTTGGACCGGCAGCGGCCGGGAACCATCCCCGGCTTGGCGTTCTTGGGCTGCACGCCGTACCGGAGCCAGTTCGGGCGGGTCGGCGAGCACGGCTCGTAGCGCAGGGCATCGACGAAGCGGGCCGCGTGCTCCCGCTGCGCCTGGTCGTCCAAGGTCTCGCCGAGGCTCTTCGTCAGGTACTTGGACAGGTACCGGATGCACTGGTCGGCGTCCGGCGACCCGGCGAGCACACCCTTCACGTCCATCTGATCGCCGAAGCGGATCACGTGCATGGGCTCGTCGCCGAGCTGGTCGAGCGCTTCGTCCCAGGTGGGCAGGACCTCGCCCGTGTCGGGATCCACGTAGCCGTCGTTCCATATGGGCAGGTGGTCGCCCTCGAAACGGACTTCATCCGCCTGAGGCCACCAGACTCGGTGATAGGTGGCCGCCGCGATCTGCTTCATCTCGGTGCGCGGCAAGGTGCCCCGGATGGCCATATGCAGGTGTGGAGCGAGCCGCTTCTGAGACTCCACCGTGGCGAAGTACTGCACGTCGTAGCCAGCGACGCGGCGAAGGTTCTGCACGAACCGGTCCACGAGCTTGGAGAAGTGCAGCGCGTCACGAGCCGTCCGAACGTAGTCATACGTGGCCGGATCGACGGGAGCGCCGTTCATGACCTTGCCGTAGCTCGGCAGGGTGAGCGTGACGAACAGAGAAGGCCGGTAGGTCTTGCCGTCCGCCGCCTCGAAGGTCCGGCCCAGGATTGTGCTGGCCATCTTTCGCTTGGGCAGGTCGGGCGCGTCCTGGCGGCGCTTGGTGGAGCGGACGCGCTTGGACCGCGTACGACCGAGCACGTCGCCAGCTCAAGCGTCTGCTCGACTCCGGCACGCGCATCCGCTGCCTCTTCCTCGACCCGAAGGGCCAAGCGATCCGCGCCCGCGAAGCAGAAGAGGGCTACACCGACAGCACCCTGACGACCCTCACAGCGCTCAACATCAGCATGCTGACCAGGTTGCGCGATCGACTCGACACCACATCGGCCCAGCGCCTTGAGCTCCACCCCTACGGCGAGACGATCCGATTCAACTTGCTCATCGTGGACCGGGCGTTGTGCGTGGTCCAGCCGTACCTCCCGCAGGCGCGGAGTCGATTCACCTACCTTTGTAATCACAGACAACACCGCCGAAGAGGGCTGTTCCCCATTTTCGACCAGGTGCTAAGGGGATATGTGGGAGCGGAGCAAACCCGTATGACCATCGACGCCCGGACCCTTCTCCCTATCGCTGAGCGCGCCGTGTCGATCGCCAGTGAGATCATCCGTACCAAGGCTCCCGGCGTCGTCACGGCGAAGGGTGACCGGGATATGGCGACAGAGGTGGACTACGCCGTTGAGCATGCCGTGCGGGAGTTCTTGTCCCGCGAGAGTCCTGAGATTGGATTCCTTGGCGAGGAGGAAGGCGTCAGCCACCTGGGCGACGGCCTGATGTGGGCGCTGGACCCCGTGGACGGAACTGCCAACTTCCTGCACGGCATCCCGCTCTGCGGCGTCTCTCTGGGCCTGGTCGACAAGGACACGCCCACACTCGGAGTGATCGACCTGCCGTTCCTCAACCTCCGCTACTCGGCGGCCGAAGGTGCTGGCGCTGTCGTCAACGGCTCCGAGATCCGCGTCAGCGATGCCCGCGAGCTGCAGAGCGCGATCGTGGCGATCGGCGACTACGCCGTAGGGGAGAACGCCGACGAGCGCAACCGGCCGCGTCTCGCCCTGACTGAAGAACTCGCCGGACGTGTCCAGCGCATCCGGATGTTCGGCTCGGCCGCGATCGATCTGGCGTGGGTTGCGGACGGCAGGATCGACGCGAACATCATGCTCAGCAACAACCCCTGGGACACCGCAGCAGGGGTCATCATCGCCCGAGAGGCCGGAGCGACGGTGGTCGATCTCGACGGAAGCCCACACAGCATGACCGCCCACGCGACCATCGCAGCAAGCCCCAAGCTCGTGGCCGACCTCGTGGAACTCATTGCCGAGGCACGCTAAGGCCGCGGTGTGCGACCGGATGTGCGACCGGATGTCTGGTCTCACTTGATGCTTGACGCTTTGGCATCGGATGATGCTTGACACTCCTAGCCGATCTTTCGCTTCTTAGTATGCGCCTGGGACTTGATCCGGGTGATCTCCTGGGTGGTGGTTCGAGGCACAACGCGGATGGGTTCGCCGTTGTCGTGGACGGTGATGTGGGTGTCGTCCACGGTCACGTCCAGGATCTTGCGGGCGTGGACCCGTCCGACCTGGATCTTCTGTCCGACGACCTGGAAGTGGCCGCGGCTGCAGACCACACGCTGGACGGTGACGGGCCCGGCAGGGGAGGTGGGCGGTGCTCCGGCGGCGCGGGCGTTGCGCAGGGTGACGCACTCGGCGAGCGGGAGGGGGCAGGGCAC
>NZ_JBHMCF010000050.1:0-31608 GCF_042428605.1 Nonomuraea salmonea
CTGGTGCCGGACTCTCTGGTGCCGGACTCTCTGGTGCCGGACTCTCTGGTGCCGGACTCTACCCGCTCCCCATATGAGGCATGGGCGTTGCTGTCACTGTTGCTGTCAGCGGACATGAAAAAGCCCCGAACGGTGATCCGTTCGGGGGCGTTCTTGCTGGTGAAGTCTTGTGGTCAGGGGCAGGGTCGAACTGCCGACCTTCCGCTTTTCAGGCGGACGCTCGTACCAACTGAGCTACCTGACCCAGAGCGGTCCTGACGGGACTTGAACCCGCGACCTCCACCTTGACAGGGTGGCGAGCACTCCAAACTGCTCTACAGGACCTTGCGTTTCTTGCTGTTTGCGCTCGCTTAGCTTACCAGCTCTTCGGTGGTCTTGAGACCAGCCGTTTCGCGGTGCGCTAGGCGCTCGCAGTGCCCCCAACGGGATTCGAACCCGTGCCGCCGCCTTGAAAGGGCGGTGTCCTAGGCCGCTAGACGATGGGGGCTCAGGATTCCCTGTCGCCTTCCGTCGGAGACCTCTGAAGCATAGGGGACGATTGCCCCTGATGCCAAAGTGGCGGACCGGCGGTCGATGACCCGGTGCCTGTGATCGTTCCCGTTGGCGACGGGGCGTTCGTTGGCTCCGGGGAAATCATACGTTGCGGGTCGGGCTCCACGTGACGCTGGATGTACACCGACTGCTCGCCGAGCCCGCCGAGCGTGATGTCGTCCCAGGCCCGCAGGCGTCTGGTCTCCTTGTCGAAGTACAGGACGGACGCCTGGACGGGGGTGGGCTGGGCGTGTTCGAGCGCGCGCAGGCCGGCGCCGCCGGTGGAGCCCTGGATGAGGATGCGGGTGCCGGTCGGGAGCATGTTCGTGCGGCGGGCGTGGGTGTGCCCGGACAGGATCATGGGGGTGAGGCCGGTGAAGCCGCGGGCGACGTCGGGGTCGTGTACGGCGATCAGGTCGGGTTTGCCCACCTTGCCGAGGTGGGCTCGGGCGAATTCGCCGAGTGCCTGGGGGTTCGAGTAGGCGTCGGTGGTCTTGTCCGGGGTGAAGCGGGGGTCGCCGAGGCCGTAGATGGTCAGGCCGGCGACCTCCTTGCTGCTGTCGTCGAGGACGATGGCGTTCTTCTGCTTGGCCACGGCCTTCTGGGTCGTCATCGAGTCGTGGTTGCCGCGTACGTACACGTACGGGACCTTGAGCCCGCTGATCTCGTCCACGAACTTGTTCTCCGCCTTGGTGCCGTGGTCGGAGATGTCGCCCGTGTCGATGATCATGTCGACGGCGAACTGGTCCTTGAGCGAGCGGATGACGTTCCAGGCGATGGGGTTGATGTGGATGTCGCTGACGTGCAGGACCCTGATGGTCTTGGGGTCGGCCTCGTACAGGGGCAGGGTGGAGACCGTTTCGTAGAGCTTCGAGACGTTCGTCACGAGTTTGGTGAGCTGCGACCGATACGACTCGAAACGCGTCACGATCGACTCCGCGCTGCCGACCAGCGACGGCGCCGCGGCCACCAGACCCGAGTAGCGCGGCTCCACGAGCGAGTTGGGGCGGAACGTGAGGACCGCCAGCACTCCCGTGGCGGAAAGGGCCACAGAGGCCGCCAGAAGGCCCATCAGGGCCACTCTGGGGCGCCGATGGACGAGCAGGACGGCGACGAGGGCCCCGGCCCCCGCACACAGCAGCGAGCGGACGAGGAGGGCGCGCACGCCGCCGAGGAGATCCTCCTCGATGATCCCGGGCAGGCGGTCGGCCAGCCGGGGGTCCTCGATGAGGGCCTTGGCGCGCTCCTGGTCGATGTTCTCGAGCGTGATGCGCAACCGCAGGGGCGCACTGTGGGTGCGGAAGGTGAGGGTGCCGAGCGGGCTGGCGTCCACGACGGTCTCGCCGTGCCAGGCGGGACGCAGGGACATGCCGGTCTCCACCGGGCCCACCTGCGTGGTCACGGTGCCGCTGAGGAAGATCCCGAGCCACGCGCCCACCGCGGCCACGAAGAGGACGACCACGGCCTTTGCGGCTCGTGACCGGAGAATGACCTTTGACCTCTGCACGAACTTCATACAGATTCTTGCTTACCTGAACGACGGGGCAGAATGGCAAGTGTGATCGAGGTATCGCGGCAGAGATTCGAGGAACTCGTGGCCGAGGCATTGGACACGATCCCCACCGACCTCACCCGTGCCATGAGCAACGTCGTCGTCACCGTCGTCGATGATGCGCCTGAGCCTGATCTGCTCGGCCTGTACACCGGGGTCCCCCTCACCGAACGCGGCGACTGGTACTCAGCGGTTCTGCCCGACCGGATAGAGATCTACCGCAATCCGATATGTGAGATTTGCGACTCGGAACAGGACGTGATCGATGAGGTCCGCATCACGGTCATCCATGAAGTCGGGCATCACTTCGGCATCGATGACGCCCGCCTTCACGAATTGGGCTGGTAACCCTTTGCTTTTGGTTGGCTGCTTCCGGTTGCGGCAGACGGGCTCGGTCGGGCACCTTAGGTGACATAGCGAACACCCTGAGTCAGGCACAGCGGAGTCCAATGGGGGCCATGCGGGCGCGACGGCACCCGGGACGGCATCGCCGTGCCGGAGAAGCAGCACAAGTCACATATCGGGAAGTCATCGCCATCCGGGAGTTCCGCTCCCTCTGGTACGGCCAGGGCCTGTCGCTCCTCGGCGACCAGCTCGCCCAGGTCGCGCTCGCCGTACTCGTCTTCGATCGCACCGGCTCCCCGCTCGCCACCGCCGCCGTCTACGCGCTGACCTACCTGCCCTCCATCGTCGGCGGGCCGCTGCTGGCCGGGCTGGCCGACCGGTTCGCGCGCCGCGGCGTCATGCTGACCTGCGACCTCATCAGGGCGGCGCTGGTGGCCGTGATGGCGATCCCCGGCGTGCCGTTCTGGGCGCTGTGCGCGCTGGTGTTCCTGGTGGTGCTGCTCAGCGCCCCCTTCTCGGCCGCGCGGGCGGCGCTGCTGCCCGAGGTGCTCGACGGCGACGCGTACGTCATCGGCTCGGCGTTGCAGAACATGACGAACCAGGCCGTACAGATGCTCGGTTTCGCGGCCGGCGGAGCGCTCATCGCCGGCATGGGCCCCTACCGCGCGCTGGCCCTCGACGCGGCCACCTTCCTCGGCTCCGCGCTGATCATCGTCTCCGGCGTCCGCCGCCGTTCCGCCCCCCACACCGACGGCGCCAAGCCGTCCATGTGGCACATGACCGCGAGCGGCGCCCGGCTGGTGTTCGGCTCGCGGCAGTTGCGGACGCTCGTCCTGTTCGCCTGGCTGTGCGGCTTCTACATCCTGCCCGAGGGCATCGCCGCCCCCTATGCGGCCCGGCTCGCCACCGACGACCTGCCCGCACCCGTGATCACCGGGCTGCTCATGGCCGCCATGCCCGCGGGGACGGTCGTGGGGGCGTTCCTTTTCAGCAGGTTCGTCTCACCTGCGCGGCGGCTGCGGCTCATGGGGTGGATGGCCATCCTGAGCTGCGCGCCGCTCATCATCACCGCGATCAAGCCGCCGCTGGCCGTCGTGCTCGTCGCGTGGGTTCTGTCGGGGATCGGCGGGGCGTACCAGCTCGCCGCCAATGCCGCTTTCGTGCAGCACGTACCGGCCGAACGTCGCGGTCAGGCGTTCGGCCTCGTGCAGTCGGGGCTGATGGCCGTCCAGGGGGTGGGGATCCTGGTGGGCGGGTTCGCCGCCGAGAGACTCGGCCCTGAGCCTGTGGTCGCCATGGCGGGGGTCGCCGGGGTGGTCAGCGCCGCCGCGCTCTCTCTGGTGTGGGCCGAGTCCCGTGGCAAGGGCCGGGTACGCGCCCAGGCCACCGCCTGATCACGGCTGCGGCTTGTGCTCGCCGCTCCAGTCGGTCGTCGATTTGCTCTGCTGCTGCTTGGCGATGAGGTCCTGGACGATCGAGGTGTCGTGCTCCTCGTCCGGCATGAGCAGCCAGCCGATCGCGTAGACGCCGACGCCCAGCCCGCCGAACAGCGTCGCGATCGCGAGGCCGATCCGCACGAGGTTCGCGTCGATCCCGACGTACTCGCCGATGCCCGAGCAGACGCCCGCGATGATCCGGCCCTTGTGAGTCCTGCGCAGCTTCTTGACGTTGTATTCGCTCATGCCTCAAGACTGCCCGGCGCCCTGGTGTTCGCACATCAGGATTGGCCCTGGTAGAACCCTGGTAGTCCCCTAGCCGAGGGAGAGGGCCCCGCGATGGACGACCTGCTGCGCCTGGACGACGAGCTCGACGCCGACCAGCGGCTGATCCGCGACACCGTCAGGTCCTTCGTCGCCGACCGCGTCCTTCCGCACGTCGGAGACTGGTTCGAGGAGGCCGTCTTCCCCGCGCGCGAGCTCGCGCCGGAGCTCGGCTCGCTCGGCCTGCTCGGCATGCACCTCCAGGGGTACGGCTGCGCCGGCACCGACGCCACCTCCTACGGCGTCGCCTGCCGCGAGCTCGAAGCCGGCGACTCCGGGCTGCGCTCGTTCGTGTCCGTACAGGGCTCGCTCGCCATGTTCCCCATCTGGAAGTACGGCTCCGACGAGCAGAAGGAGGAATGGCTGCCGCGCATGGCCGCCGGTCAGGCCATCGGCTGCTTCGGCCTCACCGAGCCCGACCACGGCTCCGACCCGGCCGGCATGCGCACGTACGCGAAGAAGGACGGCTCCGACTGGATTCTCAACGGCTCCAAGATGTGGATCACCAACGGCTCCATCGCGGACGTGGCCGTCGTCTGGGCGCAGACCGACGACGGCGTACGCGGCTTCGTCGTCCCCGCCGGCACCCCCGGCTTCAGCGCCCCTGAGATCCACAAGAAGATGTCCCTGAGGGCGTCCGTCACCTCCTCCCTCTACTTCGACGACGTACGCCTGCCCGCCTCCGCCGTCCTGCCCGGCGTCACGGGCCTGCGCGGCCCGCTCTCCTGCCTGTCGGAGGCCCGGTACGGCATCGTCTGGGGCGTCACCGGCGCCGCCCGCGCCTGCCTCGAGGCCGCCGTCGACTACGCCAAGACCCGCGTCCAGTTCGACAAGCCGATCGGCGCGTTCCAGCTCACCCAGGAGAAACTCGCCTGGATGTACGTCGGCCTCGCCCAGGCCGGCCTCACCGCACTCCACCTCGGCCGCCTCAAGGACGCCGGCACCCTGGAGCCCCGGCAGATCAGCTTCGGCAAGCTGGCGAACGTACGCGCCGCCCTCGACATCGCCCGCCAGGCCCGCTCCATCCTGGGCGGCAACGGGATCACCCTGGAGTACCCTGTGATCAGGCACATGAACAACCTGGAAAGCGTGCTGACCTATGAAGGCACCCAGGAGATCCACACCCTGGTGCTGGGAGAGGCGCTGACCGGGCTGGCGGCTTACCGGTGATGGTGGCGTCGCGGACAGCGCGGTAATCTCTGTACCCTTGCTGTTGCTAGGGGCGTTAGCTCAATTGGCAGAGCTGCGGACTTTTAATCCGTAGGTTCCGGGTTCGAGCCCCGGGCGCCCTACCACACATCACCGCAGGTCGAAAGCGCTTTGTCGGCATGGCGCCACGGCCTGGTGAGACCGCCTCGAAGATCATGTTCCCCCTATGTTCCCGCATCTCACCATGCGCTGGTGAAAGTCCTCTTGTCGACGCGCGTCATAGCCGCTCCCCTCCTGCGCTCTCCGCCACCATGCGTCCGCGGGAACGCGGGGAGGAGCAACATGGCGCGGATCATCGAGCGAGCGTAAGGCTAAGAACGGCGCGACATCATGGCTGGTGAAGTGGCGCATCGGCGGGGGCAGGAGCGGCAAGGAAGACTTCGAGACGTGCTATGAACGGCAGATCGCCGAAGACTTCGCGGCCTTGGTCGAGCTCAGCGGAGAGAACCGGCCGCACGGCTACCCCAAGGGCTGTCATGGCATCAGGGACCCGCACTTCGACGGCATCCTCGATACGGACATGCCGACCTTCGAGCAGTACGCCCGCCACAACTACGTCACCCGGCTCGGCGCCGCCCCCACCCAGCGCCTGGACTATCTGGCCGAGGCGGAGCGGCACGTCTTTCCGTTCTTCGGGCACCTGCCACTGGATCGGGTCACTCGTCGTGTGCTGCGGGAATGGGTGGAATGGATGCTCACCAAACCATCCGCGCGCAACGAGCACCAGCCGAGCCGGCCCCTTTCGGATGAGCAGGCGGCACGCCGATGGGCACAGGGCCGCGACATCACGGTCAAGAAGACCGGACGCGTACCGCCCGGCGTGCTGCGGCAGTGGCGGGAGGCAGGCTCGCCCACACCCGCACCACCAAGCCCGAGGACGCTCTCGCCGGCCACCGTGGAACGGATCTACCGAGGCGCGATCAAGCCGGTCTTCCGAGCCGCCACGCAACAGGGGGAGGACGGTGAACCACCGCTGCTGGCCTCCTCTCCCTGCGAGGGCCTTCGCCTGCCGCCCGGCTCCGTGACCGCGCGGCCTATCTTGTACGGGCCCGAGCTGGGCGTCTACCTCCGGGCGGTCCACGACCTCGACCCCGAGACCGCCTTGTTCGTCCTGACCGAAACGGTCACCGGCCTGCGCTGGGGCGAGATCGCCGGACTTCATGTCTCCGGCCTGGATCCGGTCGGCGGCCTGATCCATGTGACCCAGACCTACGCCTACCTGCTGAACGAGACGACCGGCCGCAAGCAATGGCAGCTCAGGCCCTATCCGAAAGGCAAGAAGCAGCGCGAGGTGCCCATCTGCCACCAACTGGCCATGCTTCTGGCACGCCACGCGGACGGTAAGCGCCCCGACCAGCCCCTCTTCCAGGGCAGCGGAGGCCGCTACATCGACTACGCCAACCAGCGCAACACCGTGCTCCAACCCGCCCTCGAACTCGCCCGCCAGCGCGGCCTGGCCAAACACATCACCCCGCACGCGCTTCGCCACACCATGATCACCATGCTTCGCGACGGCGGCGTCGCCCCAGGAGTCATGCAACTGATCGCCGGCCACGAGTCCTACCAGACAACCGCCGGCTACTCCGGCCGGCACACCCCCGCCCAGCGAGCACTCGTCCTCGAGTCCGTCCACCCCGTGATCAAGGCAGCCGAATTCTTGTTCAACGATCCAGAACCCGATCACGGGTAACGAAACTCCGCTTCGTATCCGCGCCTGCTGTAAACCCCATCCATCCAGTTCAAGGGAGGCGCTGTGCCTCAGCGGCGCGTGGGCGGCACGAGATTCGCCCCTCGTTGATCGCGCCGCTGCCGAGCATCTGAGACATATACCCGGACGTCCCTACACGGATACCTTCTGTTGCAATCCATGTGTTCTTGCGAGGGAGTTGAACGCAGCACCCCTGACAAACATGGAGACTTGTCGATATGACGTTGCCGTCTCAGGAGCACCAGCCGTTCGCGCACCTGAGCGCTCCCAACGCGGCCCTGTACCGGGAGGTCCTGCGCGCCTTCGCGCGCGCGAAGGAACGTTTCATCGTGCACCTGCGGCCCGAGGACGTGGCCGCCGAGTTGCGGAGGGACAACGACGACGCGCTGTCGCAGGCGCTGGACAAGCTGCGGGAGTGGGGAAACCTGCGGGCTGACGCCGACACCGGCAGGGTCACGTCCGTGGAGGACTTCCACCGCAAGCGGTTCCTGTTCCAGCTCACCCCGGCGGGGCAGGCGGCCGAGCAGGCGATCGCGTTCTACGAGGAGGCGATCGGGCAGCGCGGAGCGCTGCAGTCGGTGGCATTGGGCGACATCGCCGAGCATCTGCAGTCGCTGGCGGTCCTGGCGCGGGATGCGGATCCCGACCCGGCCAGGGTCCACCTGCTGCTGCTCTCGCTGACCGAGCGGTTCTCATCGCTGGCCGACAACGCCCAGGCGTTCATGGCCTCGCTGCGTCGCGCGATCGACTTCTCCGACGGCGACGTGGAGGGGTTCGTCGCCTACAAGGAACGGTTGATCGAGTACATCAACCGCTTCATCGCCGACCTGGCCAACTCCGGGGCGCGGATCGCCAGGCTGCTGTCGGAGCTGGAGGGGTGCGGGCATGAGGGTCTGCTGCGGCTGGCCGCGCGCCGGGAGGCGGCTGACGCGGTGCCCGACGGGGAGGACGCGGCGGAGGCGTACGGGAGGGCTGAGAGGCGCGCGTTCGAGTCGTGGCTGAACCGCTGGCGCGGCCTGCAGGACTGGTTCATCTCCGCCGGAGTGGAGCGGCCGTCGCAGGCGCGGCTGCTGCGCCAGGCGGCGATCACGGCGATCAAGCAGCTCATCGACGCCGTCGGGCTGCTCAACGAGCGGCGGTCCGGACGGTCGGATCGGTCGGCCGACTTCCGAGCCCTGGCCCGCTGGTTCGCCGAGGCTCCCGACGAGGAGGCGACGCACCGGCTGTGGCGGGCGGCGTTCGGGCTGGCCTCCGCGCGGCACCTGACGGTCACGGCGGCGACCTTGGAGGAGTGGCGGGAGGTGACGGCCGGGACCTCGTGGCAGGAGGCGCCGCCGATCACCATCTCGCCGCAGCTCCGGCGTACCGGATCCTATGAGCGGCGCGGCAAGCCCAACCGGGTGGCCGACCGCAGCCAGGCCAGGAGGCTGCTGCTGGAGCAGGCCGAGCGGGAGGCGGCCGAGACGGCCGCGGCACGTGCGGCGCTGCGCACCGACGGCCCGATGCTGCTCTCGGAGCTGGATGTGCTCGATCCGCAGGCGTTCCGGCTGTTCCTAGGGCTGCTGGGGGACGCGCTGGCGGCCCGGCGCCCCTGGGAGACGGAAGTGAAGACGGTGACCGCTGACGGCTCTATGGAAGTCCGGCTGGCTCTCGTCCCCGACGGTGGCGAGGTGGAGATCCGCACCGAGGACGGCGTGCTCACCGGGCCGGAGCACATGGTCGAGATCGTCGATCTGATGGCGGTGGCGCCGTGACCCTGGAGGAGGAGCGGGCTCAGCGGCGGGCGGCGTTGCGCGCGCTGCTGGCCAGGCCCCTGCTGACGGCCGAGCGCGACGCCGAGGCGCTGGTGCTGGTCCGCCGCCATCTGACCGAGCTGCGTAGCTGGCTGACGCGCGAGACCGGCTGGCGGCTGCTGGTGGACGCGGGGGCGGCCCGGCTGTTCAAGACCGCCTCCGACCCTCGGGACGGGACGCACCCGGCGCGGGGCAAGGCGGCAGAACCGTACGGCCGACGCCGCTACGTACTGCTCTGCCTGGCACTGGCCATGCTGGAGCGGGCCGACGCGCAGACCACGCTGGGCCGGCTGGCCGAGGAGGTGCTGGCGGCCGCGGCCGAGCCGGAGCTGGACTTCGTCTTCACCCTGGACAGCCGGGCCGAGCGGGCCGACCTGGTGGCGGTGGTGCGCATGCTGCTCGACTGGGGCGTGCTGCGCAGGGTCGCCGGCGACGAGGAGGCGTACCTGAGCGCCACCGGCGACGTGCTGTACGACGTGCGCAGACCGGTGCTGGCCGCGCTGCTCACCGGCACGCGGGGACCCTCCACGATCACTGCGGACTCCTTTGAGGAACGGCTGGCCGAGCTGATCGCGGAGCCGGTCGCCGACACCGACGACCTGCGTAACCAGGCGCTGCGGCGTGGGCTGACCCGCAGGCTGCTGGAGGATCCGGTGATCTACTACGCCGACCTGGACGAGGCTGAGCGCGCCTACCTGGCCTCGCAGCGGCACGCCGTCGTCCGGCGGATCGAGGAGGCGACCGGGCTGGTGGCCGAGGTACGCGCGGAGGGCATCGCGATGGTCGACCCCGACGACGAGCTGACCGACGTCCGCATGCCGGAGCAGCGTACCGACGGGCATGTGACGCTGCTGGTCGCCGAGCACCTGGCAACCCGCGGGGAGGTGCCGCTGGAGGAGCTGAGGGCGTTCGTCCAGGAGGCCGCCCGCGCGCACGCCTCCTTCTGGCGCAGGGGCGTGACCGAGCCGGGCGCCGAGGACGGGCTGCTGTCGACGGCGCTGGCCAAGCTCACCGCGCTGCGGCTGGTCCGCCTGGAGGAGGGGTCGGCCGTGGGACTTCCCGCCATCGCCCGTTACGCACTGGACGAACCCGTCATCAAAGGACAGTGATGCTGCCTTCCCCGACCTCCGAGCGCTGGAAGCCGCTGCGTGCCGGACTCGTGGACCTCTTCTACTACGACGTGGAGGAGTTCCATTTCCACGACGGCCGGCTCCTGCTGCGCGGCAACAACGGCACCGGCAAGTCCAAGGTGCTGGCCCTGACGCTGCCGTTCCTGCTCGACGGCGAGCTCGCTCCGCACCGGGTCGAGCCCGACGGCGACCGGCAGAAGCGGATGGAGTGGAACCTGCTGCTGGGCGGCCGGCACCCGCATCCCGAGCGGCTGGGCTACGCGTGGATGGAGTTCGGCCGCCGGGGCGCCGACGGCACCGAGGAGTTCCGGACGATCGGCTGCGGGTTGAAGGCGGTCAAGGACCGCGGCATCGTCCGGCACTGGTTCTTCCTCACCCCGCGGCGCGTCGGCGCGGAGCTCCATCTGCTCTCTCCCACCGGAGTGGTGCTCACCAGGGAGAAGCTGCGCGAGGCCGTCGAGGGCGACGGCATGGTTTACGACCGGGCCTCCGACTATCGCAGGGCCGTGGACGAGGCGCTGTTCGGGCTCGGGGAGCACCGGTACGAGGCGCTGGTGAACCTCCTCATCCAGTTGCGCCAGCCGCAGTTGTCGAAGAAGCCGGACGAGAAGCTGCTTTCGCGCGCCCTCACCGAGGCGCTGCCGCCGCTCAGCCCCGCGCTGATCGCCACGGTCGCCGACGCGTTCCGCGGCCTGGACGAGGAGCGCGACGCGCTGCGCGGGCTGCAGGAGGCGCACAGGGCCGCGGGCGACTTCCTCGTCCATTACCGCCGGTACGCGGCGATCGCGGCCAAGCGCAAGGCCGCCGTCCTGCGGGTGGCGCACAGCCGCTACGAACACCTGGGGCGTAATCTGAGCGAGGCCGAGGGCCGCCACGCGGCGGCTGAGGCGGAGCTGGCCGCCGCCCAAGACCTGCTGGAGGAGCTGGAGAAGCGGCGTAACCTGCTGGAGGCACGCAGGGAGGCGCTGCAGCAGAGCCCCGAGATGCGTGACGCCGAACGGCTCAAGCAGACCGGCGAGGAGGCCCGGCGGCGGGCCGATGACGCGCAGCGCTACGAGCGGGAACGCGAGCGCCTGACCGGGGAGACCCGGCGCCGCGGGCAGCGGGCCGAGGCCGCCCGTGGCAAGGCCGGCGCGGCGGGCCGCGACCTCGACGAGACCAGGCGGGCGGCCGTCACGGCCGCCCGCGCGGCACGGTGCGAGCGCGATCATCTCGCCGTCACGAACTGGCAGGACCTCCCGGAGCGGCCCGAGCAGCCGCGGCGCGCGGCCGAGGCCCTCGCCGAACGCCAGGAGCGGGCGATCGGCGAGCTGGAACGGCTGATCGGCGCCGTGCACACGGCCCGAACCCGGCTGGCGGCGGCACGCTCCGAGGTGGACCGGCTGACCGGGGAGCAGCAGGCCGCCGCCCAGCGGATCAGCGACGCGGAGCGGGCGGCGGGCACGGCGGGCGCCGCGCTGATCCAGGACTACACCCTCTACCTGGCCGAGCTGAGCGAGTTGCGGCTGGACGACCCCGACGACCTGCTCGCCGCACTGGAGACCTGGGCGGTCTCGGCCGAGGGCCCCAACCCGGCCGCGGCCGCCGTGGACGAGGCGAGCAGGGCGGCCACCGACGCCCTGGGCCGGTTGGGAGCCGAGCTGGACGCCGAACTGCGCGCGGCCGGGCAGACCGCTACGAGCCTGGCGGAGGAGATCGCGCGGCTGGAGGCCGGCGAGCACGACGCGCCCCCGGCCCCGCACACCCGCGACCTCGCCGCCCGCCTCGGCCGTCCCGGCGCCCCACTCTGGAAGGTGGTCGACTTCGCCGACGAGGTGCCCGCCGATCATCGGGCCGGGCTGGAGGCCGCGCTGGAGGCCGCGGGCATCCTCGACTCCTGGGTACAGCCGGACGGGACGCTGCTCGCCGCGGACGACAGCGTCATCGTGGCCGCCCCGCCCTCGGCCGGACCGTCCTGCTCGGCCGTGCTGCGTCCGGCCGTGGACCGCGCCGATCCCCAGGCCGCGGCGTTGTCCGACGCCGCCGTCCAGTCCGTCCTTGACGGCATCGGGCTCGGAGCCGGCGACGGGGCATGGGTGGCCGTGGACGGCCGGTGGGCCAACGGCGTGCTGGCCGGGTCCTGGCGCAAGGACGAGGCCCATCACATCGGCGAGGGCGCCAGAGAGGCTGCCCGGCGCGCCCGGCTGGCGGTCCTGCGCGCCGAGCTGGACCAGGTCAAGCGGCGAATCGACGGCCTGCGCGCCGATCTCGCCGCGCTCGGCTCGCGGCGGGACACGCTCGCCGCCGAACATCGCGCGCTGCCGCCGGATCTGCCGCTGCGCGAGGCGTACGTCAAGCTCGCCACCGAACACGAACGGCTCCGCCACCTGGACGCCGACCACGCCGCCGCGGCCCAGGTGCTGCGGGAGCGGCAGGACGAAGTGCGGGCCGCGGCCGATCGGGCCGGGGAGTTCGCCGCTGACGTCGGCCTGCCCGCCGAGCCTGCCGCGCTGGGCGAGGTCAAGGCCGCGATCGCCGACTACCGGCTGGCGCTGGCCCGGTTGTGGCCCGCGGCGCAGGCGTTCCGGAACGCGCAGGAAGCGGTCGCGGAGGCCGAGGAGGATCTCGGCCGTACCCGGCAGCAGCTTGAGGCCGCCGCCGAGCTGGCGGCGACGACGCGGGCCGAGGCCGACGCCGCCGGCGAGACCTACCGGGCGCTGGCCGAGACCGCCGGTGCCGCCGTCGATGAGCTGTTCCGGCGGCTCAACCAGGTGGAGCAGGAACTGCGCGAGCGCGAAAGCGCCGAGCGGGCCGCCCGCCGCCGCGAGCAGGGCGCCCTGCAGGAACGCGGCAAGGCCGAGGGCGAGCTAGGCAACCTGCGCGAGCAGATCCAGGAGGCGTCCGGGACGCGCGAGGCCGCCGTGGGCGAGTTCCGGGCGTTCGCCGCCACGGGCCTGTTGAACGTCGCGCTCGCCGACCTGGACGTACCCGGCGCCGAGGGCGAGTGGGCCGCCACGCCCGCCGTGCTCCTGGCCCGCACGGTCAATGCCGAACTCGACGCCGTCGACGACGGCGACGGCCCTTGGGACCGGGTCCAGAAGAAGGTGGCCGAGGAGCACAAACTCCTGTCCGACGCCATGGCCAGGCACGGACACTCCGTCGGGCTGACCCTGCACGACGGAGTGATGATCGTGGACGTGGTCTTCCAGGGACGCAGCAGGGACGTTCCCGGGCTGGCCGCAGCGCTGGCGGAGGAGACTGGGCACCGGGCCAGGCTGTTGTCGGCCAAGGAACGCGAGATCCTGGAGAACCACCTGCTCAACGAGGTCGCCGGAACGCTGCACGAGCTGATCGCCGCGGCCGAGTCCGAGGTTCGGGAGATGAACTCCGAGCTGGAGTCCCGCCCCACGTCCACCGGCATGCGCCTGCGCCTGCTCTGGAAGACGGGCAAGAAGGCCCCGGATGGGCTGGATCGGATCAGGGACAAACTCCGGCAGACCGTGGACGCCTGGTCCGTCGCCGACCGGTCCACGGTGGGCGCGTTCCTGCAGGAGCGGATCGCCCGCGAGCACGCCGACAACCCGGCCGCGGGCTGGACCGAGGCGCTGACCAAGGCTCTGGACTACCGGGCCTGGCACGAGTTCGCGATCCAGCGACAGCAGGACGGGCAGTGGCGGGCCGCGACCGGTCCCGCCTCGGGCGGCGAGCGGGTGCTGGCCGCTTCCGTGCCGCTGTTCGCCGCGGCCTCGGCCCACTACAAGTCGGCGGGCAACCCGTACGCGCCCCGGCTGGTCGCCCTGGACGAGGCGTTCGCCGGGGTGGACGACGACTCCCGGGCCAAGTGCCTGGGCCTGCTGGCCACCTTCGACATGGACGTGGTGATGACCAGCGAACGCGAGTGGGGTTGTTACCCGCAAGTGCCCGGGCTGGCGATCTGCCAGCTCTCGCGGCGCGACGGCATCGACGCGGTGCTGGTCACGCCCTGGCGGTGGGACGGGCGCGAGCGGCGGCGGGCCGAGCGCCCGGCCGTCGCGGTGCCCGCGCCCGCCGCCCCGGCCGCCACCCGGCAGGACGGCCTGTTCGGATGAGCGGGGCAGAGGAACGGCTGCGGCGGCTGCTGGGCGGCGAGGAGACCGCCTGGCTGGTCGACCGGGTACACCGCCGCCTGGAACAGGGCCGGCCGCCCACCGGCACGGTGACGCTGGCGACCGCGACCCCCGGCCAGCGCCGCGCGATCGAGGTGCTGCTCGGCCGCCGGGCGGGAGCGGGCGCGTCCCTGTCGGTGTCCCTGGACGACGTGGACCGGATGCTGCGCGACAGCGGCGTGACCGACGGCGGGCTGCGCGAGGCCGTCGTACGACTGCGCGGCCCGATCCGTGACCTGGCCGGTGAGAACGCGGCGCAGGCGGCGGCCTGGAAGCGCGCCTTCGCGCGGCTCGACGCCCTCGTCGCCGACCGTTCCGAGCTGGCCGGATGGCGCTCCTGGCTGGAGAGCACCGGGGTGGTGCGAAGGCTCACTGCCACGGCCGACGAGGCGCGAACGTCGCTCGACCGGCTGGCCGCCGTTCTGGCCCGGCTACCCTCGCCAGGCCTGCCCCTGGGCCGGCTCGCAGCCGAAACCTGCGGCGATGCGCATGCCCTGGACGAGGGACGGCCGCTGGCGACCCTGGGCCTGTCCGCCGTCCGCGCGCTGGCCGGGCTGCCGTACGCGGGCGAGGGCGGCGCGGACGCCCGCCGGGCGGCGTGGGCCGCGGTCGGCGTCCATGTCGACGACCTGTCCTCCCTCGTGCTCTGCCTGGGTCTGCCGGGCGACGGCCACACCCCCACCGGGCGCATGCTCAGCGCCGCCAAGGCGGCCGGCGAACCGTGCGTGCTGACCCTGCGCCAGCTCCGCCGCCACGAGCCGCCGATCCCAGCCGGCCTGGTCAGAATCTGTGAGAACCCCGTGGTGGTCGCCGCGGCCGCCGACGAACTCGGGCCCGCCTGCCCACCCCTGGTCTGCTGCGGCGGCCGGCCCTCGGCCGCAGTGTGGCGGCTCCTGGAGCTCCTGGCCCGTGGCGGCGCAGAGTTCGCCTACCACGGGGACTTCGACTGGGGCGGGCTCGCCATCGCCGCCGCCGTTCACGAGCGTATGGGCTTCGCGCCATGGCGCTTCGATGCCGCCTCTTACGCGGCGGTGCCTTCGGCTGCGCCGCTCACCGGCGGCCCGTGCCCGTCACCGTGGGATCCGGAACTGGCCTCGGCGATGGCACGACGCGGCGTACGGGTGGAGGAGGAACTCGTCCTCCCCGAGCTGATCGCCGACCTGGGCTCCGCGCCGCCATAGGGCCCGTCGATCAATAGATCGTCGGTTTCGGCGACGTATCTCCAGGGCATGCGGTTGCGAACCAGCAAGTTATTCTTCTGGGGCCCTTAGCGGTCACCGCCGGGTTCTCGGAGGGAGCATCGTGTGCTGCGGTGAAGTGCCGCACCTCCGACGAGCGGGCTCGACCCGTCACTGCGACGCCGCTGACCGCGTCTGCAAATGTCTCGTTCCGGGCTCGGCGTCGGCCGGGTGGTGGGAATGACGAAACACCGGGGGCCGAGCGACCCATACGTGGATAAGATCTGGGCCGCCAGCAGCGCCACCCTCAGATTCCAGCCGTGGACGGCAGCTATGAGCCAGGCTCATCCGATCACCAGACGGTGGTGCCACCACGGTGCCGGGCCATGACCAGATCGCGGTGCGTTTCACCGCAGAACTGACGGCGGAAACCCCTGACTCGACGAGAACCTTGCGACGCGGACGGATGCTGCCCAACGACGCGAGTAAGGCTCGGCCACCGGCTACGCTGGAGGTGCAACTCAGGCGCCGCGACGGAGGGAGTCGAGCGACGGTGAGCGTGGACCTCGAACACGAGCCCATTCATGATCTCGCCCGCCGGGTCATCCGGCTGGCCGAGGAAACCCAGCATGCCGCTCAAGTGCTCGAACGCCGCCTGGATGCGCTGGAACGCCGCTCCGAAGCCGCCGGCAGGGCCGAACGCATTCTGAGCGTTGCCGCGGGCATGCGGACCCACCTCGGTCGAGACCGACTGTCCGTTGAAGATCTGTACGACCCGGACACCGGCCTTCCCGCGTGATCATCGACTCCAGCGCCATCATTGCCGTCATCAACGGCGAGCCAGAGGCCATCCCATTCGCTCACACCATCGCCGCAAACGTGTGTCGCATCTCGGCCGTCAACTACGTCGAAGCGGCCATCGTGGCGGACAACCGTGGTGAGGCCATGCGCAACGCCTTCGACACGCTCGTTGACGAGATGGGCCTCATCATCGAGCCGGTAACACCCCATCAGGCCAGGATCGCGCGCCGGGCATACCAGACCTACGGCAAGGGCAACAACTCCAAGGCCAAACTCAACATGGGCGACTGCTTCGCCTACGCCCTCGCCAAGGACCTCGACCAACCCCTGCTCTTCAAAGGCGAGGACTTCCCGCACACCGACATCACCCCGGCGCAGCCCTGACGGTCCAGCATGCCCTCTGCTCAAGCGTGATCGCCAGGGTTCCTCGCGGGAGTATCGTGTGCTGCTGTGACTCGCCGCCCCTCTGACGATCATCTGGATGAGCTGATCAAGCAGGCGATCGGCGTCCTCGATCTGCCGCAGCCCGACCCGCCACCGGCCGGGACCGAATGGATCCACGCGTTCCGCCGCTGGGCCGGGTGACAGCATGAGCGAATACCAGTACTACAAGTTCCTGGCCGTCGACCGGCCGCTCACCGACCAGCAGCAGGCCGAGGTGCGTGCCCTGTCCACCCGGGCCCACATCACCGCCACCAGCTTCACCAACGAGTACCACTGGGGCGACTTCCGCGGCGACCCGGCCCGCCTGATGGAGCGTTACTACGACGCCCACCTGTATCTGGCCAACTGGGGCACTCACCGGATCATGCTGCGCCTGCCCAAGGCCGTGCTCGACCCCAAGCAGGCCCAGCGCTACTGCGTGGGCGAGCAGGTCACCGCCTGGACCAGCGGCGGACACCTCGTCCTCGACTTCACCAGCGAGGCAGAGGAGGAGTATTGGGAAGACGACGTCGAACGCTCGCTGTCGGCCATCGTCGGCATCCGCGCCGAGCTGGCCGCCGGTGACCTGCGGCCGCTCTATCTGGCCTGGTTGTCGGCGTATGGGACATGGGAGCGTGACGAGGACGCCTTCGACTACGAGGAAGAGGACGCGCTGGAGCCGCCCGTCCCGCCGGGGCTGGGTTCGCTCAGCGCGCCGCAACGGGCCCTGGCCGACTTCCTGCGCCTGGACCACGACCTGCTCGCGGCCGCCGCCGAAGCCAGCCCGCCGGCGCGACCCGTACAGCACGACTGGAAGGCCCTGACTGCCTGGATCGGCGCTCTGCCCGCCAAACGCAAGGACGCGCTGCTGCTGCGGGTGATCAAGGAGGACGCCGCGAGCGTCCGCTGGGAACTGCTGCGCGAGTTCGGCGGCGAAACCACCGGCCAGAAGACGGAGACGGGGCGGACGGTCGCCGAACTTCTGGACAACGCCGCCGCCCGCCGCCACGTACGCGAGCAGCAGGAAGCCGCCCAGCGCGCCGAAGAGCAGGCCCGCAGGGAACAGGAGCGACGACAAGCCAGGGAACTGCGCCTGAACCGGCTCGCCCAGGATCTCGACGCCGCGTGGGACGTGGTGGAGACCTCCATCGGCACCAAGAAGCCCCGCGAATACGACCTGGCCGTCGAACTCCTTCGTGACCTGCACGCCCTGGCCCTCCGCGACGAGCACGCCGGCGCCTTCACCCAGCGCCTCACCCACCTCCGGGAACGACACCAGGGCAAGCCCAGCCTCATCAAGCGGCTCAACGACGCAGGCCTCGCAGCCGAGTAACCGGCGATTCCATGCCTATTGACCAGCGGTCCGCGCCAGCGAGCTGCACGGAGCCACACTGCCCAGCCAGCCGAAGAGTGCGCATGGTCAAGGGATGCCAACCGTTGTACGGAAGCTCGTCGGATGCTCATCGGCACCTCATCCGGCATGACACCGGGCGGCATTCCCGGACATATTGAGCGCGGGCAATGCATGACATCGCGACACAAGAGGACACGATTCGATAGTGGGCGGCATTGAGAACTGCGGCTTTTAATCCGTAGGTTCCGGGTTCGAGCCCCGGGCGCCCTACCACTCCACACCCCGCCCGACCTGCACTTTCTTGATTTTGAGCCGTCTCCTGCGAGGCGAAGCTGGCCGAGTTCATGCTCGCCCGATACTCTTCGGCACGGGTCCGGCACATCGGCGGGCCGATGGCGTGATCGAAATGAGCCGGTTTACGCCGCCGGGCGTTGGGTGCCTGAGACCGGATCGTCAAGCCACGACCGAGCGACACCCAACAGAAGATCATGGTGGAAGGGATGGCGAGGGGAACACACCCGGATTGACCGCAGACCCGTCCAAGCACCGGTCAAGCCGCCTCCGGCCCATTTCGCACACCAAGGTCTCCACCAAAGCCATCGGGGCGATTTGGGCGGATTCAACCGGTCGTCGCAACACCTTGATCCGGAGCTGTTGTATGGGCAGACCAGCAGGGTGGATGACGACGCGCACCGCGCGGCCAGAGATGCGGTCACCGGGACGGCCCCATTCGCCGGGACGTGGAGCGAACATTCTGGAGAGAGCTCGCCGAAGGGCTGACCAGCGAAGATGCGGCCCGGGCCTGCGGCGTGTCGGGGCCGGCCGGGTCTCGGTGGTTCCGCGAGGGTGGCGGCATGCCGTTGATCGAACTCAGCCCGCCATCAGGCAGATACCTGTCGTTCACCGAGCGGGAAGAGATCGCCCTGCTCAAGGCGCAGCACAAGGGGGTTCGCGAGATCGCGCGCTGCCTGGGCCGCTCGCCCTCGACCATCTCGCGCGAACTGCGGCGTAACGCCGCCACGCGAGGTGGCCGCCTGGACTACCGGGCATCGATCGCGCAGTGGAAAGCCGAGCTGATGACCGCGCATTGCCGTACCGATTGCGCCGCTAAGCCAGGGCGGCGAAGACCTTGGAGCGGTCCTGGTCTTAGGGAGGCTCCACCGCTCGGTACTCCCTGGTACCGGTCCGACTTCTCGGACTATTTCCGTGGGGTGATTGAGGGCGACTGCATAGAGCGGGGGTACTCGCGACGATAAAACGCGGGCTGAGCGGAGCAGGACGGGGTGGGGGATCTATGTCCGAAATGAGATTCTCCGGGAGTTCGGTGGCGAGAACTGCCCGCGACAGCGCCTCGCCTTGGGAGGACGTCGACTCCGGAGAGATGGAAGAGCTACGCCGGATCGGGGCCCAGCTCGCCCGAGAGTGGGAGGGACTGGACGCACCCACATGGACGCGAGGGGTTGGCCTCACCCCAAACGAGTACCGGCAATTCGAGGAGAGCCTCTGGTCTTACGCTCTGCCTGTGCTGAAGGGCATGATCCGCACAGGAGCCATCAAGAGGCTCTGCTTCGAAAAGGACGTCGTCCTTGTCATGTCTGACGATGAGCAGCGGGCCCTTCGCCTATCCCTCGAAGATCGCGATCAGCTTGCAGTCGACAGCATCATCGGGGCCATCGAGTACTTCCGCCGGAAAGTCCTCAAGCCCGGCAAGTGGGATCCGGAGCTGGGCGCATCGATCAACACCTACTTCCTCGGCGCCTGCGCATTCGGCTTTCAGGCCGCCTTCCGCAAATGGTCGGCACAGCGCAAGGCCCAGCTCAGGCAGTACGGCTACGGAATGCTGGCGGACACAGCCTGGTCACACCTGGCGGAGGCGATTGATCCAGCGACCGCCGCCGCTAACGGCGATACACTTCGCCGCATCTTCAGCGAGGCTCAGCCCGAAGCCAGGCTGATCTGCGGCCTCATCCTGCGAGACCTATCTCAGCAGGAAATCGGTGATCGCCTCGGCATGACCACCCGGGCTGTCGAAGGACACATGCGGCGACTTCGCGTAACTGTAAGGAGAATGATCCGGCGAGGACAGATCGACCACGCCCGTTCACCCCGTACCGTGAAGGATCACAGCGCATGAACCGCGTCGGGCGCGGCGCAGCCTTGGGTGGAGGCGGAATGGCATTGAGCGCGATGTGGATGAGCGCGCCCTGGCCTGTCGCCGCGCTCTGCACCGTACTCGCAACAGTCGCTTGGGGAATCTCGGTCATTCTTCAGAATGTTATGCCCCAAGAGTCCGCCCATCGCCTCGCCTGGTGGCGAGACCGCCGGCGTCACCTGCGGCACCAGACGGAGACATCTGCATCGAACGACTTAGCGGGCCTATCCGAGAAACGACAACACGAGCTGACCAACGGTCCTTGAGACGCGCACTTTAGGGATCGGCCGGGCCGTAAAGGTTCCAGCTCCCGATTCTCCGATTCTGTGGAGCGTCGTCTTGAGCGCCCGCATCTGGCCCCTGACCAATTTACGGCTGTGAAGCGATCTGCCACATGGGCTCAGAACTTCAGCCGGAGAGTTCATCTGATCCACTGACGAAGCCTCTGCCAGGTGGCGAACTCCGCGTCTTGGGCGACGGCGAAGACGAGCCGCCCCCCGGCCGCGATGTCCAGAGGACTGACCGTGTTCTCGGCGATGCTCAGCAGGCGTTGGCGCTGCATGCTCATTGAGGCATCGGCCTCTGGAGCGCGCTGGAAGACGCCAACGAAAACCGATCGCCCGTCACGACCCAGGGATGCCCAAGCTCCCCGAACCGGGGTGTCCGCGAGATAGTTTTCTCCACGAGGGGGGTTGGGGGCACTCCAGTAAAGCGGATCCTCGCGGAGTTGGGCCATGTTGGGCGTCTCCAGCTCGTCGACGAGGCGCTCCCATTCACGCTCCAGGTCCAGCAATTCCAGGCGCTCGGGCCGCAGATCGACCGAATCCCATACGGCCCGAGCGGAAGCCTCCTGCCCTTCTTTGGTACTCTGTGGGATGAGCTCGACTACCTTTTCCGGATTCGTATGGTAGAGGTTGACAAAGGTCTCGTTCTTGCGAATCGCGGCCCAGCTCAAAGCGAGCGAGGATCCGATGTAACGATTGATCGATGCCCAGAGGTGAAGCTTTTTCAGGGATTCCCTGATTGCCATTGTCGTCCGCCCCGAGCCGCCACTTCTTCCTTTAGCCTCACAGACCATCTCGCGATAGCCCGGCAAGTCGATCAGCAGGTCGGGCCTAGAATACCCGCCTTTCGGTCCACGCGAGGAGACGGCGGACATGAGATCGAAGTGGTTGATCTGCAGCGGCCCGATCTTCCCCTGAGCGATCAGGCTCTCGATACTCGCCGTCAGCAAGCCCAGGCCAGCGGAGGTGACGATGAACGTCTTGATGTGGTGTGACGAGCAGTCATACGCCCTTGTCCGGTGGAGCGCACCATTGGCACTCCCGCCCGTGTTGTCGAGTGCCGTGGCCAGCAGCCGAGTTTCAAGCATCAGCGATTCGAAGGAGCCGTGCCGGCTCCCCGAAATGGAGGAAAGGCCATTGACTAATATTACGGAAGCGAGGCTGATCCCCAGATCTCGCGTCTCACACCACTGAATTCCGTCCGGCCGCCCATTTGGAACGGGAGACCATTCGTACCTGGAGAATTGAACCATACCCATGGCTGCAATGATAGCGCCCCTCGCCCGGACCTCCATCTGTCTTGAATGCACCGAAATAGTTGTACCCAGTACCAACGATGCGTCGATCCTCATCGACGAGCACTGCTCCGACAGGTCTTGGACACAAGCGCCTCGTACTGCGACAGCGGTAGCAATCTTGAGGAAGTAGGTGTCCCAATCGGGGCGGGGGTCACTGTTCAGCGCAGTTCCTCGGGGTTGAGCCCGTCCCGCAGGGTGCCGTCGAGTACGTCGTCCAACTCCTGGCGGAGCTTAACGGCAGCCGAGAGGCTGAGCGGGATTACCTGGTGTGTGGTGGTCCCTGTCATGTGAGAGTGCGTTCCGCGAGCATATGCCTTTGATGTCGCTATGTGATCGTATGGATTTGTAGCGTTACCGCCGGTCGGTGGGTCTGCTGTGCTGGGATGGCTGGGTGACCGAGCGCAAGCCGTACCCCAGCGACTTAACCGACGCGGAATGGGCGCTGATCGAGCCCGTGCTCACGGCGTGGAAGGCCGCGCACCCGTCCGTCAGCGGCCACGAGGGCAACTACGAGCTGCGGGAGATCGTGAACGCCATCCGCTACCAGGGACGAACCGGTGTCCAATGGGACTTTCTCCCGCACGACCTGCCGCCCAAGAGCGCGACGTACTACTACTTCGGCAAGTGGCGCGACGACGGCACCGACAAGACGATCCATGACCTGCTGCGCTGGCATCTGCGCGAAAGTAAGAAACGATTAGCCGACCCGAGCCTGGTCGTGCTGGACACCCAGAGCGTCCACGTCGCGGGCGGGGTCCCCGCCTCCACGACCGGCAAGGACGCCGCCAAGCGCGTGCCGGGCAGGAAACGGGGCCTGGCGGTGGACGTGCTGGGCCTGGTCATCGCCGTGGTCGTCCTGGCCGCCTCGGCTCATGAGAACACCGCCGGGATCGCCCTGCCGGACCGGGTCGCCGCCGGCACCGAGGGCACCGTGACCAAGGCGCTGGCCGACCAGGGGTTCAAGAACGCGGTCGTCGCACATGGCGCCGACCTGGGGATCGACGTGGAGATCGTCGAACGCAACCCCGCCGGCAAGAGGTTCGTCCCCCAGCCCAAGAGATGGATCGTCGAGCAAACGTACGGCATCTTGATGTTCCACCGGCGTCTGGTCCGCGACTATGAGCACCTTCCGGCCAGTTCCGAAGCCCGCGTGTATTGGGCGATGACGGACGTGATGTCCCGCCGCCTGACCCGCGGCGCGTCCCCGTCGTGGCGGTGGGCATGATCGGGCCCGACGCCCGGCCGGCCGACCCGGGTGCCTGGCTCCTGGACCGGATCGACGCCCGCGAGCAGGCCTTGACCTGCCAGATCGAGCAGACCCAGGCGGAGATCGACATGCTCACCGCGAGGCTGGGCCAACTCAGCGAGCAGGTCGAGCACCTGCGGATCAGCCGCAAGACCCTCATCTCCCTCGCCGAGGAAGATCCCACCCACCCCGATCCAACCGGCCGCGCCACCTCCCGCAGTTCCCGAGCACCCGGCCTACCAGCAGATTCTCACCGTCTTCTCCGAGGCCGGCGGCTCCCTGCGCGCCCGGGACCTGGCCAGGGCAATGGACCTGCCCCTGACGCAGAACGACATCCAGAACGTCCGCGCCAAGCTCAAACGCCTGGTCAGCCGCGGCATCCTTGTCGAGACCGAGCCGGGATTGTTCACTCAGCCGCGCCCGTAGTCCGACCGGCGGGTCTCCGACCAGCCGACCTAACCCAACCCCCACCGATGAAAGGGACATCAACTCGCAGAACGCACTCTCAGAGTGAACTCTACCGCCTACCGCCGCAAGATCACCGTGTCCGCCGACGGCCGCGGGCTGGCATCCCATGCCAGCGGCCTGCTGCTGACGCACACACTGCGCATCACCGGACTGGACAAGGACCTCTCACAGCGGCTGGAGCGCTGGCACCCCAGCCGAGCGGTGCACGACCCCGCAAAGATCATCACTGATCTGCCCTCACTTGACGCTCGGCGGAGACTGCATGGCCGACATCGCCCTGCTGCGCTGCAAGCCCGGACTGTTCGGCCCCATCGCCTTGAACCCGACCATCTCACGCCTGATCGACCGGCTCGCCGCCGATGAGGCCCGCGCGCTGCAGGCCATCCGCGCCGCCCGGGCCACCGCACGTGAACGCGCTTGGCAGCTGGCCGGCGCTCAAAAGCAGCGAGAAACCGCGCGCTTTCGATCGAGCGCGCGGTTTCAACACGGCATGGACCTTTTACCGGCTCGCGATCAGTCGTGCTTCACGCCTCAGCCGGATTTCAGAATCGCAGCCGCGTTCTTCGTCCAAACGTCCACAATGGCCTTGGTTTCGGCGAACTTGGACTGGTTCTCCTCCAGAAGTCGCTGCTCATAAGCAGCCCTGACCGCCTTGTAGACGCCGACTAGATTCACCTCGTCCTGGCACTTGGCGTCGAGAGCCGCTATCCGCTTCTCCTCGTCCGAGGCGGGGGTTCCTTGTGTTCTCGACTGCCACTTGGGGTCGTTCTGTGCGGTGACCGGATGCTGGTAGGCCGTGACACCCGCCTTCCGCACGCATGACTGCCACGAGGCCAGCGCCGCGCGGACGCGACTATCGCCGAGAGCGCGAGAGCGAGAGGCGACGGCCAGTGCGCGCGGGTCAGCGGGAAGCTTCTTCTGCTGGCCATAGAGCTTCTCATCGGCGTGGCGTGCACAGCCGCCCGCCGGGATCGTCCTGCCTTCCGCGGTCTTGCTGGCGCTTCCCTCGTACGCCTTCCTTTCCTCCGCGGTCGGTTCGTGCTTCGTGCCGGCGAAGGTGGAGGAAACGTCCTTGACCTCGGCCTGCCGCGGGTACCCGGATTCAGCCGCAACCGCGGGATCGATGTAGTCGAAGAAATCGTGTTCGCGGTACTCCCCCGGGTCCCACGTGCGGATAGTACCGGCCGTCCACGTCTTGAAGCCGAGCGCGTTCATACAGTCCGCTGCCGCGACGTCGCGAGCCTGGTCGATGAGCTTGATGTCGCTCATGGGCGTGAGAACGGAATCGAGCGGCATAGGTACGCGCGTCGTGTCTTTGATGTGCGGGATGGCTCCGAGGGCGGGTTCGCCCTCACCCCCGAGAGGCGGGGCCGTGGACGTCGCTCTGGGGGTGGTGGGTTCGATGGTGGGGTTCACCGTGGCCAACGCCGAGGTATCGGCACTGGAAAGCTGGCTGACGGTGAAGCCCACGGCAGTCAACGTGGCCAGGGCAACCGCGGTCACACCCGCGACGGCCGGTCCTTTTCGTCGCGTCGTCATTCGCCGTTCCTCCTCCAAAAGCACCGGGTTGCGTTGTCTTGGCCATCGACACAGCGGTTGGCATGGAACAGGGTCGTCCACAGGCCGTAGGAAGCAGCGGTGGTGAAGTTCACACTGATCGTGTCATGCCAGAGGTCGCCGTTACAGCCATTCAGGTTGACCCATTTGTTGAAGTACCGGCCGTAGTAGCCGCTCCACTCAGTACGGTAGCCCCAGTGCTGCTGAAGTTCATCCACCCATGGATACTGCATGGGCGTGCTGCAGCCCCCATCACTGCCCGGCCCGGTGTAGGGATCCCATCGGTCAAGCGCCTTGCCGCTGTTGTTGTTCAACAGCGCGAAGTAGCCATTGGATAACTGGTAGTCGGACCACCACTGATTGGCCGATCCGCTGTTTCCAGGGAAAGCGATGACGGAGGCGAGGTCCGCAGTGCTGGAATTGAGCACTTCAAGGTAGAGGTATCCGTTACCGTAGTCGTTCGCCGTGGCCCACCGGTTCACCGAGTCCGCCTGAGCGGTGCCTGCGGGCATCATAGTGATGCCTGCCACGACGCCGAGCAGCCCTACCGTTACGGCACGCGCCGCTGACTTGATTCCACGCATGTTCAATCGCACAACGAACTCTCCCGTTCTCTTCGATCGGCATTCCTGTTAACTTGACAATCACCGAAGTCGATGTTCTGTATCTTGCTACCTTCCCCTTCGCTTACCGGACCTCAGGCAGTGCGGCGTATGGCGCCATGCTTTCTCCTCAAGATGACGTACAGCCTCGCGGATGACCGAACGCGAGTCGGGCGAGCCCTGTGCGTTCGGTTTCTCGAAGGATTGAAACCTTGACAGAGATGGATGACACGACGCGGCCGACAGTGATCATTACTCATTGTCGGCCGGGAGCACAAGAGGACTGCATGGGATTTTTCTACCCCTTGCTGAAGGTTGTCCGATGTGCTCACATTATGTAGGTCATGACTGTCATCGTCGTGTCCAGTACAGGCAGCGATAAAGGGAACCGACCGCACAGGAAGGGCTGTCCTTGCAGGTGATTGGCACTTTGTCAGCTGCTCGGCCAGGACTTGGTGAGCCATTGAGCCCCGCCCCATAGGCCATAGTCACTGGGACATCAAGACGTCAAACGTCTCGCGCCGGAGGCCAGCATCCACGCTCCTATAGACGGATGAAGGCCCTGAGCCAGCGAAGCCGGCGTCTCAAGTTGCCTCGCGGCCCTCATTTTCCCTCCTACCGAAACACCAGGCTGACCACACGCTGCAGGCGGCACGCGACCCCACTGCAGTAACCCTCTGTAGAAGGAGCGCAGAGTCCTGAACCGTACATGTTTCCTCCTGTTATCCGCTCTTCTGGTCACCACCGCACTGTCCGCCCCGGAAGTCCTCGCCACGACGGGCAGCGCCGCTGCGGCATCCGCGCCCGCGAAAGTCTCACCGCAGCCGCATGAAGAACGCCTGTCGGTCGAGCCGTCCCAGCGCGACAAGGTGCTGGGATCAAGCTGGGAAGCATCGAACGACCTGGCCATCACCGCCACAGGCGACGCCACCGGCTTCCACGTCATGGCGGCAAGAGCGGGCGACGGCTACGCCTGGCACACCATTGCGACCCTCAGCGAGCCTGGCATGGACACTGACCAGTGGGTGGGCAACGCCTGCCTGACCAGTTCGGGACGCCAAGTCGTCGCTACCTATGCGCCGCGGCACTTTACCAATCGCGCCTGGCTGTTCAGCAGGGGTGCCTTCGCCGCCGTAATCGATGTGAAGAGTGGCAAGATCACTAAACTCGAGGACCAGGTGAGCCTTGCCTACTACAACCCGGGATGCGGCTCGGACGACAAGGTAGCCCTCACCCAGGGCACCACCGAGGAGCGCATGACGACGCGCCTGCTCACGGTGGACACCAGCACGAAGTCGGTCTCGCGACCCATCCTCCTGGACGGGCAGATCACCTCAGCCACTGCGGTCGCCGACCACATCGTGGCGGCCCGCGGCAACAAGCTCGTGAAAGTCGCGGCGTCGGGCAAGCTCAAGACGCTGGCGACGACAGATTCCGTCCCCTTCGGTATCCGGCCGACGGCTGACGGGGGCGTCGCGTTCATGGACCAGGCCGGCGGCGCCGTGTCCGTCAAGCACTACCGCAACGGCTCGGTGCGGGTGCTCGCTTCAGGACGGCTGGGCGAAGTGAGTCTGCATTCGGGCACGAGCGGCAGGGTCTTCATTACCGGCAAGACGCGTCAGCATGGCCCACTGCCTTCGCACATGTCCGCCATCGGCGGCGCGCCGAACGTGGAGACGGTGTCGTCGGAAGGCGATCTGCTGATCACGAGTATCGCGCGGCGCGGGCTCAGGCGCGACAGTGAGAGCGACCAAGCGGACACCCGCTACCCCGGTGTCGTACAGGAGGACCCTGCCCCGGAGCTCATCGACATCACCGCCCAGACTGCTCGGACACACTCCCCCCTGACCTTCGCCATCGACCCAACGCGGGAAGCCACCTCGCCATCGGGTCGCGAGGAGAATCCGCGGCTGGCCGAGGCGCGCGGGCAGGCCGAATCAAAGACGACCGCAACCTCGACCGGGACGATTGACCCGAACCACTCTTGCGCCATTGCCCGCAACGACCCGAACACCCAGGTCTACCAGCCTCACTGGCGGCAGGTGGAATGGGCGGTCGACCAGCTCGTCTTCAAGGACCGGCTCCAAGTTTGGCGTCAAGACAACTGGAAAGAGTCCGGCCTCTCATCCTGGAATCCGCAGGACCTGTTCTCGGCATCCGACCTCGCGGGTGGCGGCCGGATTCCCGTCTCGGTCGTGTTCGGCATCCTCGCGCAGGAGTCCAACTTGTGGCAAGCGCAGCGGGACACACTTCCCGGTGAGACGGGCAACCCGCTTGTCGGCAACTACTACGGCGTCGAAATCTATGACGACAAACCGGACAACGACTGGGTGATCCGATGGGACGAAGCCGACTGCGGGTACGGCCTCACACAGCAGACCGACCACATGCGGCGAGCCGGACATGCGAAGCCCGGGGAATGGCTGTGGGATCCGGACACCCAGCGCAGGATAGCCCTGGACTACGTAACGAACATCGCCGTCGGCTTGACTACGCTTGCCGAGAAGTGGAACCAGATCTACACCGACACAGGCGGCACCATGAAAATCAATAACGGTGACCCCTCTAAGATCGAGAACTGGTACTTCGCCATCTGGGCGTACAATTCCGGTTACTACCCCAAGGCGCAGGCAAGCGCGAATGGCGGCGCCTGGGGCGTCGGGTGGGCCAACAATCCCAAGAACCCCGACTACGTGGCAGGGCGTCGCCCCTTCCTCGACAACAACTCCTACTCCGATGCCGCGCATCCCCAGGACTGGCCGTACCAGGAGAAGGTCCTCGGCTGGTCGGCCTGGCCCATCGCAAAAACCTACTACAACGCCGCCACCGGCGAGTGGGTCACCGAAGGCGGTTACAACTACGCCTGGTGGAACTCCGAAGGGTACCGCAGCTCTATCGTTCCGGGCGGGACCCTGGTGGACGAGAACGCCTTCTGCTCGGCGGAGAACGAGTGCGACCCCGCCGACACGACGCGGGGGTGCACGCGAGCTGACTGGAAATGCTGGTGGCATTCGGCGAAGACCTGGAAGACCTGCCCCCAGGAGTGTGGGAACGAGGCGTTTCTGCGTTACGACGCGAGCTATGCCGGCATCGAGCGCTCCGAGCCGTCCGACCAGTGGACGACGTGCCTGACCCCAGGGTTGCCCCAGGTAACCGGCGACACCAAGAACGTGCTGATCGTCGATGACGTGCCCGACTCTGTACCAGCGGTGCGCGGCGGATGCGACAACAGCGGATGGGCCAATTCTGGGGCGCTGACCTTCGAATTCGAGCAGGACTCTGCGGGCGAAGCGCCGGGCAGAGCAGACTTCGGCCAGCTCGGCAACGGCTTCGGCGGCCACCTGTGGTATGGGTACACGCGCAACAGCTCCCATCTCGGCGACCCCATGAAGGTGACTGGCACCTGGGAGCTGAACCAACCTATCAATGGCTGGGCGCGGGTCCTCGTGCATGTGCCAAAACGCCGGGCGGAAACCCAGCAGGCCCCGTACACGGTCCACCTCGGTAACGGGCAAACCCGCACCCGTTACCTGTCGCAAGGCCGGCTGGAAAACCACTGGCAAAACCTCGGCGTGTTCGAGTTCAAGGGCGTGCCCAAGGTGGCACTTACCAACCGTAACCAGGAAGGGGACGGCACCGCCGCCGTAGCGTGGGACGCCATCGCCTTCCAGGTGCTGGCCAAGAAGCCTAAGCATTTCGTCGTCGGCATGGGAGACTCCTTTGCCTCCGGCGAAGGGGTCGGGAACTACTATCCGGAGACCGACACGGGCTACAAGCGTTCGACTTGGAACGCCTGCCGCCGCAGCAAGGACGCGTGGATCCGGCAGACAGTACTACCGGGCGAGACGCAGACCGTGGGGCAACTTGCGGACTCGTTCGACCCCAGGCTGGACTTTTCCTTCGTCGCCTGCTCGGGCGCCGTTACGAGGGACATGACCGTTCCCGAATACACATACACCACCGTCCCCTTCGACTGGTCCGCCTACCGGGGCAGCGCCGAAGGTCGATTCCGGGAGGCTGCGCAACTTGAGAGCGGGTACCTGGACGAGAACACGACGCTGGTCGCGCTCTCGATCGGCGGCAACGACGCCAATTTCTCACCCGTTGTCACCAACTGTTTCCTACTGCCCTGCTATAGCGAGGGCTACGAGAACGATATAAGGGCCGACGTTACCGCCGCTGTTTTCAACAAGATGGTGGGAACCGAAGAAGCTAATGTCAAGAACATCGTGGAGAGCATCGACAGCCGCGTCCAGAATTATAGTCCCGCGCGTGGGAAGAAGGCGCAGATAGTACTGATGGGATATCCCGAGATTACGGGCACCGGAGTATTGGACTGCGGTGCCTTCGATCCGGACGAGCAGAACATGATGCAGCGGATGGCGGAGCACTTCTCCGCCGAGGAGAACAAAATGGTGCAGACGGCGAAGGCAGCAGGTGTCGAGGTGTCCTTCGCCAACCCAATGCCAGCGTTCCAGGGACACGGCGCATGTAAGCCAGAGGGCGAACGCTGGATCACCCCAGTAACCTTCGCCAAGACAGGCCCTGGCGATTTTGGGGATGTCGACGACGTCTGGTCGGGTTGCATGTTTGACGGATTCAGATGTGCGAGCCGAACCTCAATGCACCCCAACGCGGCGGGAGCCCGGGCGTACGCCGGCGTCCTGACGACTCACCTTCAAGCCCTAGGATACACCGGCTGGTAGAATAGCGATCAGCCTGACCGTGACAGGCTGATCGCTTTCGGAAACAGGCTGAGCACGCGACATGAAGGAAGGCCCATGCCAAGAGGGTGCCTCATCACCCTGCTCGCCGCCCTCGCCATCTGCGTGCTCAGTCCGTTCGTCGTCGGTCATTTATACAAAGCGTCGGCTACAAGCCATAACGAAGAGGTGGCCGAGCTTTTCGCGACGAGATTGCCACAGGAATGGGGGGCCGAGCTGCCGCCGGCGGACACAGTCATGGGCTGGCCCGGCGAGGTCTCAGTCTTTTCCTCGACGCGAAACCCACAGGGGCTTCTCTTGAAGATCGCCGTGGTGACGCCCAAGGAGAATCTCTTCGGCCAGAGCACATTCGTTCGCTGCTACACGCTGACCTACGACCATGCTCCGGCAGGTGGATTCCGGCACATCCTCGAGGATCTACCCGAGTGCCCGTACGAGGAAGGTTGAGCTGAGACCGCAGGTCGCGAGGCCAAGTCCGGAGCCTGAGCCTGAATCCACGGCGTGAAACTGGGAGCGAGGCGCGGCCCGTACAGCACGACCGCAATGCCTTGGCCGCCTGGATCGCCGGGCTGCCCGCCGAGCGCAAGGACGCGCTGCTGCTGCGGGTGATCGAGGAGGACGCCGCGAGCGTTCGCTGGGAGCTGCTGGGCGAGTTCGGCGGCGAGCGCAGCGGCCGGGAGACGGAGACGGGGCGGACGGTCGCCGAACTGCTGGACAACGCCGCTGCCCGCCGCCACGCCCGCGAGCAACAGGAGACCGCCCGGCGCGCCGAAGAGCAGGCACGGCGGGAACAGGAGCATCGGCGAGCCCAGGAACTGCCTGAACCGGCTCGCCCAGGATCTCGACGCCGCGTGCGACGTGGTGGAGGCCTCCATCGGCACCAAGAAGCCCCGCGAATACGACCTGGCCGTCGAGCTCCTGCGCGACCTGCACGCCTGACCCTCCGCGACGAGCACGCCAGCGCCTTCACCCAACGCCTCACCCACCTCCGCGAACGGCACCAGGGCAAGCACAGCCTCATCAAGCGACTCAACGACGCGGGCCTCATGGCCGAGTGACTGGCGATTCCCTGCCTGGTCATCAGCGGTCCGAGGTACTGAAATTCACGTAACCGCTGCTCAGTCAGTCGGAAATTGCGCATGGTCAAGGGATGCCATCCGTTCCGTGTTGCTCGTTGCATGCTCATCGGCACCTGATACGGCATAGCACGGGGCGGCATTCTCGGGCATTTCGAAAGCAGACAACGCGTGACACCGCGATACAACGAGACACAATTCGACAGTGGGCGGCATTGAGAACTGCGGCTTTTAGACGATGACTCATTTGGTGAGTCGGCGGTAGCAGATGAGGGCTGCGGCGATGGCGGCGA
>NZ_JBHMCF010000051.1:0-190957 GCF_042428605.1 Nonomuraea salmonea
CCAGGAGGCGCCGAACACCGGTGGCAACTGCCGCCAGGCGCACCCGGTGGTGGCCACGTAGACGATCGCCGCCAGAATCGTCCGATCGTCCACCCGCCGTCGCCCGCCACCTTGCGGTCGCGTCGGCGCCGGCGGGACCACCCGCTGGAACAACTCCCACAACTCATCAGGCACCAGCCGCCGAAGGAAGGCATCCACGAAAGATCCAACGACCAAACCCCAAATGAGTCACGGTCTAAGGTGTCGCCTTATATTCCTCGACACCGCAGTGCCGTCCTCCTTGCCTATCGTGCAGACCTTCTTCGGGTTGGCCGGGTCGGGCGCCGTGTGCATTCCCTGAGTTTCGGCTCGGTCTCCTTCTTCTCGCAGTACTGACGTTTCCAGCCGCCGCGCTTCCCCTTGCAGGAGAGGCACTTCCTGCCGAAGCCGCTCGTCATCACCTGCGATGTTGACGGGACGAGAGGAGCGGCCACCAGTGCGGCGGTGGCGCCTGCTTCCTTGAACTTGCGCTCCTCCCTTCCTCTCGCTCATCGCGACGGACGGCTGCGGGGAAACGTCAAGAGCCTGCGCCCGCATTCTTTTTCACGCCCGCACGCTTGTCGCCGGTTCGAAACCCGCCCTGACGAAACTCAGACACTCGGACTCGCTTTTCTCAACCTTTTCTAGGCGGCTGCTCGTGATTACTCAGGAATCTCGGCCGTGTGTTCGCGTATTCTCGGGTGCACGAAATGGTAGATCCCGCCGCCCGCCGGGCGGAGCAGTCCCGCGTCGGTGGCGGCCGCCAGGAAGGCCGGCACGTCCTGCACGCCGGCGTGCCGCAGCTTCGTCCTGACGTCGGCGCTTCCGCCCGCCACCGCGTGACCGCCGGAGGTGGCCGCCGCACGGGCGATCACGCGCAGGCCGCGCCGCACGACGTCCACGGACGACGTCGCGGCCATCGCGCCGATGCCACGCTCGACGTACCAGGGCGTGAAGTCCCTCGCGTCCCTGGGGAGGTCGTCGATCCAGCGCCGATCCTCCGTGAGCACGCCGAGCAGCAGCGGATGATCCAGCAGCTCCGCGACCCCGCCGGGCAACCGGCCCGGCTCGGCCAGCAGCCTCTTCAGTCGTCGCAGGGCGTCGGCGGGCGTGACGCCCAGCACGTGGACCGCCTCGAACCCGTCCGGCGGCGCGTCCTGCCCGGTGAGAACGACGCCGCAGCGGGTCTCCCGCGCCCAGCCGAGGAAGGCGGACAGTCCGCCCGGCGCGAGCTCCTCGATGCCGTCGAGGATGAGCACGAGCGCGCCCCGCACCACCGCGGCATGGGCGTCCGCGGCCGACAGCCGGTACTCGGCCACCAGCGCGTGCGTCACCCACCGTTCGGGCTGGGGCAGGTCGGCCGCGAGCGCGCCGCACGTGAGCAGGACCGGCATCTGCCGCGCCCGCATGGCGGCCAGCCTCCTAGCCAGGCGCGCCGCGAGGACGCTCTTGCCCGACCCGAAGTCGCCCGACACGTAGACCTTGGCCGCGGGCTCGGCCAGGACGGTGTCCAGGGCGGCGAGGCCGGTGCGCTTCTCCCCCCGCACCCGCAGCACCGGCTCCAGCAGGCCGCCCTCGTCACCCGCCACCTCGGCGGCGCGATGGAACACGTCTAGTTTCAGGGTTTCCAGCGCGGTCCGCAGTTCCCGCTGCCGGCCGAGCTCGGGGACGCTCTGCCACGATTCGGGGACCAGGTCGCTCGGCTGCCGCACCGGCGACTCGCGTACCAGGTCGATGTAGGCGAGCACGTCGTCCGGGATGCCGCTCGGCGACCAGCGGAGCTCCTTGATGACGCTCAGCGTGAGCGCGCTCAGACCGGCCTGCGACGCCGTCTCGCCGTCCGCGGCCCGCCGCAGCAGCCCCGGATCCTCCATCAGGCGGGCGTAGTCGTCAGGGGCGCTGTCCCGTAGCAGCAGGACGGCCGCGAGGAACGACACGTCGTACGGCTCCAGCCGCTCCTTGGCCACCCGGTCCTGCAGGATCAGCACGTTGACGAACCGCTTGATGGCCCGCGCGTTACGCCGCAGCCCGCACCGCAACACGGCACTCGCCGGACGGATGTCGTCGGTGAGGAGGCCGTCCAGGTAACGGTCGAAATCTCCCTCGGAGAGCCTGGGCATCTCGAAGGGAAACTGAATGATCTTGTCGAGGTAGTCGCCGACGGGGTCGCGGTACTTCTCCCGTACGGCCTGGATCAGCGGCCCCTTGGCCAGACCCAGCACGAACACGCAGTTGTTCCGGTCGAAGTGCAGCTTGAGCGCCTCCAGCAGCACGATGATGCGCTCGGGCTCGCAACGGTCGAGGTCGTCCACGAACACGACCAGCCGCTGCTTTCCTGACGCGGCGAGCGCTTCATCGATGAGACGGCTCAGGTGGTCGTGCAGGCGTGTGCGCTCTGAGCGGAGGCGGAAGTGCTCGTTGTCGTAGTCCTCGATGGACTTGCGCACGTCGGACAGATCGATCTTGACTGAGGCCGACAGGACCAGGGAACCGAGCACATCGGACACCGTCCGCAGAATTCTCCGCACGCTCTCGTTCCGCGACAGCTTGAGATCCTCGACGATGACGTGCAGCAACGGCAGAACGGGGTTCTCGTCGTACTGGTGACGCCACGGGTTGTACCAGGTGTGCGCGCATTCGGAAGCCTCCTTCAACCGATCTCGCACCTGCCGCAGCATCGATGTCTTGCCCGTGCCCCTTTCGCCGAACACTCCGATGACCGTGGGCAGCGTGGCGTAGCGGGCCAGCTCGGCGAGGTGGCGAACGTACTCTTCACGCCGTAACCCGTCGGCGCCGGTGGGCTCGTCGCTGTGCGTGAAACCCTTCGACGGGACGGGGTCTCGCCGCGACCGGCCCTCGTCCGCGCCTTCCCGCCGGAGCCGCCTGGACCTGCGCCAGACCACCACCGCGGCGATCGCTCCGAGCGCCAGCAAGCCAGCGGCGATCAACACCCACCGGTAACGCTCCAGGAACGGTGTCGGCCGAGTCACCACGACCCGCAGCCGGTCGATGCCCGCCGTCGAGATCAGCACGAGCTGGCCGGTCCCGGCAATCGGCCGCCGCCCACCGGTCATCGTGAGCGTGGCGATCCCGCCGGGTTCCAATCTGACGCGTCCCCCGCCCTTGAACGACAGCGCGTCCGCGATCGCCCCGGCCACCCGCACCTCGGCGTCCACGGCCGTGGTCGCTGGGTTGACGATCACGGCCTGCCAGCTGCCCTTGGCCAGCCGTTCGAGCGGGATGGAGAGCTGATCCTGCTCCAGGAACTCGGGGCCGGCGGCGGCCCTGGCGACGGTGGACGGCCACGCGAGGAGGAGGACGGCGACGACGAGCCACAGACACGGCAGCACGTGGCGTCCACTCGACATGCCTCAATTGCAACTGATCGTTGCACATTCCGCACCATGCGTCATCGATCGGTTATGACAACTTGAGCGGGACCGCTATGGGCAGGGGCCAGGTTGGGGCACGAGTCTCAGGCCGCCACAACCACCGCTGAAGGTGCTCATCCCTTGTCAGAGCGCTATCAAACGATCTGCCTCTGCCATGAGCTGCGCCGGCAGGGGGCGGCGGCCGCAGCCGGCGCGGGCGGCTTGGGCCAGCCGGGCCGCCTCCGCGTGACGTCCGGCGGCCGCCATCACGCGGGCGGCTCGCAGCAGGGTGGTGGGGTCACTGTCGACGCCGAGCGGTGGTAGCGCCTCGACGGCCTCCCGCAGGTCGCCCTCACGGGCCAGCGCCAGCGCGTACGCCGCCTGGGTGGAGGCGAGCTCGCGCGGCACCCGCTTCAAGTCGTCCAGCGCCCTCGGGTCAGACAGGTCGGACAGGATCTCGCCACGGGCCCGCAGCGCCTCGGGGGTGTCGTCGCCGCCCGTTCGCAAAGCTCCGTTCAACATGTCGACGGCCCCGCTCTCCTGACCCAGATACCACAGCGCCCAGGCGAGCTCCGTCTGGATGACCGGCTCAGGGCAGCGCCTGAGCGCCGATCGCAGCTCGGTGACGGCGGCACGATAGGCGTTCTGGTCCATGAGAATGCGGCCGACGGCGGTGAGCAGGGTCGCCACGATCTGGTCGGTTCCGCGTAAGACGTCGAACAGCCGGTAGGCCTCGCGATAATGCGTGAGCGCGGTGTCGAGGTCGCCGTTCACATAGGCGACGTCACCCAGCAGCGACTCCGCCTGGGCCCGGGAGCGCGGGGCGGACGGGTCGCGCGTCTCCTCCCGGACGAGCCGCTCCACGACGTCGAACCAGCCCGGATGCAGCGCGGCTTCGGCCGCCGCCAGCCGGTCGCCTCCGTCCTGCGCCTCCTTCTCCGGCCACGTGGACGGCGGGACGGAGGCGGCGCGCTGAAAGGGGCCGGCCAGTCTGGTGCTCATCTCGTAGCGGCCCTTGTCGCCGAAGCGAAGCAGCCGGCGTGCCGCCAGCGCGGCGGCGATCCGCTGGGGCGGCTCCTCGCGGTCGGCGCCCTCAGCCTCGGCCAGGGGCCGGACGAGCGTCAGCAGGTGTTCGACGTCGTCGTCCAGGTGCTCATGAGCGACCTCGCGCAGGACGCGGCGACAGTGTCCGGCCAGGATGTCATCGGCGTCGGGCAGGTCGTCCGCGCTGATGGGGCCGTCGCTCCACCGCGCCGCCTCCCAGAGCGCGGCGCAGACGAGCTGGAGGTGCAGCGGCTCCACGGCGGGCTCCGCCGGGCTCGTGGACGAGCCACTCGCGTCGGGGCGGCGGTGTCCTTTCGTGGAGGCGGGCCGGCTCACTCCCGCCAACGCGTCCACGAGCCGCTCGGCCGCGCCGGGCGCGAACGTCTTGCCGACGTCGTCGAGCGGCCGCCGGCACGCGTCCAGAGCCGCTTCCCGGCTCAGCGGCTCCAGTTTGTACGACGCCCCCTGCGTGATGTGCGCGCGTAAGCCGTCGTGCCGGCGCAGGCACTCGGCGTACTCGTCGCTCACCACGACGAGCAGATGAACCTCCCGGTCACCGGCGAGGACCTCGCCGAGCTGATCGAGGATGCGCGCATGCCCACCAGGGCTGCGGCCGAAAGCGGTGAAGACGTCTTCGGCGTGGTCGAGCACGACGAGGATGGGGCGGCCGTAGGGGCTCCAGTGGTGCCTGCGCAGGTAGGAGCGGACGGTGAGGCCGGCGAACCTGATCGGGTTCTCGAATGGCGACCAGGAAGCCAGCAACGCGAAGACCTGCGGATCGCTGTCTTCGGGCAGCACGGCGGCGGGCACGAAGGAGGGACGCCTGACCGTGCCCACGGGCAGCACGTCGAAGCGGGACGGGTCGAGGCGGGGCAGCACGCCGGCGGTCACGAGGGAGGTCTTTCCGACACCAGGTGGCCCGTGCAGGATCGTGAGCCGGTGACCGAGCCACAGCTTCTTCAGCTCGGCGACATCATGGTCACGTCCGAAGAGTTTCGCCACGTCATCCCGGAACGGATGGGGGCCGACGAACGGGTGCGAGCCTCTGCCGCTGGAAGTCATGTGATGCTCCGCCGGTCTTTTCGGGGGTCATTATTCCGTCCACCTGCGATGCTCTGCAGAGGCCGCGCTCAGCAGGTGGAGAAGCAAAAGAAATCACCCCCACCTTACTCCGGGCGCCCTCGCCGCTGCCCTTGCCTTTCGGCGCAGATCGCGGAATTACCCGGCGGGCTTTTCACCCGCCGGGAGTGCCGTCCGCCGCACTCAGATGGCCGACTGGAAACCGGCCACCATGCGGCTGCTCTCCGCCAGATGCTGCATAGCTCTCAACAGTGCGGGGTCGCGCAACCGCCGGAGATCGTCCAAAGTCACCTCGCAGACGTCAACGAGCCCGGTGCTCTCGTCGCCCACAAACCCCTCCTCGCGCCCAATTACAGATGTCCGAAATTCGCGTCGTCCCAAGCGAAGCGTTGACTGTGCTCCGATTCGATTCTGGGGGCACTTTTCTCAGAATCAATCGTAGGATCGGCGATAAGGTGGGTGGGAGGGCGAGAAAAAACGTGAATGAGCGGGTCGGAAGTCACTCGGTGCCTCGCATACCCCCTATCTGGGGCAAGCGCATGCCGGGGCGCAACAAACATTTCACCGGACGCGAGAGCCTGCTCGACGAGCTGCGGGCGAGCCTGGAGAGCAGCACCACTGCCGCCGTCGTCCCCCTCCCCCAGGCGCTGCAAGGGCTCGGCGGGGTGGGCAAGACCCAGCTCGCGATCGAGTACGCCTGGCGCTTCCGTAACTACTACGACCTCGTTTGGTGGATACCCGCAGACCAGCCGATGCTGGTGCCCAGCACGCTGGCCGCCCTCACCAACGAGCTCAAGCTGCCCTCCGCCAGCAGCACCGGCATCGAGGAAGCGGCCGCCGCGGTCCGCGAGGCCCTTGAGCGCGGTGATCCCATCGACCGATGGCTGCTCATTTTCGACAATGCCGACGAACCCGAGGACATTCGGGAGTTCATCCCGCAGGGTGGCGCCGGCCACGTGCTCATCACCTCGCGTAACAGCCGGTGGAGCGGCGTGGCGGAGACCGTCCCCGTAGATGTTTTCTCCACCTCCGAGAGCGTCGCCTTCCTCCGCAAGCGTCTGCAACGCGACGTGGCGCAGAAGGAGGCCGAACGTCTGGCGGGCGAACTCGGAGATCTTCCTCTCGCCCTCGAACAGGCCGCCGCCCTGCAGGCCATGACCGGCATGTCCACCGACGAGTACATCGCGCTGCTGACCGAGCAGACCAGGGCACTGCTCGACATGAACAAGTCCACCGAATATCCGTACTCGATGACGACGGCCTGGCAGCTGTCGGTGATGGAGATCGAGAACCGCCTGCCCGCCGCCGCCGAGGTGCTGCGCTGCCTGGCTTTCTTCGGTCCAGACCCGATTCCCCGCGATGTCTTCCGCCGCGGCAACAAGAGCGGTGCCCAGCGTATGGGGCCGATCCTGTCCGACCCCCTCACGCTCAACCAGGCGTTCGCCGAGCTCAGCCGGTTCGCACTGGTCAAGATCGAGATGGAGGCGGGCACCGTCCTGGTGCACCGGCTGGTGCAGGCGCTGCTGCGCGACTCGCTCGAACCGGACGAGCGCGACCAGATCCGCCACGAGGTGCACCAGCTCCTGGCCACCGGATCGCCGAGCGACCCGGAGAACACCCAGAACTGGGACGCGTACGCGACTCTCCTGCCCCACGTGCGCCCGTCCGGCATGATCGCCTGCAACGACGAAGCCGTGCAACGCTTCGGCGTCGATATCGTCCGCTACCTCTATCAGACGGCCAATTACAACTCCGCTCAGGCCTTCGGTCAGGAGTTCCTCCAGCACTGGGTCGCGGCGGGCGGCTCGAACAACCGCAACGTGCTGAGCCTGCGCCGCAACGTCGGCACCGTGCTGTGGCAGATCGGCGCTTACGACGAGTCATACGCCATGAACGAGGAGACCCTTGACCTCATGCGTGAGGAGCTGGGCCCCGACGACGAGGAGACCCTGCGTCAGGCTCTGATCTACGCGGCGAACCTCCGCTCCCAGGGTAACTTCCACGAGGCCCTGGAACAGGACGAGCAGTCGCTGCGGGCGCATGAGGAAAAGTTCGGACCGTACGGTCCGCAGACACTGCGAGTGATCAACAATGTAGCGCTTGATCACGCCTTGCTGACGCGGTACGACAAGGCATTCGACATGCAACAGCTCGCGTTCGTTGAGCAGAGCAGCGCGACCGGTGGCGTCGGCAAGGTGGAGGTGCAGTCGAGCTGGAACGGACTGGCACGCGTGGCGCGCCTGGCCGGAGACCACGCCAGGGCCGTGGACCTGGGTGAGGAGGCCTATGCCCATGGCATCCGCGAGCTGCAGATAGAACACGCGCTCACCCTCGCCACCGCTCGTGACCTGTCGATCGCCAAACGCCGCAACGGTGACCTGGAGGGAGCGCTGGAGCTCGTCCAAGAGACGCACGGCCGATTGATGAAGCTGTACGGTCCCGACGACCCCGAGACGATGGCCGCCGCAGTCGCGCTCAGCAACACGTTACGCCAGGCCGGTGAGCCGCAGGAGGCCATGAAACTGGCCCGGGAGGTGCTCCCCCGCTATCAGCGCAGGTTCGGCGTCGACCACCCGTTCACGTACGGCTGCATGATCAACCTGGCCCTGTTCTACCGGCTGCGCGGCGACGCCAAGCGGGCCATGGAGATGGACGAGGAAGCCCGCAAAGGGCTGCTCGCCAAGATCGGCCCCGATCACGCTTACACCTTCAGCAGCGTCATCAACCTCGCCGACGACCTTGCCGCCCTGGGCGAGCACGAGAAGGCGCGCGAGCTGGACGAGAAGAATCTGGAGCAGATCCGAGCCTTCTACGGCGACGAGAACCTGCTGTCGATGGCCGCCGCCGTCAACCTCTCCATCGACCTGCGCACGGCCGGCGAGATGACGCAAAGCGAGGAGCTTTACGCGGGCGCCATGGCTCTCTACGAGCGGATGTTGCCACCCGACCACCCTGAGCGGCTGGTCGCAGCAAGGGGCGAACGATTCAACTGGGACTTCGACCCGTTCAGCCTGTAGTGACGCTCGACCGCCGGGCGATTTCTAAGCGACGGATGAAAATTTCACCGCATCCAACGCATTACGGGTGCGCTCGATGGTCTTCTCGTGCTGGTGGCGCACAAAAGGAACAGATTGGGACCGATGGTGGTACGACCGGAAATAGTGGGCCTGTGGACCGGTGGTCATCGGTGATCGCATAATGCGCCGAGCTTTTCCTCGAAGAGATGAGGTGTGACTTGGCAGCACGTTCCACGGTCCGGCGCGTGGTGAGGGCGATGGCGGTCGTCGTCGCGGCGCTGGCCGCCGTCTTCCTGCCGCTCTCCCCCGCGCACGCGGCGTACGGGCCCGACCAGCCAGTCTACATCCAGCTGAACGCGACCGACCCCAGCAACACCGGGCTGGCCCGGCTGGAGGGCACGATCGCGTTCGACGACGGGGACACGATGTTCCGCTACGCGGTGCGGCTGTGCTGGCTGCATGCCTATCCCGCGCCCAACCTGCGGATCTACGTCAACGGCAGCACCCAGATCTGGCCGGTGTCGACCGGGACGACGTCCACGCCGGGCTGCCAGATGACCACCCTGTACGCCGCCGAGGTCGCCCACGGTGCCGCCGTCGCCAACGTGCGCTTCGAGGTGACCGGGGGCTGGTTCTACCCGGGCAGCCAGTACAACACCCGCACCAAGTCGTACACGTCGGACAACCCGTTCACGTGATGCCGCGACAGGGCCGCGGCGCGGGCGGCCGGGGACGGGTCCGCGTGGCGCGTGGCGCCCGCGGTCCCGTCGCACCCACCGCTTGCACCGCGGCCCTGTCGTGCGTACGAGCACCGCTCGCGCATTAGCGCAGCTCGTTCGGCCACCACCAGCGGCCGTCGTTCCTCACGGGCTCGTTCTCCTCGATCTCTTCCTCGATCGGCGGCTGCTCTTCCTCGTTGACCTCGGGCTCGACCTCGCGCTGCGGCAGGACCCGCTCGTGGCGGTGGTGGCGCATCTCGTGGTGGCGGCGGTTCTTGTTGTGGTTGCGGTTGTGGATGATCACCCTGATCCGCGGCATGTGGTACCGCGGGTTGTGCAGGATGGGCTTCTCCCTCGGGACGTGGCGCACCTTGGTGACGTGGCGCACCGGCGCCGCCGGGGCGGGCGGGCCGCCGGCCTGAACGGTGTGGAAGCCCGCGCTCGCGGAGGCCACACCCTGGGCCACTGGAAGGAAGATGACGCTGGAGGCGGCGGCGGCCACGGCCAGCATGGCGTACCGTCCGCGACGAGACGCGCGCGCTTGGCGAATGTTGGTATTCACTGCTCTCGTTTCCTTGCCTGGATAAATCGGCCAGAATCCGGCACCCGCACTTTTGTCGGGACACCTAGACGCAAGCAGACGTACCCATGCAGATGTTCTCAGTTACCTCCTTAAACCCAAACAACCCGTCAAAACCCACAGATTGCATTCAATAACAGGACGCTCATCCGGCCCCAGAAGGCGACTGGAAGCGCTTCGTGGAAGGGGTTTTTGAGCTGGAACCACCGGCGCGCCGAGGTCACCTGAGCGAGTGGGATCGGGAGCCCCGCCAGGCGGCCGGAGTGGTGCCTGGCGTGGGTGGGCCCGTTCAGCGGACGGTCCAGTCCTCCTTGGACGGCGGGTACGCGAACGTCTGGCTGCCGCGCCAGCCCTCGCCCTCGATGCGGTAATCGTGGGCGGCCTCATCGGCGACGTGATCGGGGCCGACGTCCAGGGTGTCCGCCGTGGACCAGCGGCCGCCGACCTGGTGCTGGACGTCGTACCGGAACTCGTTGAAGCCGTCGTTGTGCGAGGCGAACGTGTTCACGATGGTGAGGGCGCGCCGGCCGGCGGTCACCTCAGGGGGAAGGTCCACCACCTGGTCGCGCCACTTGTAGACGTCGTCGCCGAGCAGCGGCGGCCAGACGCCGGCGGGGAGGCCGTTCACCGTGATGGTGGCCTGCTGGAGGGGGACGCCCACGTCGAGGCGGCGGATCAGGCGCACGCCGGTGTTGGCCGGGGAGACCCGCACCGTGAACCGGCTCCACCCGCCCGGACCGAACGCCCGCCCGTCGTCGGTGACGATACGGCCCACGACGGTACGGCGCGGCGGCGGATCGACCCGGTGCAGGCCGATGACGACCACCGCGGTCACCCCTGCCGCCACCACCGCCGCCAGCACAGTGGCCACGGCCACCTTGCCCCAGCCTCGCCCGGGCGAGCGGCCCGCCACGGGCATCACCTCGCCGGCGATCAGAGCCGCACCCGACACGAAAGCCCCGCCCGCCGCACCGCCGGGGACGAGGGGCGCCTCAGCGTAGGTGAGTGCCTTGGACGGCGCGCCGTGGGTGAGCTCTCCACCGGGCGTGAGAGCCTCACCGTCGGAACCGACACCGCCCGCAGCCGCGCCCGCCTCGCCGGGGACCGCGGCGGCCGTCCCGCCACGCGCCGCGTCCTCCGTGGTCACGGGCAACCGCCCCACCCGTACGCGCTCCCAGGCCCGCTCCCACCCCGGCAGCCGCTCCTCGGGCACCCGGCAAGCCCGCAGGAACGCCAGCATCACCGCCTTCTTCGGGAACCGCCGCCCGGCCAGCATGTCGGCGCACGTGGCGCGGGGCAGGCGGGTGCCGCCCAGCTTGCCGGCCCGCGACTCCAGTTCGCGCAGCGACGCGTCGGCCCGCGCGAACTCCTCGGCCAGCAGCCTCACCAGCTCCTCGTGCGAGGTCACCGCCGCCAGCGCGTCGACGTCGCCGCGACGCTCCATACCTCCTTGCAGCTCCGCGCTCATCGCCCCTCTGTCTCGTCCGCCAGTCCTTGCGGAAAGTTTACGATCCCTCACTCTCCGCGTCCGAGTCTGGCCGAATCCGTCCGAGGTCCTGTTGGACACCTCACCGCCACGACTTCACTGACGATCGTCTCCCGCCGCCCGGCGGGAGCGAGCAGCACGAAGGAGAACCACCATGACCAGGACGAACACCGCACGACGCGTGGTACTCGCCGCCTCGATCGGCGCGATCCTGCTCGCGGGCGGCACGGCGGCGGTGCCGGCCGGGGCGGCGGCAGCGGCCGCGCGCAACCCGTGCGGGCTGTACCGGGACAACGACCAGGCGATGTACAAGAACTGCTCGCAGGCCAACGAGAACCTGTTCGTGACCCGCATCGTCTCGTCGAACACCTACCACTGCGTCACGCCGGGCAGCGTCGCCCACCTGGGCAGCTGGAACAACGTCTTCAGGGTCTACCACCGCGGCACCTGCTGACCGGAGCCGAACTCGGGGGCCGGGCCCGGCGCGTGCGACCACGCGCCGGGCCCGCCCGCATTCACCGCAGTTAATCGAATAAATCCGGAAATAGCGCTGGAAGGCGCATTCCGGCAACCCGCGAATACCGGCAGCGCGATCGCCTGTCGGCGGAACACGGCGGCACCCCGCCCGAAAGGCCGGACGGGGTGCGCAGGTAGGACGTCAGGTGGCGTCGTGGTGGTGACGGACGCGGGCGTCGTCGTCGCGGCGCTGACGCGGGTCGTCCTCGCGGCGCTGATGCGGTACGGCGACGTCGGCGCCGCGCGGCCCCAGGTACGGGTCCGTGGCGCGCAGGCCGGCCGTGGCGACCACGCGGCTGATGTCGCTGGGCGTGATCAGGCCGACGAGGTGCCCGTCGGGGTCGAGGACGACGGCGCGGCCGTCCGCGCAGCCGTCCATGCGGCCGAGCAGGTCCGTCAGCGGCTCGTCAGGACGTGCCTGGGGCACCTCGTGCGGCGGGCAGGCGATGTCGCCCAGCCGGGTGGTCGCGCGGGCCTCGGGAGGCACCCGGCGGATGCGGTTGAGCGTGACCAGCCCGGTGAACACGCCGAGCCGGTCCACCAGCGGATACGTCGACAGCCGATGCCGCATGACCACCCGATCGATCAGCCCCGCCACGGTCTCCTCGGGGTGGGCGGTGACGGGCCTGCCCGACATGACGTCGCCGACGCGCAGCCCGTACAGGGCGCTGCCGAGCTGGGTCTGCTGTTCCTCGGCGGTGGCGGCGTTCACCAGGAACAGGCCGATGAGGGCCAGCCACAGCCCCTGGAACCCGAGCCCGGTGACGACCTGGAGGAAGCCGAGGGCGATGAGCGCGTACCCGAAGACCCGGCCGGCTCGGGCCGCCACGACGGCCGCCCGCGTACGGTCGCCCCAGCGCGCCCACAGGGCGGCCCGCAGGACCCGTCCGCCGTCGAGCGGCGCGGCCGGGACGAGGTTGAAGATCGCCAGCAGGACGTTCACCCCGGCCAGGTACCAGAAGATGCCGGCCAGCAGCGGCACCCCCGTCACGGCGCCGGCGAGCACCGCGACGGCCGCCGACACCACGCCGGCCAGGAGGCTCGTCAGCGGCCCCACGACCGCGATCTTCAGGTCGGCGCCCGGCGTACGCGGCTCGCCGCGCAGCTCGGCGACACCGCCGAGCAGCCACAGGGTGATCTGCGACACCTCGATGCCGTGGCGGCGTGCGGTCACCGCGTGGGCCAGCTCGTGGGCGAGCAGCGAGGCCATGAACAGGACGGCGGCGACCAGCCCGGCCAGCAGGTAGACCGCCGGAGAGTGGCCGGGGAAGACGACCGGGAACCGCCCGAACGCCAGCCCTGCGACCAGGATGACGACGATGACCAGCACGCTGATGTTGAGCCCGACCCGGACTCCGGCGACGCGGCCAAGAGGAATCGAGGAGCGCATCTTCCCTCCCGAGAGAAGGCTGTCGCCGTCACTTACCCTCAGTCCGCCGCAGGTCACCTGCCCCGCCGTGAGGCCCCACCGCAAAGGCGGGGCCCGCGCGAGGGCCGCAGCCACCGGTAGGGCCTCACCCAGAGGCGGCTCCCCAGATACGCCCGAGGCCGGCGCACAGGCCGGGCCGCACGAACGCTGGGACCGACGCGAAGGCGAAGACTCGCACGAAGGCCGGGCCACCGGCCCGCGTCCGGAGGCGGGTCGCTGGAGGGTCACCGTTCGGGCGGGCCGGTCCTGGCGGGCGGCGGGCTGTCGCGGTCGTCGAGGTCGGTGCCGGGCCCATCCCCGTACCCGTACCCGTCCCCGTGCCCGTCGCCATGAGGACCGTGCCCGTCCCCGTGCCCGTCCCCGTGCCCGTCCCCGTGCCCGGCGCCCAGCCGGATCTTCTCTCCCCCGTACGCCCGGCTCATCTTCACCCTGAGCCGGCCGAGCGGCCCGCGCGCGACCTCGGGCGGCACCCCGTCCCCGTCCGGCGCGGACGGCAGCATCGGGACGGGGGTCTTGCCCCGTACGTGCGCCTCGATGTCGTCCGACGGTTTCGTGTGCACCTCGATGAACTCCCCGTGCGGCAGCCGCTGGATGACCCCCGACTCGACGCCGTGCGCGGTCACGGACGCGTCGGAGCGCTGCAGGCCGAGGCAGATGCGGTAGGTGATCCAGTACGCCAGCGCGGGGCCGATGAAGATGAGCGCGCGCCCGATGTACGTCGTCCAGTTGAGGCTGACGTGGAAGTTGGCGGCGAACAGGTCGTTGGCGCCGAGCAGCCACAGCACCCCGTAGAAGGTGATGGCGGAGATGCCGATGGCGGTGCGGTGCGGGTTGTTGCGGGGCCGGTCGGCGATGTGGTGCTCGCGCCGGTCGCCGGTGACCCATCGTTCCAGGAACGGGAAGAGCACGAGCCCCGTGATGATCAGACCGAGGGGCACGAGGGCCGGGATGAGGACGCTGAGCGGCAGCGTCCCGCCGGCGGTGCCGAACAGGTTGATCTCCCAGGGCGGCATGAGGCGCAGCGAGCCCTCCAGGAAGCCCATGTACCAGTCGGGCTGGGAGCCGGCGGAGATGTCGGCCGGCGTGTAGGGGCCGAACAGCCAGATGGGGTTGATCTGCGCGAACGTCGCGAGCCCGCACACCACCGCGAGCGTGAACAGCAGGTACGCCCCCGACTTGCCCATGAAGGCGGGCAGCAGCGGCGCGCCCACCACGTTCCGCTCGGTACGTCCCTTGCCCGGCATCTGGGTGTGCTTCTGCACCCACATCAGGACGAGGTGGGCGGTGATGAGCGCGAGCAGGATGCCGGGAATGAGCAGGATGTGCAGGGCGTAGAAACGTTCGATGACGGTCTCGCCGGGATATTCGCCGTTGAAGAGGAAGAACGACACGTACGTGCCGACCAGCGGGATCGACTGCAGCACGCCCTGCGTGATCCGCAGCCCGGCGCCCGACAGCAGGTCGTCGGGCAGCGAGTAGCCGGTCAGGCCCTCGAACAGCGACAGCGTGAACAGGCCGATGCCGATCAGCCAGTTGATCTCGCGCGGCTTGCGGTAGGCGCCGGTGAAGAACACCCGCAGCATGTGGACGACCAGGCTGGCCACGAACAGCAGGGCCGCCCAGTGGTGGATCTGCCGCATCAGCAGGCCGCCGCGCACCTCGAAGCTGATCTCCAGCGTCGACGCGTACGCCTCGGACATCTGCACGCCGAGCAGCGGCGCGTACGGGCCGTCGTAGATGACGTGGCCCATGCTGGGACGGAACCAGAAGGTGAGGAACGTCCCGGTCAGCAGCAGGATGATGAACGTGTAGAGCGCGATCTCGCCCAGCAGGAACGACCAGTGGTCGGGGAAGATCTTGCGCAGGTTGCGCTTGAGGAAGTTCGCGCCGCCGATGCGGTCGTCAAGGAACCTGGCCGGCCCGCTGATGAACTTCGGCGGTGTCTCCATCGATGGCCTCCCCATAGCCGCGGCCCCGGCAGGACGATCTCAGGCCCCCGTGATCGCCTGCCCCCACGCTGGAACCGCCGGGGCAACTGGTAAGGCGGCTGCCCCCGATCTCCTCCACGAAAACACAAGCCCCAGCAAGGACTTTCCCGCCGAGCAGCGCACCGGCCCTGGGGCCGGAGGGCGGGCGAGGCGAAGGGCGGGCGAGGCGAAGGGCGGGCGAGGCGAAGGGCGGGCGAGGCGAAGGGCGGTTTGCCCATGGGTGTGACGGGCAGCCGCGCAACCATGAGAACCACATCCACGATCACCGTGCGCACGCGCCGCCACCGCGCCCGCGGCTGGAAGCGGCGGGGGCTGCTCCTGGCGGGCGCGGCCGCGGCGGGGGCTGCTCCTGGCGGGCGCGGCCGCGGCGGGGGCGGCCGCGATGGCGGCCAGACGGGCGTTGCGCAACCGGCGTCCAGGCGCCGTCCCCTGGTACGCGGTGACCGTCGAGGTCGACCCCGCCGAGCTGACCGGCAGGGAGCGGCCGGACCTGCTCGCCCGGCTGGCCGAGCGGCACGAGGTGCGCATCACGCGGGCGCCGGGCGGGCGGGGCACCGAGATCGCGGTCCGCACCGCCGACGGCGCGACCAGGGAACAGGTACGGGCGCTCAAGCAGCTCCTGGAGACCGGCGAGGTGCTGGTGGTGGAGGGGCAGCCGGAGGGCCGCCGCACCCCGCTCGGCCGCGCCGCCCGCCCGGCGATCCGCCAGCTCACACGAAGGGGAGCCCGGTGACCGCCCGGCGCGCGCGAGGAGCACCCCGGGGAGAACGGCGGAGGCGCGCACGATGAGCGCGCCGTGCGGGCGAAGGAGGAGGGCGTGATGAGGGCGTTGTGCTGGACCGGCGTCAACGAGGTGGCGGTCGAGGACGTGCCGGAGCCGAAGCTGCTCAATCGGCAGGACGCGCTGGTGAGGGTGACGGCCAGTTCGGTGTGCGGGTCCGACCTGCACCTGCTGGACGGCTACGTCCCCGCGATGCTGAAGGGCGACGTGCTGGGCCACGAGTTCGTCGGCGAGGTGGTGGAGGTCGGCCAGGACGTACGGCACCGCCGGGTGGGCGAGCGCGTCACCGTGTGCTCGATCCTGGGCTGCGGCCGCTGCCACTACTGCCAGGAGGGCCTGTGGTCGCTGTGCGACAACACGAACCCGAACCCGGGCCTCCAGGAGAAGCTGAACGGCCACTCCAGCGCCGGCATCTTCGGCTACTCCCACGCCATGGGCGGCTTCGCGGGCAGCCACGCCGAGTACGTCCGGGTTCCGTACGCCGACGTCAACGCCTTCCCCGTGCCGGAGAACGTCCCGGACTCGAACGCGGTGTTCGCCTCGGACGCGGTCCCGACGGGGTGGATGGGCGCGGACCTCGGCCAGGTGGGCCCGGGTGACGTGGTGGCCGTGTGGGGCTGCGGCGGGGTGGGCCAGATGGCCGCGCTGGCGTCCCTGCGCATGGGCGCCGAGCGGGTGATCGCGATCGACCGCTTCCCCGAGCGGCTCGGCATGGCCGCCGCGCTCGGCGCGGAGCCGCTCGACTACGAGCGGACGGACGTGCTGGACGCGCTCAAGGAGCTGACCGGCGGGCGCGGCCCGGACGTCTGCATCGAGGCGGTCGGCATGGAGAGCCACGGCACCGGCCCCCAGTACGCCTACGACCGCGCCAAGCAGGCGGTGCGCCTGCAGACCGACCGGGGTCTAGCGCTGCGCCAGACGGTGCAGGCGTGCAGGAAGGGCGGCACGGTGTCGGTGCTCGGCGTGTACGTGGGGATGGTCGACAAGTTCCCGATGGGCGCGCTGATGAACAAGGGCCTGACGATGCGCGGCGCCCAGCAGCACGGCCACCGCTACATCCCGATGATCCTGGAGCGGATGGGCCGGGGCGAGATCGACGCCTCCGCGCTGCTGACGCATCCGATGAGCCTGGACGACGGCCCGAAGGGCTACGAGCTGTTCAAGCGGAAGCTGGACGGCTGCGTCCGCGCCGTCTTCCGCCCGTGACCTGCACCGACATTTCACACGATCTCATGAACTCCGGCGTGGCAGCCGCCATCGGATACAGGCGTGAGATTCTTCGTCACCCAGCTGCTCCGCTTCGCCTGGGCGGAGGCGCGGTCGTGCACGTTCGCGCTCGCCATGTTCGCGGGCCTCGCCGCCTCGTCGGTGCTGCCGCTGCCGATCCCGCGTTACGACGCGCTGCTGCTGTACGCCGTCGCGGTGACCGCGCTGCTGCGCCTGACCCGCTGGGAGACCGGCGCGGAGACCGCCGTCATCGCCGCGTTCCACCTGGTGGGGCTGGCCTTCGAGCTGATCAAGGTGAGGCTCGGCTCGTGGAGCTATCCCGAGGACGCCTACACCAAGATCGGCGGGGTGCCGCTCTACAGCGGCTTCCTGTACGCGGCCGTGGGCAGCTACGTCTGCTCGGCGTGGCGGATCTTCGAGCTGCGGCTGGCGAACTACCGCACGATGCCGACGGCCCTCGTCGCACTCGCCGTCTACGTCAACTTCGTCAGCCAGCACTACTGGATCGACCTGCGGCTCCCGCTGGCCGCCGCGCTGCTGCTCGTCACGTGGGGCACGGTGGTGCACTTCACGGTGGGCGGCCGGCGCTACCAGATGCCGCTGGCGCTGGCGCTCGCCCTCATCGGCTTCTTCCTGTGGGTGGCCGAGAACATCGCCACCTTCCTGGGCGCCTGGCAGTACCCGTACCAGCAGGAGACCTGGCGTCTGGTGCACCCGGCGAAGTTCGGGGCGTGGGCGCTGCTGGTCAGCGTCACGTTCGTGATGGTCGCCTCGTGGCAGGCGAGCCGCGGCAGGCTGCACCTCGCCGCCTCGCGCGGCCGGGTGAGTGGCTGGGCGGCGCCGGTGCGCCGCGTGCCCTCATGAGACACGAACCGTCAATCTGCACGTCATCTCCGTGCGGTATCTTGAGCGGGTTCTTCCGGATGCCACCACGCCGTGGCCTCAGGGCGAGGAGGTGAGGCTGCATGAGCAGTCAACCTCCTAGTCGCACTCACTGAGCCGCCGACTTCCCCTTTCACCCGGCAGCGCCGCGCGCCTCCTCCGTCGCGCGGGCCGGGTCGTCGCCCCTTGAGTCTTTCCGGAGGTCCCTGATGATGTCCGATTGGCGGTCCCGCGTTCTGCGTCCCGTCCGCCGCACCGCCGCCGCCGCTCAAGCAGAGCCCGCGCCCGAGCAGTCGATGGACCCGCGTGGCCGCCGCCCGTCCGGTGACCGTGAGCTCGGCGCGCAGGTGCTCGACGCCGCCCTCTACCGCGACGGCCGGCGCCTCGACAGCCCGTCGTCGCCCGCCGACGTACGCGCCCGCCTGCGCGAGGAGCCGGGCACGATGGCCTGGATCGGCCTCTACCAGCCCGACGAGGCGCACCTCGCGGAGCTCGGCGAGGAGTTCGGGCTGCACGAGCTGGCCATCGAGGACGCCGTCGTCGCCCACCAGCGGCCCAAGCTGGAGCGCTACGGCGACACCCTGTTCGTGGTGCTGCGCGCCGCCCGCTACGACGACGCCGCGGAGGAGGTGGAGTTCGGCGAGATCCACCTGTTCTGCGGCCCCGACTTCGTGCTGACCGTCCGCCACGGCAACGCTCCCCCGCTGCACCCGGTGCGCGCCCGCATGGAGGCCGACCCCGGGCTGCTCGCCCGCGGCTCAGAAGCCGTCCTGTACGCCGTCCTCGACCACGTCGTCGACGGTTACGCCCCCGTCATCGCCGGCCTGCAGAACGACATCGACGAGATCGAGACCCAGGTCTTCGGCGGTGACCCGGGCGTCTCGCGGCGCATCTACGAGCTGTCGCGCGAGGTGATCGAGTTCCAGCGGGCGACCAGGCCGCTGCTGGCCATCCTCGACGGCCTGACGGCGGGCTTCGACAAGTACGGCACCGAGGAGGAGCTGCAGCGCTACCTGCGCGACGTCGCCGACCACGCCACCACGGTGGCCGAGCGGGTCGACGGGTTCCGCCAGATGCTGGCCGACATCCTCACCGTCAACGCCACCCTCGTCACGCAGGCGCAGAACGAAGAGATCAAGCACATGACGGAGGCCAGCCTGGCCCAGAACGAGGAGGTCAAGAAGATCTCCTCGTGGGCCGCCATCCTCTTCGCGCCCACCCTCATCGGCACGGTCTACGGCATGAACTTCGAGGCCCCCGGCATGCCCGAGCTGCGCTGGACGTACGGCTATCCCTTCGCGCTCGGCCTGATGGCGCTGACCTGCCTCAGCCTCTATCTGATCTTCAAGCGCCGCGACTGGCTCTGAGCCCTACAGGCCCTGGGTCAGGGCGACGATCACCGTGATCAGCGCGATCGGGCCGAGGATCGCGGTGTTGACCACGACCGCGCTGCTGCCGGGCAGCACGCGGGCGAGAGCGCCGGAGGCGACGCGGCGCACCCGGCCGGCGCCGGGCAGGGCGAACAGGCCGATCGTGAAGACCCCCGCCGCCAGCGACTCGGCGTGGCCGGCGCTCAGCAGGCCGGTCATGTTCAGGAGCGTGCCGGCGACGAGGCCGAACGCCAGCGACAGGAGCAGGTGGCCGACCGCCACGAGCGCGGCCCTGAAGACGTCTTCGCGCTCCTCGTCGAGGAAGTGGCCGGCGACCCGCAGCGCCAGCGAGAGCCCGGCCGCGATCAGGCCGACCGCGACCGGCTCGAGCACGGTGAACGCCGCCAGCATGACCAGCACGAGCACGCCGGAGAAGCCGCTGCTCTTCATGAATCTGCGCAGGTCGAACGGCTCGGCGGGCGGCGCGGGGCGCGGCGGCTCCGGCAGGGGGTCCTGCACGGTCTCCGCCGCGGTGGTCGCGGGGTGCCGCTGCTCGTGGACGCTCGTGGCGTACGCGACGGGCGGCAGCAGGTCGGAGACGGCGTCCATGGTGAGCGTACGGTCGGCCCGCGTGGCGGGGCGGGGGCTCCCGCCGTCGGGGTCGAGCTCGGCGGCCATGCGGGCCAGCTCGCGCGCGGCGGGCCGCTCTGTGGGGTCGAGGGTCAGCGCCCTGGTCAGCCAGCCGCGCAGCCACGCCGGGGCGTGCTCGGCCTGCCAGCGGCCCTCCATGGTGTTGAAGCAGACGGACTCGAACGTCCCCGTGCCGAACGGCGGCAGCCCCGTGGCGGCGAAGAACACCGTCGAGGCGAGCGCGTGCACGTCGGCCGCCTGGGTGACCAGCGACTCGCGGATGATCTCGGGCGCGAGGTAGCCGGGCGTTCCGACGAACATTCCCGTCTGCGTCAGCCTGGCCGCGTCGACCAGGTGCGCGATGCCGAAGTCGATGACCAGGGGCGCGCCGTCGACCATCATGACGTTGGACGGCTTGAGGTCGCGGTGGATCACCCCGGCCGCGTGGATGTCGACCAGCGCCTGGCACAGCCCTTGGGCGAGCCTGACGACGTCGTGCGGGCTCAGCGGGCCACCGGTCAGCACGGTGTCCTCGAGCGTGCGGCCGTTGGCGAAGCGGGTCACGACGTAGGGCCGGCCCCCGGCCAGTTCGGCGTCGAGCACCTCGGCGACGAAGCGGCTGCGTACCCGCCGCATGGTCTCGACCTCGCGGAAGAGGCGGTCGCGCGCCTTGAGGTCGGCGGCCACGTGCGGGTGCAGCACCTTGATCGCTACGTGCCGTCCCGCCTCGTCGAGACCGAGGTGGGCGACCCCCATGCCGCCCTCGCCGATCTTCCTGAGCACTCGGTAGGGACCGAGTTGTTCCTGCGCCTGCGTGCTCATCCTCGACGTCATCCTCCGTGTTCCCCCGTTGGCCGCTGGTCGTCCGTACAGGACGGGACATTGTCCCGCATCTCCGCCTTTCGCCACGCGTTGTTCACCCTTCCAACGCCTGGGCGGGCCCGCAAGGTTTCCCGCCGCAGCACTTCTCCGCACCGGTTTTCCCGTCCGGTACGGGGTTTCCGGGCGTCTGGAACCCGCGAGCCGATTTCTTCCGGGTTATTGACGAAATTTGCGCGACTTCGGCAGACTCTCCGGCAGGTCGCGGCGAGCCGCGGCGGATCACCGCAGTGGGAGGACGTACTGATGACTGGTTCCGACAACGGCGCGCAGGTCGGCCGGAGGGCCTTGCTGGCCGGCGTGGCAGGTCTGGCCGGGACGGCGGCGCTGCCCGCGACGGCGGCTCAGGCGGCGCCGGGACGCTATCCCGCGAACTGGCCGCAGCAGGAGCCGTACGGCACTGCGGACACCCGGCCCGACCTGTGGCCCAGGGAGGACAACTCGTTCGTGCTGCCGCTCGAACTGCGCCCCCGCGACAGGGAGCTCGGCCGGGTGTGGATGCGGGACACGTACGTCAACTGCTTCATCGTGCGCGGCCGCCCGCTCTATGTCGCGACGGGCACCACGCGGGTGCCCGGCCTGGAGGCGGCGGGCCCCTGGAACGACGGCATCTTCGTGTGGACCGCGCCGTCGCTGAAGGGCCCGTGGCGGCTGGCGGACACCACCCGCATCAGGCCGGACGCGGAGAAGGGCAAGGTGTGGTCGCCCGAGTTCGCCGGCGAGAACCGGGAGGGGCGCACGGTGGTGGCGCCGTGGCAGGAGTACTGGACCGACGACAGGTTCGGCAAGCGCGGCCAGGCGTGGGCGCCGGAGGTGCACTACTTCCGCGGCAAGTGGTACATCGTGGCCTGCATGGGCGACCACTCCCAGAAGGTGGGCTCGTTCCTGCTGGTGAGCGAGGGCGGAGTCGAGGGGCCCTACCGGCTCGCGGAGGGCAACCTGGACAAGCCGTTCGGCGAGTCCTTCGTCGGCGGCCCCGCGTTCATCGAGCCGGGCGCGTACCACCACATCGACGGCAGCCTCTACAGCGAGGGCGGCGAGGCGTGGCTGGTGCTGCACAACCACCTGTACGCCAAGTTCCGCGACGACATGGAGGACATCGTCCCGGCCACGGGGCTGCCCGCGTTCCAGCAGCAGCCGTACGCGCCGGAGCCATACCTCGAAGGCGCGTACGTCTTCAAGCACGAGGGCAAGTACTACCTCCTGCACGCCGCCTGGGACCGCACCTCCACCAACCCCGACGGCAGCACCCGCTACGCCTACGACCCCGGCGGCGCCGGACGGACGCAGTACCAGTACGACGCGGTGATCGCCGTCGCCGACCGGTTCGAGGGCCCCTACTCCAAGCGGTGGACGCTGGGCGTCGGCGCCGGGCACAACAACGTCTTCCGCGACCACGCCGGACGGTTGTGGGCCACGTTCTTCCGCAACCCGAACGTCGGCCACTGGGCCGACCCGTCCCGCGTCGGCGACGCGGCGGTGGCCGGCGTGGTGCGGCTGGAGTGGACGGGGCCGCGCGGGAACCGCCTCTACGTCCAGCGCCGCCACGGCCGCTGACCCGGCCTTGCTCTACAGGCTGTAGAGTGACGCGGACCTAGGAAAGGGGCGAAAGTGCTGCGCTGGTTCCGGATCGCGGCGGTGGCCGAGGCGTGCTCGTGGGCGGGCCTGCTGGTCGGGATGTTCTTCAAGTACGTGACCGAGACCGGCGAGCTCGGCGTCAAGGTGTTCGGGCCGATCCACGGCGCCCTGTTCGTGCTCTACGGGCTCGGCGTGCTGCTCTCGGCGCGGGAGGCGGGCTGGAGCCGCGGCGCGATCGTGCTCGGGCTGGCGTGCGCGGTGCCGCCGTTCACCTCGCTCTGGTTCGAGCGCCGCATGGCCGCCCGCACCCCGCAACCCGCCTGACCCACCCCGCTCAGGTGCGGGCGCCGCATGACCGCCCGCACCCCGCGATCCGCCTGACCCACCGCGCTCAGGTGCGGGCGCCGCATGGCCGCCCGCACCCCCCGCGATCGGCCTGACCCACCGCGCCCCCGGCCCGCTGAGGCCGGGGGCGTTTTTCAGGTGTGCACGAATTGTCGTGCACGACTTATGATGCACATATGCCGGAAGACGACATGGCCGACCTGGGCGCGGCCAAAGCGCTGGCCAACCCGCTCCGGCAGCGCATACTCAGGGAGCTGGAGCTGCTCGGCGAGGCCACCTCCACGACCCTGGCCGCCCGCCTGGGCGTCACCACCGGCGGCACCAGCTACAACCTGCGGATCCTGGCCGAGCACGGGTTCGTGGAGGAGGTGCCCGAGCGGGCGCGCGGCAAGGAACGCTGGTGGCGTTCCGCGCGCCGCAGCGTACGCTTCGAGCCGCGCGGCGCGCAGGAGCCCGCCATGCGCGACGCCGTCGACCTGCTCGCCGAGGTGTGGTTCGGCGAGGACAAGGAGCTGCTGGCCCGGCTGGACGAGGTCCGCGACCAGCTGGGCCCGTGGGCCGCCGCGCGACCGTTCTCGCGCGGCGTCATCACGGTCGACCTCGACGAGCTGATGGCGTTCTTCACCGACTATCTCGCGCTGCTCAAGCGCTACCAGCGTCCGCACGGCCAGGCCGCGCCCGGCGCGCGCACCGTGCACACCAGGTTCGTCGCGTTCCCCGACCCCGAGGAGGGCGCCACCGGCCGACACGACTGACGACGATGATCCGGGCCGCCGAGCGGCAACTCGGCGACCCGGGCTCTGCGAAAGCTGCGATGCCTCGCCACCAGGCGAGTTCCTCATGCTCACACCTTTCCTCGTTAGGAGAGCACTCCATGCTGTCCGTACGCAAATCAGCCGGATTACTGCTGCTGGTCGCGCTGCTGGCGCTGCTCCAGCCCGTACGCCAGGCCGCCGCCACCGATCCGACCGCCACCGATCCGACCGCCACTGATCTGACCGCCACCGACGTGAGCTTCACCAGCGACGGCCGGACGTTGCACGGCACGCTGCTCGCCCCCGCCGGCGCCCGCGGGCTGCCCGCGATGGTGCTGGTCGCCGGGTCAGGGAGCACGTCGCGCGCGGCGTACCAGCCGGAGGCGGAGGCGTTCGCCAGGGCCGGGGTCGTCACGCTCGTCTACGACAAGCGGGCCGGCTACTCGCGCGCGACCACCTCGTTCGACGACCTCGCCACGGACGCGCTCGCCGCCCTGGACCTGCTGCGCCGCCGCCCCGAAGCAGATCCGCGGCAGACGGGGCTGTGGGGGCACAGCCAGGGCGGCTGGGTCGTCCCCCTGGCCGCCGCACGCGCGGACACGGTCGCGTTCTTGGTCACGGTGGGGGCCGGCGCCCTGCGTCCTGATCGCACGCAGCTGTGGAGCAACCGCGCCCACCTCGCGCACGCCGGCGTCGCCGAGCGGCTGATCGACCCGATCGGTACGCGGCTCAGCCGGGTGCTCATGGCGGCCGGCCTGTTCGGCGACACCGGCAACGACCCCGTCGCGAACCTCGCCCGCGTCCGCCGGCCGCTGCTCGCCGTCTTCGCCGAGCACGACCGCTCCACCGCGCCCGGGGAAAGCCTGGCGATCTTCCGGCAGACGCTGGAGCGCGGCGGCCACGGGCACTACACGCTGAAGGTCGTCCGCGACGCCGACCACGACCTGCGGGCGAGCCACGACGGCTTCACCCGGGGCTCCGGGTTCGCGCCCGGGTACGTCGACACGGTCGCCTCCTGGGTCAAGGGCCTCGCCGCCGGTCCCCCGGCCGTGGTCGCCGACCCGCCGCCCGCCCAGCCGTTCGCCAGCCGGCCGGTCGCGGCGCCCGCCTGGCACGAGTCGCCTGTCCTGCACGTGGTGGTGTTCGCGGCGATGCTCGCGGCGTTCGCCTGCTACGGGATCGGCGGCGCCGTACGCCGCGTGCGCGGCCGGGCGGGCGACGACCGGGGAACGGTGGCGCGGTGGGCGCCCAGGGTGGTGGCCGCCGGCGGGACGGCCGTGCTGGTCGGAACGCTCCTCTACCTGGGGTCCGTCGTCATGACGGGCGCCACGGAGGTGGACGCGGCGGTGCTCGGACGGCCTCCGTGGTGGCTGGCGCTGCAACTCCTCACCGCGCTGACCGTGGTCGCGGGCGTGGTGAGCGCGGTCGGCGCCCAGCGGTCCGGTTTCCGGCGGGGCGGTTTCCGGCGGGGCGGTTTCCGGCGGGGCGTGCTGCTATCAGGGGCGCTGCTGCTGGTGCCGTGGGCGGCGTACTGGGGGCTGCTCACCCCATGAGGAAGCTGGGCCCGCTTCCGGTGCGATCACCGGAAGCGGGCCCAGCAGCCCACGACGAGATGGGTGGCCGACGTCCTGCTCGGCCCCACCCTGCTCGGCCCCACCCTGCTCGGCCCCACTCCGCTCGGCCCACCCGCGCGGGTGCGCGGTGGCCGCCCCGCCACCGCCAGCGTCAGGCGCCGACGGTGGCGGGGCGCTCGCGCGGGGCGCTGCGCCGCCGGTGCTCGCCTTCGACGTGCTGCTTCAGCCGCGCGAGATCCTGGCGCAGCTTGTGGCCGGGGTCCGCGCCGAGGAGCCTGGCGATCGCGTGCCCGGCGGCCCCCACCACCGGGTTGTACGTCAGCCGCACCTGCACGCGGGTCCTGCCCCGCCCCCTGTCCACCAGCCGCAGCGACCCGGTGTGCGCGATGAGCTGCCCCTCGGTGGACTTCCAGGCGATCTCCTTGCCCTCGTCACGCTTGGTCTCGGTGGCGTCGAAGCGGATCGGCACCCCGGCCGGGCCCTTGATCATCCAGTGCGACAGCTCACCGTCGGGCGAGCGGCGCACTTCGTACACGTCGGGCATGACCCGGGCGAAGACCGAATAGTCGCCCACCAGCTCCCAGATGGCCTCGGGCGGGGCGGCGATCTCGACCGCCTCGCCCACGTCCACGGCCCTCCGGCCCGCGTTGATGCCGGTGAGCCTGCGCAGCGGCAGGTTGGTCAGCGCGCGGGCGGCCACGGCGACGCCCGCCGTGCGGACGACCCAGGAGAGCGGGCCCGGCAGGCGGCGGGCGGCGGTCAGCGCGTACGCGGCCGCCACCCCCGCCATGAACCTGGCGCTCGGCGACCAGCGCTGCTGCAGCAGCTCGGGCACGGGCTCGCGGGGCCGGCCAAGCCCCTGCAACGTGGGCACGCCGGTCGGGTCGAGGTGCGGGGTCCAGCGGGCCACGACCGACTGGACGCCGGGAATGCGGCGCACGGCCTTCCTGGCCCGCTCCTCCTCGCCGGCCAGCAGGTCGCCGTCCAGCGTCACCACGTGGTCCTCGACCGTGACATGGACGGCGTGCGGGTGGCTGACGTGGCGGCCCAGCTCGGCGCGTACCCGCTCGGTCAGCACCCGGTCGTCGGCGGAGCGGCCGCTGACCTGGTAGCGCAGCGCGGCGCCCGCGCCGCGCCCGCGGTTGCCCAGGTCGCGGCTGAGCACGCCGGCGCCGTCCCGCACCTCGTGCGTGGCGTGCGCGGCCTGGTCGCGTACGCGCGCCCGGCGGGCCCGCCCGCGCGCGGGGTCCAGCAGGTACACGGCCGCGGCCCCCGCGCAGGCCCCCGCCCCGGCCGACTTGAGGACGATCGGAAGGCGTGACCGGCCGTCCCCCGCGCTTACGTCGCGATAGGTGCTCATTACTCCCCCAGTTCGCACCCGGCATCATGCTCGCGTTCATGCTCGCGGAGGGCCGCTACCCGCCCATGACCTGCGCTAACCGAGGCGCGCGCCGACTCTGCGTGACGACGTATTCACGGATGACCACCGGAGCCGTAAAGTGTCAGGATGACTGTCGTGATCACGCGGCCGGTCCGGCCTGAGCAGCTTCCTGTCGGCGCCGTGGTCCCCCGTCTCACGAGGTTCCCGCGCGCGGGACGTGTTCCCCTCCCCCAGCAGCCGTACAGCTGACGCACGACAAGGACCCTTATGTCACAGATCAGTCCCCCCGGCCCTGCGGAAACGGGCAGCGACGGCCAGCCCGCGCTCAAGCGGGTGATGGGCCCAGGTCTCCTGCTGCTCTTCATCGTCGGCGACATCCTCGGCACCGGTATCTACGCCCTGACCGGCCAGGTGGCCGGCGAGGTGGGCGGCGCCGCGTGGCTGCCGTTCGCCATCGCGTTCATCGTCGCGCTGATCACGGCGTGCTCCTACCTGGAGCTGGTCACGAAATATCCGGAGGCGGCGGGAGCTGCGCTCTACGTCCATAAGGCGTTCGGCAAACACCTGCTGACCTTCATGGTGTGCTTCGCGGTGATGTGCTCCGGCATCACCTCGGCGTCGGCGGCCTCGCGGGCCTTCGCCGCGAACCTCGCCACCGGCTTCGGCTTCGAGGCAGGCAACACCGTCATCCTGCTGATCGCGATGGCGTTCATGCTGCTGGTGCTGGCCGTCAACCTGCGCGGCGTGGGCGAGAGCGTCAAGGTCAACGTGGTGCTCACCGCGATCGAGCTGTCCGGCCTGCTGCTCGTCATCGTGCTCAGCCTCTACTTCATCACCGGCGGGCAGGCCGACTTCTCCCGGGTGGTGGCGTTCGAGACGCCCGAGGACAAGAGCGTGTTCCTCGCGGTCAGCGCGGCCACGTCGCTGGCCTTCTTCGCCATGGTCGGCTTCGAGGACTCCGTCAACATGGCCGAGGAGACGAAGAATCCGGTCAAGATCTTCCCGCGGATGATGTTCACCGGCATCGGCATCACCGGGCTGATCTACGTCCTGGTGTCGATCTGCGCGGTCGCGGTGGTGCCGGTCGGCAGGCTGGCGGAGAGCGAGACGCCGCTGGTGACGGTGGTGGAGACGGCGGCGCCGGGGGTGCCGATCGGCGAGCTGCTGCCGTTCATCTCGATGTTCGCCGTCGCTAACTCGGCTCTGATCAACATGCTGATGGCCAGCCGCCTGCTGTACGGGATGAGCAAGCAGGGCGTGCTGCCGCCGTTCCTCGCCAAGGTGCACCCGGCGCGGCGCACCCCGCACGCGTCCATCGTGTTCACCACCGGCATCGCGCTGCTGCTCATCGCCTACGTCTCGCTGGTGCCCGACAGCCCGGTCGTCGCGCTGCTCGGCGGCACCACGTCGTTGCTGCTGCTCGCGGTGTTCGCACTGGTCAACGTCTCCGTCCTGGTGCTGCGCCGCGAGGACACCGGAGTCGAGCACTTCAAGGCGGGCCGGGTCCTGCCCGTGGTGGGCGCGGTCACCTGCCTCTACCTGGTGCTCCCCTGGTCCTCCGGCCGCCCGGCCGGCCAGTACGAGATCGCGGGCGTCCTGCTGGCGGTCGGCCTGCTCCTGTGGGGCCTCACCTGGTGGTCACGAAGAAGATCCTGACCCCCAGGCACCAGGGCCGCTCCCACCGGGGGCGGCCCTTTCATCGGGCCGGAGGCACGGCCGCCAGGTTCACCACGCGCAGCCCGTCGCCCTGCCGCCAGGCGATCAGCCCGTCTCCTCCCGACCACTGGGTGAGCGGCGCGAAGGAGACGAGCCGGTCGGCCCGCGCGTCGTAGACGCCCTGGTGCCCGACGAAGAACCGGTCCCGGTAACCGGGCTCCCGCAGCCCTTTCCGTACGCGTACGTCGCGGCCGTCCACCCGCTGCACCACGGCGTCCTGACCGCGAGTTCCCACGCACCAGGTGGGCCCGCATCGCAGCCCTTCGACGCCGTGCGCCGCCCGGATCGTCACCTTCCTGCCGGTCTCCAGGTTCACCATGCGGGTGGGGTTGTCGCGCAGGGCGAGCGGCTCGTCGGTGGCCCAGGGCCAGCCCGCGAGCTGGAGCCCGGCCGACCGGGGCACCCTCTCGGGCCTTCCACCATCGAGGCTCAGCCGCCAGACCCCGCCGAGCGGGCTCGACCAGGCCACCTGGTCGCCCGCCAGCGCCAGCCGGTCGGGCTCGCCCGCCGCGCCGGGCTGCACGCGGCCGGCCCGCCGCGCCTGCCCGCTGCCGCGCAGCGGCGCGACCCACACCCAGCCCCCGCTCAGCCAGGCGGCGTGCTCCTCATCGACGGTCAGCGCGCGCATGTCGGCGGGCGGGGTGAACACCGCACCGAACCGCCCGGTCGTCACGTCGTAGACGCCGATCTGCCCCGGCTCGTGCCTGACCAGCAGCCGCGTGGCGTCGATCGCGGCCAGCGGCCGGTAGCCCGCCGGGATGGTGACCATCGCGTCCGGCCACACCCGCTCGATCTCCCGCCCCGCCCCACTCGGAAGACCCGTCGCCCGGTCCCCCTCCGTGCGAGCACCGTCCGTTGCAGAGCCGTCCCTTGTAGAGCCGTCCGTTGCAGAGCCGTACGATCCCGCGCCGTCCGTTCGAGGGCCGTGCGCGCTCAGGACAGGGCGGAGCGGTGAGGGCCAGGTGACCGCCGCTCCCCAGCCGAGCGTGATCGCGCACGCCGCCGCCAGCACCGCCCGCGCCCGTCGGTGCCGGCGACGGCGCCGCCGCTCCGCCAAGCCGGCCAGGAGGTCGTGTTGCGGCGCGCGATCCGCGATCATCCGCAGCGTCTCGGTCACCCGGGCCTCGATCAGCTCGTCCTCGGTCCTCATGCGAGCCTCCCCGACAGCGCCTGAGCGCGGACGCGGAGGGTGGCCAGCGCCCGCGAGGCCTGGCTGCGTACGGTCGCCTGGGAGATCCCTAGGATCGCGGCGATCTCGTCGTCGCCCAGCCCTTCGTGGTACCGCAGCACCAGCACCGCCCGCTGCTTCGGCGGGAGGGCGCGCAGGCGCTGCCAGACCTCGCGCAGGTCGTGCTCGTCCTCGTGGACCGGCGAGGGCACCTCGTCGGTGAGGTGCTCACACCGGCGGCGGCGCCACCAGGTCACGTGCTGCCTGGCCATGATCGTGCGGACGTACCCCTCCGGGTCGTCCTTCCGCCTGACCCGGCGCCAGGTGGAGTTCAGCTTGAGCAGGGCCTCCTGCACCAGGTCGGCGGCGTCGTCGGCGTTCCCCGTCAGCACCAGGCCGTATCGCAGCAGCGCCGGCCCCCTGGCCCGGACGAAATCCTCGAACTCCACCTCCCAGGGACGCCCGGGCGGCGGCTTGCGTTGCAAAAACCTGTCAGCCGGCCCTGGTGTAGATGAGCTTGAAGTCGTGGCGCCAGGTATGGCCGTCCTCCGAGACCTCCCAGGCGCCCTCGATCGTCTTGCCGTCGGCCGTGACCGTGCCGCGGTAGCGCTGGGCGAAGGCCGGGTCCGCGCGCCAGAAGCGCAGCTCGCCGTCGTCGAGGGTCATCAGGTAGTCGCGGGTTTCGCCGCGCGAGTCGTGGTAGTGCTGGACGAACACCTCGGGCTGGTCGCTCAGGCCGATGGCGCAGAGGCCGTCGGGGGCGTCGGGGTGGTCGTTGGTGAAGGTCTGGGCGAGCACCCGACGGCCCTTCAGCCAGGCGAACGTGGTGCGTCCGTGGCCGACGACCTCGGGGCTGCCGGGGCCGAAGAAGCCGGCGTCGAAGACGGCGGCCGTCGCCCACTCCCCCACCAGCACGTCGAGGCGGTCGAGGGCGGGTGAACGGCCGGACGGCAGGTCGGCGGGGGTCATCTTCTGCTCGCTCATCGCGGTGGGTCCTCTCGTCGCGCCGGAGAACGGGCTTACGGAAGGTTGGACCGTCCGCGGAGCGAGAACTCATCGGCGGGCACGCGAGAGCCCGGGCACGGTGAGGTGCCCGGGCTCAGGGAACGCGGGTCAGGCGGCGACGATGTTCTCCGCCTGCGGGCCCTTCTGGCCCTGCACGACGTCGAAGGAGACCTTCTGGCCCTCCGTCAGCTCGCGGTAGCCGCCGTTGGCGACGATGTTGGAGTAGTGGGCGAAGACGTCGGCGCCGCCGCCGTCCTGGGCGATGAAGCCGAAGCCCTTTTCCGAGTTGAACCACTTCACGGTGCCAGTAGCCATGTCGATCTCCTTAGATATGCGCAGATCTGACGGAATCCGCACCTTGCGGAATCCGTGTCGCCACGATGTGCCCATCCGGAAATGACCGGCGAACAAAAAATGCGCCCGAAGATTACAATCCGTCAGGCGCACACAAAGTCTTTTATGGGAACCACAACTGCAACGCCATCAGGCTAGCACACCCCCTCGGCATTGACGCATTGTGAGTGTCGTCCATTTATCGGGGCTTGTGCGGAATTTAAGAGGTTTACTCCGCATTCCGGGAGGGGAAAGCGGTCACGCGGTCTGGGCCAGCAGGGCGCGGGCGCGCACGGCGCCACCTGGCGAGAAGTGCGGGTTGATGGACAGGGCGCGCGTCAGGTGGGTGCGCGCCCAGGCGAGGCGGCCGCGGGCGTACTCGATCTCGCCCCGGTGATAGGAGAAGAGCGCGTTGCGCCCCCCGAGCGTGGCCGCGCGGGCGGCGTACCTGGCGGCCTCGGCGGACCGGCCGGCCCGGTGGAGCGCCCAGGCCAGCGCGTCGGCGACCTCGACGGCCTGCCGCCGCGCCCATTCGAGCCGCAGATGCCGTACGGCGGCGCGCGCGTCACCGTGGTCGGCCTGGAACACCCCGATGGCGTAGTGGTCGGTGTCACCGTTGGCGGCCAGCACCTTGTGGTGGGCCACGAACGCGGCGTACTGCCGCCTGGCCTCCTCGCGCTCGCCGAGGTGGTCGAGCAGCTCGCCGTACTCGACGGCGTAGGCGGGCGAGCGGGCGACGGCGGTGGCGTAGTCGCGCCTGGCCTGGTCGGGGTTGCCGAGCGCGGCCTCCGTACGCGCCTTGCCCGCGCGGGCGGGCACGTGTCCAGGGTCGGCGGCGAGTGCCTGCGTGTACGCCGCCCGCGCCGCGGAAGGGTCGCCCTCGTGCCAGGCGAGATCGCCGAGCCGCCACTGGCAGATGGCGTACTCGGCGGGGTCGCCGGCGACCTGGCAGGCGCGGCGCAGCAGCTCGCGGGCGGGCCCGACGCGGCCGCGGAGGTGTTCGACGCGGGCGGCCCTGGTGAAGGAGGCGAGGTCGGGGCGGCCGTCGAGCATGCGGCGCAGCGCCCGCTCGGCCTGGTCGTAGCGGCCCAGCGCCAGGTAGGCGTCGGTGAGCACGCCGTACAGCGCCCAGCTGCTGGGAGCGGCGGTGCGGGCGCGGGCGGCCCAGCGGACCGCGCCCGCGTGGTCGTGCCGGGCGTTGGCCAGCTCGCCCATGCCGATCAGAGCCTCGACGGAGGGCCTGCCGAGCCGCAGGGAACGTTCCAGAGCGGCCTCGGCCTTGGCGTGGAAGGAGGTCTCGGCGGTGCGGAGTGCCTGCCGGAGGTACAGATGGCCGAGGTTCGCCCAGTCCGCCGCGTCGCCGGGGTGGCGGCTCAGGCGGCGCTGGGCGGCCTCGATGCCGTCCGGCAGGTCGTGCGGCGTCCAGCCCACGGGGCCCGGCGGCGGCTCCTCCTGGCGCAGGAGCCCGGTGGGGGCGTACATGGCCATCAAGGCACAGGCCACCAGCACGCATCCCAGCAGGGGCAGCACGAGCCGTACGCGTTTCATCTGATCGGGGTGTCCTCGTGGTGGGGGATGAACGGGACGGGAAGGTCAGGACGTGCGGCGGATGGCGGCGCTGACGAGCTCGATGCCGCGCAGGCCGGGCGACGTCCCGGCGGGGACGGGCCGGCTGGGCGTGCCCTGCCAGGCGATGGCGAGGTCGGCCCAGTGGGCCCCGCCGCGCAGGCGGGTGCCGAGCTCGCGGTTGAGGTCGTCGGCCCAGCTCTGGTGCAGGGTCAGGGCGACCTTGCGCGGGCCGGCTCCGCCGCCGTGCCGGACGAACGTGCCGGGCGCGAGAGCCTCGCGGAGGCTGAAGCCGGCCAGTGTCAGCTCGCCACGCGGCCGTGGCCGCCCGTTGACGGCAGGGATGGCGAGGAGCCCGCTGCCGCCGGTGGCCGCGAACACCATGCGGAAGGTGTCGATCTCGTACGTCACGTTGGTCTCGGGGTCGGAGAACGAGAAGCCGCCGGGGTGGCAGATCCGGCCGCTGGGCGTCGCGACGGTGTCGTACCGCTCGCCGACCGGCGTCCACAGGGCCTTGCCGCCGTCCACCAGCTCGACCGGGCCGAGCGCGGAGAGCCCGATGCCCGCCCGCCGCAGCTCGGCGAGGAAGCCGGGCGAGAGGGTCAGCTTCAACCCGCCCTCCCTGGACAGGTAGCTGCCGACCTGCCCGTACGCGAGGCAGCCGGTGCCGACCGGGGCCGCCGCGGCAGGCCGAGCGGCGGGCTGGGCGGTGAACAGGAGGGCGGCGAGGGCGGTGCCGCCCGCGATCAGGGACGCACGGGTCGAGCGCATGCTTGCTGCTCCTTCGGGGGGAAGAGCCGGGGGGACGGCGCCGGGGGTGTCCGCACCGGCGCGCTTGGTCGATTACGGTGAGTAGTTATACCACCGCGTTACGCATCGGCGGGTGCGGTTATCCCAGCTCGCCTACACCTTGGCATGTTGATGAAAATCAATATGCCGGGGTGCGGTAAGTGCCGTAAATCCTGCGGTGACCTCGATCACGTGGACGAAAATCAACGTTGACGCGCCTATGGGGCAGGCCGGAGAGTGCCGGTATCGGAGGAGGTTCATCACATGATCAGCACCACCGCGCCGGCGGGCAATGGACACGGCATCGAGGTGCCCAGGGGGCTCAGCGGCGTCGTCGTCACCGAGACGCGCCTGAGCGACGTCCGCGGCCGTGAGGGCTTCTACCACTACCGCCAGTACTCCGCGATCGAGCTCGCGGAGAAGCGCACGTTCGAGGACGTCTGGCACCTGATGCTGCTCGGCGCGCTGCCGTCCGCCGAGGACCGGCGGCGCTTCGTCGAGCGCACGCTGCCGCTGCGTCACGTGCCCGAGGCGCTGCGGCCCCTGCTGCCCGCGCTGGCCGCGCCGGGCGGCGGCCCGCTGGACGCCGTGCGCGGCGCGGTGTCGGCGGCCGGCTCCGTGCTCGGGCTGCGACCGCTCTACGACCTCGGGCCCGAGCAGCGCCTTGACGACGCGCTGCTGGTGAGCGCGCTGACGCCGACGCTGCTGACCGCGCTGCACCGGCTCTCGCTCGGCCTGGAGCCGGTCGAGCCGCGCGACGACCTGACGTACGCCGCCAACTACCTCTACATGCTCACCGGCGAGGAGCCGGAGCCCGCGCACGCCAGGGCGATCGAGCAGTATCTGATCTCCACGATCGACCACGGCTTCAACGCCTCCACCTTCACCGCGCGGGTGATCGCCTCGACGGGCGCCGACCTGGCCTCCTGCGTGGTGGGGGCGCTGGGCGCGCTGTCGGGGCCGCTGCACGGCGGCGCCCCGAGCCGCGCCCTGGACACCCTCGACGCGATCGGCACACCCGACCGCATCGACGCCTGGGTACGCGATCGCGTGCTGGCCGGCGACCGCATCATGGGCTTCGGTCACCCCGTCTACCGCACCGAGGACCCGCGCTCGCGCATGCTGTCGGGCATCGCGCGGAGCTTCGGCGGCGAGCTGGTGGACTTCGCGCACGAGGTGGAGCGGCGGGTCATCGAGATCCTGGCCGAGCTGAAGCCGGGCCGCGACCTGCACACCAACGTCGAGTTCTACGCGGGCGTGGTGATGGAGCTGTGCGGGGTGCCGCGCTCGATGTTCACGCCGACGTTCGCCGCCGCCCGTACGGTCGGGTGGTGCGCCAACATCCTGGAGCAGGCCGCCGACAGCAAGATCATCCGACCGGCGGCGCGCTACGTGGGCGACACCCCGCCGCAGCCGGTGCCCGCCTGACGCTGGAGCCCTCACCCCTGAGGCGGGGCCGAGGGTGGGCGATCCGCCCTGGCGCGGGCCCAGGCGTGCGCCGCCTGAGCGCCGCCTGAGCGCCGCCTGGGCACGGTCAGGCGGGGGCGCGCATCGTGTACGCCGCCGGGCGGATCGGGTGGTGGAACGTCATCTCCTCCCCGCGAACAGGCGGCGCGGCAGGCCGATGTCCGGGACGACGCCGTCGCGGGCCGGGGTGCCGTCGGGGCGCAGCGCGTCCATCGGCAGGTCGGGCGGGAAGTAGCGGCCGGCCCGGCGGCAGCTCCGCGCCCTCGACCGGGTCGGGCGCCGTGGGCGCGAACGTGTCCCGGTAGGCCCGCGCGGGCCACGTCCTGATGGTGTCGGTACGTGTCACGGCCACCCGGCCCTCCAGTCGCTGTCGATCGGTCATGGCGCGCTCCAGGTCCAGCGTCCCGCGGGGAGGGTGCCGGCGACGGGCATTGTGCGGAGTTCGTCCCGGGTGGCGGTGACCGGGGCGCGGTCGTCCATGGCGTGCGGCCCGTCGCCGGGCGGCCGTGATCCGGCTCGCGGGGCGGGCCGTTGTGCCTGCGCTACGGCGCGCGATAGCCTGCGCACGGGCGTTCAACTGGTGGAACGCCCGCGGTTTGGTCGAGTGAGGTGCTGGTGGTAACGGGTAGGGTTCTGCGGTTCGATCAGGTTCGGGGTTATGGGTTCATCGCGCCGGACACCGGCGGTGCCGACGTCTTCCTGCACGCCAACGATCTGCTGGACGACAAGCACGCCGTACGGCCCGGCACGGTCGTGGAGTTCCGGCTGGAGGGCGGCGACCGGGGGCTGAAGGCGTCCGACGTCCGCATCGTCGGGCAGCGGGCCGCGGCCTCGCCTTCGCACTCCCACGAGAGCTCCTACGAGAGCTCCTACGTGCCCTCCCATGAGGGCAACGCGGGCGACGACCTGTGTGAGGTGCTGTCGGAGTCGGAGTTCAAGCGGGAGATCACGGAGCTGCTCATCACGACGGTCCCGACGCTGACGGGCACCCAGATCGTGGCCATCAGGCAGGAGCTGTCGTCGCTCGCGAAGAGCTACAAGTGGGTCGAGAGCTGACCCTGGGCCGGTAACCGGTCAGGGCCGGGAGCCTGTCCCCGGGCTGAGAGCGCCGGGTCCAGGCCGGGCGGCTCAGGCGTCGGTGTAGGCCCTGAAGCGTTCGTGGGCGGCCTGCTTGGAGATGCCCATCGCCTCGCCGACCTCCGCCCACGAGGCGCCCGCCGCTCTGGCGCCCGCGACGGCCTGGTCGAGCAGTGTGCGCTGCCAGCTCTCGACCTGCGACAGCAGGGCGAGCGCGGCGAGCGGGCGGTCGCCGGCCAGCCGGACGATCTGCTCGCACAGCAGGTCCGACTTGATCACCAGCTCCTTCGGCGGCGCGGCGGCGAGCAGCGGCGGCACGTGCCTGCTCCACCACCGGTATTCGGCGTCCTTGGCGCCCTCGGAGGTGGGCGGCAGCTGGCGGCGGTCGCTCCATCCGCACGAGCACGAGGCCCGGTAGCCGACGAACGTCTTGGTGAAGACGGGCGAGGTCGGGGCCTGCTCGCCGCCGGGGAGCACCGGCGCGGCGAAGCCTTCGTGGTCGGGGAGGTCAGCACACCTGAACGTCATAGTCGTCAAGAATCCCTGACGATTTCGTTGGGCGCAACTCGATCGTGCTCAGGTGAGCCTGCGGGTCAGCTCGGCGGCCAGCCGCCGCCAGTGGTCCTCGACGTAGAAGTGGCCGCCGGAGAAGCGCTCCAGGTCCAGGCCGGCGGTGGTGTGCTCGGCCCACGCGCGGACCTCGGACTCGGTCACCTTCGGATCCTCGGTGCCCAGGAACGTGGTGATGGGGCAGCTCACCGTCGCGCCCTCGGTGCAGCGGTAGCGCTCCACCGCGCGGTAGTCGTTGCGCAGCGCGGGCAGCACGATGGAGACGAAGTCGGCGTCCGCGAAAGCGTGCGCGGCCGACGGGTTCAGCGCGCTCACCTCGGCCACCAATCCCTTGTCGTCGAGCCGGTGCACGCCGTCGTCGCGCGAGCGGGACGGCGCCCGCCTGGCCGAGGCGAACAGCCGTACGGGCGGGGTCTGGCCCTTGCCTTCCATGAGCCTGATCACCTCGAACGCGACCGTCGCCCCCATGCTGTGGCCGAAGAAGGCGACCGGGCCGTCCAGCAGTGGGGTGAGCACCTCATGGATGCGCTCGGCCAGCACGAAGAGGTCGTCGATCATCGGATCGGCGAAGCGGTCCTGCCGCCCCGGGTACTGCACGCCGTACACCTCGACGAACTCCGGCAAGCTGCGCGCCAGCGGAACGTAGTAGCTCGCCGAGCCGCCGGCGTGCGGGAAGCACAGCAGCTTGACCGCGTGCCCGGAGGCCGGGCGCAGGGAGCGGATCCACGGCTCGCGGTCGGCGGCGGCGCGGGCGGGCATGTCGTCCTCCAGGCGGGTGGCACGAATCATCAGAAGTCCACCCAACTTACGCCGATCTCTGTGCCCGGCGCTCGCCTACAATGAGGCCATGATCGGCGCGATCCCGGTGTCCACGTGATCGACCACCTCCTTCCCCCGCAGGTCGTCGCGGTCGAGTCGCGCGGCGACGACTATCCGGACGGCGGCCTGTTCCCCGAGGAAGAGGCGCTGGTCGCCCGGGCCGTCGCCAAGCGCCGCAGGGAGTTCACCGCGGCCCGCGTCTGCGCCCGCCGGGCACTCGCGCAGCTCGGCCGGCCGGCGGCGCCCATCCTGTCCGGGACGCGGGGCGAGCCGCTCTGGCCCGACGGCATCGTGGGCAGCATCACCCACTGCGACGGCTACCGAGGGGCGGTCGCCGCCGACTCGTCGGCGGTGGCGTCCGTCGGCATCGACGCCGAGCCCAACGGGCCGCTGCCCGACGGGGTGCTCGACACGGTCGCGCTGCCCGAGGAGGCCGCGTTCGTCAGGAAGCAGGCGGACGACGGCGGGGTGAGCTGGGGGCGGCTGCTGTTCTGCGCCAAGGAAGCCGTGTACAAGACCTGGTACCCGCTCACGGGCCGGTGGCTCGGCTTCGAGGAGGCCCGCATCGACCTCACCACCGACCCGGTCACGGCGCCGGGAGCGACGCCGCCGGCGACGGGATCCGCGGCGGGCGCGGTCGCCGGGGGCTTTCGTGCGCGGTTGCTCGTCGACGGGCCGCAGGTCGGAGGGCTGGCGGTGCAGGAGTTCTCCGGGCGGTGGCTGGCGGCCGAGGGGCTGGTTCTCGCGGCGATCGTGCTGCCCGCCCCCGCCGGATGACGGTTCATGACGTCCGGCGGATGCGGATGCCGTGGGGGTCGGCGCGTTCGACGCCGCCCGCGTCCACGTTCGTGATGGGGATCAGGCCGCGCACCTGACCGGTCCTGCCGTCGCCGGTGAGACGGAGGATCAGCAGGCCGGGGTCGGTGCCGTGGGAGGAGTGCGGGTCGCCGGAGAGCGGGTTCGGGCCGCGCGTGGAGGCGAACGCCCAGGCGCGGTCCGGTGACGAGGCGAACAGGTCCACCGTCGGGTCGGCGCTGAACCGCGACGTCAGCGGCACGGTGCCGGCGTGCGCGCCGGTGCGGCCGTCGAAGACCTCCGCCACGTTCGCGTCCCTGTCGCCCACCCAGACGTACCGGTCCTTGGCGCTGACCAGGGTGCCGTGCGCGTCGCGGTCCGGCGCCTCGTCGTCGTAGAGGCGCTCGACGGGCGGCGTGTTCGGCGGGTTCGCGGCCGAGTAGCCGGTGCGCGGCAGCCGGAAGACGCTGAACTGGTCGAGGTTGGCCGGGGTGCCGCCGCCCCCGTCGCCGAACACCCGCCCGTGCGCCTCGGCGAAGCCGCAGCCGTTGGCGGGCACGTGCGCGGCGTCGTACTCCCCGGCGATCGCCATCGGCGTACGGCGCCAGTCCACGACGAACAGGCCACCGCCGCGCAGGCTGATGAACACGGGCCCGTCGTCCGAGGCGATGAACGGGCAGATCGGCGCGTTGTCCGGGCGCAGCCCAGGGGCCTCGCAGGGGGCGCCGCTCGGCGTGGTGCAGCCGGCGAGGTCGAGCGTTGCGGCGGGCTCCTGGGTGAAGGTGTTCGTGGCGTAGTCCGTACGGATGCGCTCCAGCTTCTTGCCGTTCTGGTTGGCGATGATCAGGTGGCGGTCGTCGCCCGTGGGCCACAGCGCGTGCGCCTGGCGGGCGCCGCCCGCGCCGGTCTCGGTCGCGAAGCAGGCGAGCGGCCGCCTGGCGGGGGCGTCGAAGACGACCACGTGCCCGCTGGCGACGAACGCGAGCGCCGCGTGCGTGTCGCGCCGGCTGAAGACCAGCATGTGCGGCCTGACGGGGTCGCGGCCCGTGCTCGCCCGGCACAGAGCGGACGTCGCGCCGCCCAGGTCGATCACGTCCGACGGGCGGGCGTCCGACAGGCGGCGGGTGACGTCGTGGCCGTCGTAGATGTGGATGGTGCCGCCGTGGGCGAGCCCGTTCGTGTCGGACTGGTCGACCAGCCAGATCTCGTACGCCTCCCGCCCGCCGGGCGCCGCCGCGGCCCCCATGGTGAACGCCAGCAGCAGCGCGGCGAACGCGGCCCGCCACCTCATACCCCGCATGAGCACCCCTCCGGCCCGTGAGCATCCCCCGCCCGGAGTGTCTCCGCGATCCCCTTCCGCGACAAGAGCCGATTTTTCCGGAGATCAGGTGAAGGGCTGGGCCACCTGGTCGAGGGCCCGGGAGACCAGCTCGGCGAGCTCGCGGGTCTCGTGCTCCGCGCACCACTGCTGGCTCGCCACCCGCAGCGCCGCCATGAACACGGCGGCGACGAGCCGGGGCTCGACGGGGCAGTCGCGTTCGGCCATCGCCTCGCTCAGGTCGTGCTCCAGCCGGATCCGGCCGGCGACCTGCCGGGCGAGCAGGGACGGGTGCCGCATGGCGAGGCGGGCGCGCAGGTGCCACTCGCGGTCGGGCCCGCCGTACTCCTCGAAGAGGCTCTCCACCGCACCGCGCAGCGCGAGCCAGGCGGAGCGGTCGCGGGGTTGCGCGCGCACGAGGTGGACGAGGGTGCCGAGCATCTGCTCGTCCCCGTACAGCAGCGCGTCCTCCTTGCCGTCGAAGTAGTTGGAGAACGTCCGCCGCGAGATGTTGGCGGCGTCGGCGATGGCCTCGACGGTGACGTTGTCGAGCCCGTGGTCGACGGTGAGCCGCAGCGCGGCCTCGTGCACCGCCCGCCGCGTCTCGGCCTTCTTGCGCTCGCGCAATCCTGCTGTACTTCCCATGGTGCGCCACAGTTTACCCACTGGGAATAAATGCCCAATGCGCAAAGTTGCCACCTGAGCATGTAAAGTATCCCAGTTGCTTCCCTTAACACCCTTGATCGGAGGTTGCGTGTGAGTGCCCAGCCGGCAGCGCCGTCCGCGGCGGAGCCGATGACCCACCGCCAAATCCTCGAAGCCCTCAGCGGCCTCCTGCTCGTCCTGTTCGTGGCCATGATCAGCGGCACCATCGTCTCCGTGGCGCTGCCCCAGATCATCGGCTCGCTGAAGGGCAGCCAGTCGCAGTACACCTGGGTCGTCACCGCATCCCTGCTGGCCTCGACCGCCTCGACGCCGATCTGGGGCAAGCTCGCCGACTTGTTCAACAAGAAGCTGCTGCTCCAGATCTCCATCGTGATCTTCATGGTCAGCTCGCTGGCCTGCGGGTTCGCCCAGAACACCGGCCAGCTCATCGCCTTCCGCGCCGTCCAGGGCCTCGGCATGGGCGCGCTGCAGATCCTCACCCAGGTCGTCATCGCCGCGATGATCTCCCCCAAGGAGCGCGGGCGCTACAACGGCTACCTCGGCGCCGTCATGGCCGTCGCCACCGTCGCGGGCCCGCTGCTCGGCGGCCTCATCGCCGACACCTCCTGGCTCGGCTGGCGCTGGTGCTTCTTCATCGCCGTGCCGTTCACCATCGCCGCCTTCGCGCTGCTGGCCAAGACGCTGCACGTCCCGACCGTGCGCCGGGCCGACGTGAGCATCGACTACTGGGGCGCCGGCCTCATCGCCGCCGGCGTCAGCGTGCTGCTCATCTGGGTGACCTTCGTCGACAACTCCTTCGCCTGGCTGTCCTGGCAGACCCTCGCCATGGTCGGCGGCGGCGTGCTGCTGCTCGCGCTGGCCACGTTCGTCGAGACCAAGGTCCGCGAGCCGGTCGTGCCGCTGCACGTCATCAAGCGCCGTGACCCCGCGCTCGCCATCCTCGCCAGCCTCGCGGTCGGCATGGCCATGTTCGGCGGCGCGGTCTTCCTCGGCCAATACTTCCAGATCGGCCGCGGCTACGGCCCCACGGCCGCGGGCCTGCTGACCATCCCCATGATGGTCGGCGTGCTGTTCTCCTCGACGATCAGCGGCCGGATGGTCTCCAAGAGCGGCAACACGAAGCCGTACATTTTGGCCGGGCTGGTCGTGCTGCTGGCCGGGTTCGCCGGGCTGGCGACCATCGACCACGAGACGTCGCTGGTGCTGGTCTCGATCTACATGCTCCTCGTCGGCGTCGGCGTCGGCATGTCGATGCAGAACCTCGTCCTCGTCATCCAGAACACCGTCCCGCTGCGCGAGATCGGCGCGGCGAGCGGCGCGATCACCTTCTTCCGCTCGCTCGGCGGCACCGTCGGCGTGTCGGTGCTGGGCGCGGTGCTCGCCAACCGGGTGGCCACGAACATCGCGGAGGGCCTGGCCAAGGCCGGCATCCCGGTGACCGGCGGCGGCGAGGCGGGGCGCAGCCTCGACATCGCCTCGATGCCCGAGCCGCTCAAGGGAATCGTCAGGGCCGCCTACGGCGACGCGACCGGCCACATCTTCATGGTCTCGGTCGGCATCGCGCTCGTCGGCCTGATCGCGGCGTTCTTCCTCAAGCCGGCCAAGCTGCGTGACAGCCTCGACCTGCCCACGCCGCCGGTCAAGGACGAGGCCCCGACCCCGGCCTGACCGTCAGGAAAGCCCGGAAGGCCGCGTCCCCGTCTCGCCCGCGGGGACGCGGCCTTCCGTTTCACCGCGGCAGGACGGACCGTACGGCCTCCTCCGTCCGCGCGACCACGGCCGTTCCGTCGCCGGCGGTGATGATCGGCCGCTGGATGAGCACGGGGTGGGCGGCCAGCGCCTCGATCCACTGCTCGCGGGCGGCGGCGTCGCGCGGCCACGACGCCAGGCCCAGCTCGCCCGCCACGGGCTCGCCCGTCCTCGTGATGTCCCACGGTTCGAGGCCCAGCCGGGTCAGCACGTCGCGCAGCTCGCCCGGGGTCGGCGGGTCGTCGAGGTAGCGGCGTACGGTGTAGCCGGCGCCCTCGGCGTCGAGCACGGACAGCGCGGCGCGGCACTTGGAGCAGGCCGGGTTGATCCAGATCTCCATGGCTCCCGACAGTACCGGGGGTCTCATCACTTCTTCCCGATCAGGTCAGCTCTCCGCCCGGCGCCGCCGGGACCCGCGCGCTCCCCGCCTATACAGGTCCGATGAGAGCCGTACGGATCGTCACGGGGATGGGCCTGCTGGCCGCGCTGCTCGTCCCGGCCCAGGCCACGGCCGAACCGGTCGCGCCGCGCCCGCTGAACCTGGTGCTGGACGGCCGGTCGTTCACCCTCGACGACGCCTTCGCGATCTTGGGGGGCCGCCCCGTCGCGGCCAGGATCGCGCCGTCCGCGCAGGCCACGATGGCGCGCACCAGGGCGGGCGCGCTGGCCGCGCTGAAGGACGGGCAGCGGGTGTACGGCTGGAACCAGGCGCTCGGCCCGCTCAAGGACCGGCCGCTCACGCCGGAGCAGGCCGAGCAGTTCCAGCGCAACGTGCTGCGCTCGCACGCCGCGGGGGTCGGCGAGCCGCTGCGCGACGACGTGGCCAGGCTGGCGCTGATCGTCAAGGCCAACCAGATGGCCAGGGGCAGGTACGGCGTCCGCCCCGACGTGCCGCAACGCCTGCTGGCCCTGGTCAACGCCGGGGTCGTGCCCCTGATGCCGCAGATCGGCTCGCTCGGCACCGGCGACCTGCAGCCGCAGGCCGCGGCCGGGCTGGCGGCGATCGGCGAGGAGGCGCCGGTGCGGTACGGCGGCGAGGAGGGCCCCGCCTCCGCCCTGCTGCCCAAGGCCGGGCTGCCGGCCGGCTTCACCCTCCAGGCGGGCGAGGCGCTGCCGATCGTCAGCGGCAGCACGGTCGTGGCGGCCCTGCTCATGGACGCCGTACGCCGGGCCACGGTGCTGGCCGGGCAGGCGGAGGGCGCGCTGGCGCTGTTCATGGAGGCGACCAGGGCCGAGCAGGGGGCGCTGGACGCGCGTACGCACAAAGAACGGCACATCCCCGAGGAGAACGCGGTCGCGGCGCGGCTGCGGGCGATGGTGGCGGGCTCGGGCTGGATGACGGAGGAGGGCCGTAAGCGGCTCGACCCCGAGCACTTCGAGCCGCGCGTGCAGGACGCGGTGTCGGTACGGGCCGCGCCGCACATCCTGGCCGGGCTGCGGCACGAGCTGGCCGACGCCCGCCGCACTCTGGTCCGCGAGGCGAACTCCGCCACCTCCAACCCGCTGGTCTTCAGGAAGAAGCAGGGCGCCGGGTACGAGTTCGTCATGGGCGGCAACTGGGACGCCTCGATCATGGGGCACCTCGCCGACAGCATGAACGCGGAGATCGCCGACGTCGCCGTCCTGTCACAGGAGCTGTCCGGGCGGCTGCTGTCGCCCCGGTGGAGCTACGGCCTGCCGCCGAACCTCGCGGGCGGCACCCCCGGGCTGAACTCCGGCATGGTGCAGGCGCAGACCGTGGCCGCAGCGCTGATCCCCGAGCTGCAGGTCAGGGCCACCCCGGCCGGTACGCTGTCCCGCCCGGTCAAGGACGGCCAGGAGGACCACAACACGATGGCCATGGCCTCGGCCCGCCACCTGCACGAGAACCTCGACCGGCTGGAGGTCGTGCTGGCCGTGCAGTACCTGATGGCGGCCCAGGGCATCGACCTGATCGCGGAGAAGATGGCGGGCCTGCCGCTCGGCCCCGCCGCCCGCGCGCTGCACGCGGAGCTGCGCCGGCACGTCGCGCCGCTCGGCGCCGACCGCTACCTGACGCCCGACCTGGAGCGGGTCGTCGCGCTGGTACGCGGCGGACGCCTCCTGCCGCCGGGCGCCCCCCTTCCTTGACAGATCCTGACAGTCCTGACCTGCGACAATTCCCGATCCCGCGATATCGGCTCGTTGCTTTCTCAGGTAAGGGCTCTACAGTGGGCTCTCGCCAATGCCCCGACCGACGCATGAGGGAGCAGCAACGCGCATGTCCGCCACCCCTCGGGACCGTGCCGACCGCCAGGTGCCGCGCGTCCGCGGCAACGACTACCGCGTCCTGCGGCCGCCGGAGGACTACACGCCCCGGCTGCGGGTCAGCGTGGTGATCCCCGCCTACGGCGCCCAGGACAAGCTGGACCTGGTGTTGCAGGGGCTGGCGCGGCAGACGTACCCGGCGGAGCTGACCGAGGTCATCGTGGTGGACAACGGCAGCTCGCCGCCGCTGCGGGTGCCCGAGGGCAGCGCCGCGCGCCTGGTCGTGTGCGAGCGTCCTGGACGGGCCGCCGCCCGCAACGCCGGGCTGGCCGCGGCGGACGGCGACGTCATCCACTGGCTCGACTCCGACGTGGTGCTCACGCCGGGCGCGCTCGCCGCGCACATGCGCTGGCACCACGCCGCGCCCTACCTGTCGGTGACCGGCTACATCCGCTTCACCAGCGCCGAGCTGCCCGACGAGCTGCCCGACGACCTGGAGGCGGCGTTCGAGCCGGCCGAGCCGCACGCCTGGCTGGTGGGCCTGGTGGAGCGCACCGACGGGCTCACGAACAACCCGGTGCGCCCGTTCAGCCTGCACGTCGGCGGCGCGACCTCGGCGAGCAGGCTGCTCATCGAGGCCGCGGGGCCCATGGACGAGGAGCTGATACTCGGGCAGGACACCGAGATGGGCTACCGGCTCGCGCAGGCGGGGGCGGTGTTCGTACCGGAGCCGGCGGCCCGCGCCTACCACCTCGGGCCGACCATGCGGATGCGGCACCAGAAGCGCATCGACCGGGTCAGCCACGCCTTCGTCGCCGACCGCATCCCCACCTACCAGTGGCTGCGCGGCCATCCCGGGCGGCAGTGGAAGGTGCCGCAGGTGACCGCCGTCGTCTCCGGCACCGCCGGCTACGAGGCCGTGCGGGCGAGCGTGGACGCGCTGCTCGCCTCGACGGTGGCGGACCTGTCGGTGGTGGTGACCGGCCCCTGGGACACCCTCGACCGCGACCGCCGCGCCCCGCTCAAGGACCCGAACCTCGACCTGGTGCTGGTCCACGGCCACTACGAGCACGAGGGCCGGGTACGCCTGGCGACGGCCGAGGAGGTGGACCCGTCGACGCCGTTCGTGCTGCGCCTGCCCGCCGGGTGGCTGCCGGGCGAGGACAGCGTGGCGCGGCTGCTGAGGCTGATGCGCAACGAGGGGCTCGGGCTGGTCAGGGTGCTGCTGGAGGAGACCGCCGACGGCGTGGCCGAGGCGCGGCTGGAGCGCGTGTCGTCGTTCGCGCGGGCCCGGCTCGTCGCGCGTCCCGGTGAGCCGCTGGACGACGCGGTGGACGACGTGTCCGGGGTGCGGTGGGTGACCGGCGAGGAGTACGCGTTCTCCGCCGCACCCGCAGAGAGGCTGCCCGAGGTGGTGGGGCGGCGGGCGGCCTACAAGGCGCGGGTGCGGGCGGAGGCCGAGGTCGCCAGGCTGACCGAGGAGGCCGACCGGCTGCGCGGGCAGGTCGACAAGTGGCGCGAGGAGGCGGGCAAGTGGCGTAAGAGCGCCGTGGAGCTGCGGCGCGAGGTGGGCACGCTGCGCCGCGAGCTGCACGCGGCGCAGCGCCGGCAGCCCGCCGTGCCGACGACCCTGACGGGCCGCGTCAAGCGCGTCATCCGCCGCCGCGTCCTCGACCGCCTCCCCGCCAACGGCCGGCAGCCCTCGCAGGACGCCGCCCAGCAGCCGGAGCCGAAGGCCGGTGAGCAGCAGGGAAGCAGCTAGGCGGTCAGCGCGTCCTCCCTTCGCGAGCGGCGGGAAGCAGTCAGACGGTCAGCGCGTCCTCCGCGGGTGAGCGGGGCCGGCGTCGGACGATGGGGGGATGCGATCCGTCCCTCGCCTGCCCGTGCTGACCATGGCGCTGGCCTCGGGAGCCGTCGACGCCTTCACCTTCCTCTCCCTGGGCCAGGTGTTCACCTCGAACATGACCGGCAACCTGGTGCTGCTGGGCGTGTCGGCGAGCCGGGGCAGGTTCGCCGACGCGGTGGGCTCGCTGGTGGCGTTCGTCGCGTTCACCTGCGGGCTGGCGCTGGCGTTCCGGTTCACCCGCGGGGCGCGCGGGTGGGCGGTGCGCACCAGGCTGACGGTGGCGGCGGAGGCGGGGCTGCTGGTCGGGCTGCTGACGGGGTGGGCGCTGTCGGGGCCGCAGCTCGTGCTGATCGCGACGGCCGCGCTGGCCATGGGCATGCAGAGCGCGGTGACGCACCGGCTGCACACGTTCATCGGCTCGACGACCTTCATCACGGGCGCGCTGACCAGCACGATCGCCCGCCACCTCACCCCGGGCACGGGGCCGCCGCACGGGCCCGAGCTGGTGGCGGTGCTGGGCGCGCTGGTGCTCGGCGCGGCCGGCGGCACGCTGCTGGTCGTCCTGCTCCCGCTGGCGGCGCCCGCGCTCGCGCTGCTCGCGGTGACCGTCACGCTGGCCGCCAGCGCGTACGCGTGACGCCTCATGGACGTCACCGCGTGGCGAGCAGGCAACGGCGGGATCCAGGTGGATGCCGCCGCCATGGACCCACACCCGGATGCCGAACGAGCGCGGCTCGCGCAGCCGGCCGCACCGGACGCGCCCTGGCGCAGGTGGGGCCCGTACCTGAGCGACATGGCGGGACCTCGTGCTGTTCCACGACTACTTCCACGACTACTTCCACGGGGACGACGGGGCCGGGCTGGGCGCGGCGCACCAGACGGGCTGGACGGCGCTGGTGGCGGTCCTCATGATCATGGGCGGGAGGTTGTCGGCGGCCGGCTTCCGTCCCTGATCAGGAGATCAGGCCCAGGCGGCGGCCGGCCACCGCGAAGGCGGTGGCGATGCGGTCGAGCTGGGCGTCGGTGTGCAGGGCCGTGGCGCTGACCCGGATCAGCGCCCGGCCCTCCGGCACGCTGGGCGGCACCATGGCGGTGGCGAAGACGCCCTCGGCGAACAGTTCCCGCCACAGCAGGCAGCACGGCACGATGTCGCCGACGTGGACGGGGATGATCGTGGTGGGCGAGCCGCCGGTGTCGTAGCCGAGCCCGGTCAGGTCGGCGCGCAGGCGGTCGGCGGCGGCCAGCGCGCGGCGGCGGCGCTCGGGCTCGGTCTCGATGATGTCGAGCGCGGCCAGGGCGGCGGCGGTGCTCGCCGGTGAGAGGGCCGCCGAGTAGACCATCGAGCGCGCGTGGTGGCGCAGGTAGACGATGACGTCGGCGGGCCCGGCGACCGCCCCGCCCGTCGTGCCGAAGCATTTGGAGAAGGCCAGCGTGTGCAGGTCCACGGCGCTCTCCAGGCCGAAGTGCTCGGCGGCGCCGCGGCCTGCCGCGCCTAACAGGCCGATGTCGTGGGCGCCGTCCAGGACGAGGCGCACGCCGTACCGGCGGGCCAGGGCGGCGGTGCCGGGCAGGTCGCAGAGCGTGCCGGTGGTGGAGAACATGCCCTCGGTGAGCACGAGCGCGGCGGCGGCCGGGTCGCAGCCGTCGAGCAGCCGGTCCAGCTGCTCCATGTCGTTGTGGCGGTAGCGGCGCAGGCGGGCGCGGGAGACCCGGACGGCGTCGATGAGCGAGGCGTGGATGAGCTGGTCGGCGAGGACGGTGTCGCGCGGCCCGGCCAGGGCGCCGAGCGCCATGTTGGCGAGGAACCCGCTCGGCGTCACCATGGCGGCCTGCTGCCCGAGGAACGCCGCCAGCCTCGACTCCAGCGTCTCGTGCAGTGCGAGCGAGCCGTTGACCAGGCGCGAGCCCGACGTGCCGGTGCCCAGGCGGCGCACCGCCCGGCAGGCGGCGTCCTTCAGCCTGGGGTCGGCCGAGAGCCCGAGGTAGTCGTTGGACCCGGCCGACACCAGCACCCGCCCGTCCACCAGCACCTCGCCGGTGACCAGCCGCTCCTCCACCGGCCGGTAGTACGGGTTGGCGCCCATCTCGGTGACCGGCTCGAAATCCTCATGGAGCCGGCACCTGGCGAACGCGTCGAGCATCATCACGACCCTTCTGCGCGGCGGCGTACCAGACGCGCGCCAGTCTGCCTCTTCTCGCGCTCCGGCGTCGTGTCGCGGGACGGGAGCCGGGTAGGGGGCGGCCATGTCGGAGCTGCTGACCGGAGACTTCTACCAGTTCGAGAGCCTGCTCGCCGACGACGAGCGGCGGATGCTGCTGCGGGTGCGCGAGTTCCTCAACGACAAGGTGGTGCCCATCGCCAACGACTGCTGGGTGCGCGCCGAGTTCCCGATCGACCTGGTCAAGGGGTACGCGGAGCTGGGCGTCGCCGGGCTCGCCCTGCCCGAGTGCCCAGGGTCGAAGCCGAGCGGCCTGCTCAGCGGGTTCCTGGCGCTGGAGATGGCGCACGCGGACCCGTCGATGGCGACGTTCTTCGGCGTGCACACCGGCCTGGCCATGGGCAGCATCGCCGCCTGTGGCTCGCCGGAGCAGCGCGAGCGGTGGCTGCCGGCGATGAGCAGGATGGAGCAGATCGGCGCGTTCGCGCTCACCGAGCCGGAGGGCGGCTCCGACGTCGCGGGCGGCATGCGGACGACGGCCTGCCGCGAGGGCGACACGTGGGTGCTCGACGGCGCCAAGCGCTGGATCGGCAACGGCACGTTCGCCGACCTGATCGTGGTGTGGGCCAAGGACGTCGAGGACGGGCAGGTCAAGGGATTCGTGGTGGAGAAGGGCACGCCCGGGTTCACCGCCACGAAGATCGAGAACAAGATGGCGCTGCGCACGGTGCAGAACGCCGACATCACGCTGCGGGGCTGCCGGGTGCCCGAATCCCACCGGCTGGCCGGCGCCTCCTCCTTCCGCGACACCGCGAAGATCCTGCGCAGGACCCGCAGCGGCGTCGCCTGGCAGGCGGTCGGCATCATGATCGCGGCGTACGAGATCGCGCTGCGCTACGCCGGTGAGCGCGAGCAGTTCGGCCGGCCGATCGCGGCGTTCCAGCTCGTGCAGGACCTGCTGGTCAAGATGCTGGGCAACGCCACCGCCTGCCTCGACATGGTGGTGCGGCTGGCGAGGATGCAGGACGACGGCGTCTACCGGGACGAGCACTCGGCGCTGGCGAAGGCGTACTGCACGTCGCGGATGCGGGAGGTGGTGGGCTGGGCGCGCGAGCTGCTCGCGGGCAACGGCATCATCCTCGACTACGACATCGCGCGGTTCGTGGCGGACGCGGAGGCGATCTACTCCTACGAGGGCACCCGGGAGATCAACACGCTCATCGTCGGGCGCGCGGTGACGGGGCACGGCGCGTTCGTCTGATCGTGATCGCTCATTTGACCGGTCCTGCGATCGGTCATTTGATCAATTACCCGGATTCGTCACTGTGCGTGGATGTGACGGCGGTCACGGTTCACGAATCGTGTGTTGACAAAGAGTCAACACGTCATTCGCGATGATTCTTCGCATCCGTACCTTGAAGTACATCTGCCCCATCGGCATAGTGGACGAACCACAAGCGCACCGGTCGTGGCGGGCAACCTCGGGGGCGGCAGCACGTCCACGACTGCCCGGCAGCGCACACTCGCGCGGAATTGGATGAAGGATGAGCTCGCCCCCGCCGATCCGTACCAAGCTGCTCAGGATCCTCCTGCTTCCGCTGGTCTCCATGGTGGCGTTATGGGGATTCATCGCTTATTCCAGTGTGGACGAGATCGCCGAGGTCTCTCAGACGCAGGACCGCTGGGAGGCCATCGGCTCGCCGCTGCTCCAGCTGATCGTCGAGCTGCAGCGCGAACGCCAGCTCTCCGCCGAGGCGCCCGGCAGCACGGCCGCGTACAAGCCGCTGGCCGAGCAGCGGCAGCAGACCGACGCCCAGGTCGGCAAGGTCCGCGAGATCGTCAGGACCATCATCGAGGGCGACAGCGACGCGACCCCGGCCCAGGTCGAGGCGATGGTGCAGGCCCTCGACGGGCTCCAGTCGCTGCGGGCCTCCGCCGACGGCGGCGTGCTGGCCCCGACGCTGACCATCATCGAGGCGTACAACAACCTCATCGCGGTGGTGAACCGGCAGTTCACCGACCGCGACGCGCTGAGCGACGTCTCCTCCTACCGCGCGGTGCGCGGCATGGCCGCCTTCAGCGCCACCGCCGAATACCTGTGGCGCGAGCACGCGGTGCTGACCAGCACGATCGCGCAGCGCAGGATGACCCCCACCGACCGCGCCGCGTTCGTGGCCGCCATGTCCAGCCGCCGGCTCCTCTTCGCCAACGCCGAGCGCGACGCCGGGCCCGAGCTGCGGGCCGCCTACGACCGGCTGGTGGCGAGCGAGCCCTACAGGCGCGTGGTCGCGGTCGAGGACGAGCTGTTCACGTTCGACACGGGCGGCGCGCCGCCGGTCACCGCCCGGGAGTGGAAGGGCGACGCCGAGGCCGTGCTGGGCCAGATCAACCAGGCCACGCAGGCCGAGCTGACGCGCGCCGCCGCCGAGGGCCAGAGCCAGAAGGTCGGCGCGTACTGGCGGATCGGGCTGGTCCTGCTGCTCGGGCTCGCGGCGGTGCTGGTGTCGCTGGCGCTGTCGTACCGGTTCGGCCGCTCGCTGGTCGACGAGCTGCTCCGGCTGCAACGGTCGGCCGTCGAGCTGGCCGAGCAGCGGCTGCCCCGACTCGTCGAGCGGCTGCGCCGCGGCGACGATGTGGACCCCGCCACCGAGGCCCCGGCCCTCGACCCGGCCGAGACCGCCGAGGTGGACCGCGTGGCGAACGCCTTCGCCGCCGTGCGCCGCACCGCCGTCGAAGCCGCCGTCGGCCAGGCCGCGCTGCGCAAGGGCGTCAGCCAGGTCTTCCTCAACCTGGCCCGGCGCAACCAGGCGCTGCTGCACCGCCAGCTCGCGCTCCTCGACACGATGGAGCGCAGGGTGGAGGAGCCCGAGGTCCTGGAGGACCTGTTCAAGCTCGACCACCTCACCACCCGCATGCGGCGGCACGCCGAGAACCTCATCATCCTGTCCGACTCCTCCCCCGCCCGCCGCTGGCGCGACCCGGTGCCGCTGTTCGACGTCGTACGCGCCGCCGTCCTGGAGGTCGAGGACTACACGCGGGTCACGGTCGCGCCCATGCCGGACGCGCCGCTGCTCGTCGGCGCCGCCGTCACCGACGTCATCCACCTCGTGGCCGAGCTGATCGAGAACGCCACCGTCTACTCTCCGCCCAACACCACCGTGCAGGTGCGCGGGGTGACGGCGGCCAACGGGGTGGCGCTGGAGGTCGAGGACCGGGGGCTCGGCCTGAACGACGCCACGCTCGCCGAGCTGAACGCCCGGCTGTCGGACACGCCGGAGTTCGACCTGGCCGACACCGACCGGCTGGGCCTGTTCGTGGTCGCCAGGCTCGCGACCCGGCACGGGATCAAGATCATGCTGCGGCGGTCGCCGTACGACGGGACCACCGCGATCGTCCTCCTGCCCGCCTCGCTGCTGGCCGAGGCCGAGCGCCCCGCGCTCACCGCCGGCGGGCAGCCCGCCCTCGGCACGTCGGCGTCGTCGGCGTCGTCGGCCTCGTCGCCCTCGTCGGCCTCGTCGGCCTCGTGGGGGCAGGGGACGAGCACCGCTCCCGAGCGGGGCACCTGGTTCGACGCGCCCGACCGTACGGGCGACCACGACCCGGTCTGGACGCCCGACCCGGCCTGGCTGTCCGGCGGCACCGCGCAGGATCCCATGCCTCCCTCCTCACCGGCCTCCTCACCGGCCTCCTCACCGGCCTCCTCGCCGGCCTCCTCGCCGGCCTTCTCACCGGCCTCTCCGGCGGCGCCCATGACCGGCTCGGTGCTCGGGCCCGGCACCGACGACGTGGAGCTGCCGATGCGGCGGCCCACCGGCGGCGCCAAGCCCACGCCGGTGCCCGGCTCCGCCAAGCCCGACGGCCGGCCGGAGGCGTGGAGCGTCACGGTGCCCGCCCAGGACGCCGACGAGGATCTCGACGGGCTGCCCATGCGGATTCCGCAGGCCAACCTGGCTCCCCAGCTCCGTGACTCGGGACGCGTGCACCGTCGCGTCGTCGCCGAGCGCACGCCGGAGGAGCTCGCACAGCTCATGTCGTCCATGCAACGCGGCTGGCAGCAGGGCCGCCGGCAGACGGGGCACGAGCACGACATGTGGAACCGAAAGGACGACCAATCCGATGCCTGACTCCAGAAGCGAACTGAGCTGGCTGCTCGACGACCTCATCCAGCGCGTGCCCGGCATCCGGCACGCCATCGTGCTGTCCGCCGACGGGCTGTCCATGGGCAGCTCCAGAGGCTTGACCAGGGAGGACGCGGAGCACCTGTCCGCCATCTCGGCCGGCAGCCACAGCCTCGCCATGGGAGCGGGACGGCACTTCGGGCTCGGCGGCGTACGGCAGACCATCATCGAGATGGAGGAGGGCTTCCTGTTCGTCACCGCCGCGGGGCAGGGCGCCCGGCTGGCCGTGCTCGCCACGGCGGACGCCGAGCTGGGCATGGTCACGTACGAGATGGCCCTGATGGTCAAGAGGGTCGGCGAGCACCTCTCCGCGCAACCGAGGGGAGCTGCACCGGCACCGGCCTGGAACGGTACGAGACAGTGAGCGGGGACGATCCAGGGCCGCTGATCCGGCTCTTCGGGCTGACCGGGGGCCGGGCGCGGCCCCAGGGCGAGACGTTCGACCTGGTGGCCATCGTCACCACGATCGGCGACGTCCCGGAACCCGCGGACCTCATCCCCGAGCACCGCGCCGTGCTGACGCTGTGCCGCAGGCCCACCCCCGTGGCCGACGTCGCGGCGCACCTGCGGCTGCCGCTCAACATCACCCGGGTCATCCTGGGCGATCTGCGCCGCGACGGCCTCGTCACCATCGACCGCCCACGCCCCGTCGCGCAGACGATCGACGAACGCATCTACAGGGAAGTGCTCCATGGGCTACGCAGTCTCTGAGGCGGGGACGGCGCCGGCCGTCCCCGCACTGGCCATCAAGATTCTCATCGCGGGTGGTTTCGGCGTCGGCAAGACGACCATGGTGGGCACGATCAGCGAGATCCGGCCGCTGCACACCGAGGAGCTGCTGAGCGACCGCGGCATCGGGGTGGACGACACCTCGGGCGTCGAGTCCAAGATCACGACCACGGTGGCGCTCGACTTCGGCCGGATCACGATCCGCGACGGGCTGTGGCTGTATCTGTTCGGCACGCCAGGTCAGGACCGGTTCTGGTTCATGTGGGACGAGCTCGCGCTCGGCGCGCTCGGCGCCGTCGTGCTCGCCGACACCCGCCGGCTGCAGGACTCCTTCCCCGCCGTGGACTACTTCGAGCAGCGCGGCATCCCGTTCGTGGTGGGGGTCAACTGCTTCGACGGCGCCCGCCGGTACGAGCCCGGCAAGGTGCGGCGGGCGCTGGGGCTGGGCGAGCACATCCCGATCGTGCTGTGCGACGTGCGGCGGCGCGACTCGGTCAAGGATGTGCTGACGACGCTGGTCACGTACGCGGTGAAGGGCATGTGACCGCACGGCGCGCGGCGTCTATGGTGTGGGCGCGGCGTCCCGCAGTGCTCCGGCGAGGTGGGCGGCGGGCTCGGGCAGCGGGCCCGGCAGCCTGGCCAGCAGGCAGCGGCGCTGTTCCTGGGGGCCGCCGCGTACCGGGAGCACCCGTACCCCGTCAGGGACGGCTTCCGCGAGCATCGCGGGCACCGTGGTCAGCCCCGCGCCCGCGGCCACCAGGCTGAGCTTGGCCAGCCAGTCGCGGGCCGAGTGCACGATCTCGGGACGCTCGTCCAGGCCGGGCCACGCGCCCATGCCGGTGCTGTCACCCGCTCCCCCGGCCGCCGCACTGCCTGGGCCGGCGATCCAGCGCTGCCCGTGCAGGTCGGCGACGTCGATGTAGTCGCCTCTGGCCAGCGGATGGGCGGCGGGGACGGCGACGCGCAGGCTCCGCTCGTACAGGACGCTCACCTCAAGGGCGGGGCTCTCGGCGTCGGGCGGACGGAACGGCGGCGCCGAGCCGAGCAGCGCGAGGTCGATCGCGCCCGCCCGGAGCGCGCGGACCAGCGACGGCGTGCTGCCCTCCCTGGTGTGCACGGTGATGGCGGGATGCCCGGCGCGCAGGGCCGCCAGCGCCCGGGGCACCAGGACGGCGCCCGCGCTGGCGAAGAAGCCGAGGCGTACGGTGCTGGGCTCGTCCGGCAGCCCGGCCAGCTCACGCGCGCCCGCGTCCACCTGGTCGACCACCACTGCGGCGTGGCGCAGCACGATCCGCCCCGCCGGGGTCAGCCGCACGCCGTCGTGGCGGCGCTCCAGCAGCTCGGCGCCCGCCGCGCGTTCGAGCGCGGCGATCTGGCGGGAGACGGCCGACTGCGTGTAGCCGAGCGCGGTGGCTGCGGCCGTGAGCGTGCCGCGCCCGGCCACCTCGCGGAAGACCCGTAGCGCGGTGAGCGACGCGTCGGTGAAGGCCATGAGGTTTACGCATACCATACTTGATGAACTTGCGCTGGCGGCATGGCCATCCGCCTCCCTAGGCTGGACGACCGGGAGCTCCCTCCATCCCTTTCCGATTGAGGAGCACTACAGTGAGCAACACCAAAGTCGCCCTGGTCACGGGCGCGACCCAGGGCCTCGGCCTGGCCCTCGTCGAGGGCCTGGCCCGCCGTCTTGGCCCTGGCGACACGGTCTACCTGACCGGCCGCGACCCGGAACGCGTCGCGAAGGCCGTCGCGCAACTGCCTGAGACCGCCGCCGAGGTACGCGGGGAGCTTTACGACGTCGCCGACCCCGGCGCCGCCACCCGCCTGGCCGATCTGCTGCGGGACCGGCACGGCGGCGTGGACATCGTCTTCGGCAACGCCGTCATGCGCGTCGGCCCCGACGACGACCCCGCCGCCGTGATCGACGAATACACCGAGGTCAACAACTTCGGCACCACCCGCCTGCTGCGCGCCTTCCTCCCGCTGCTGCGCGACGGCGGCCGGCTGCTCGTGGTCGCCAGCTCACTGGGCACCCTGCACCAGCTGGCCCCGGTGCTGCACGGCCGCTTCGACGGGTTGTCGTCGCTGGACGAGGTGGACGAACAGGTCGCGTCCTGGCGGGACGCGATCAAGGACGGCAGCGCCAAGGCCGGCGCCTGGCCGATGTTCATCAACATCCCCTCGAAGATCGCCCAGGTGGCCGCCGTACGAGTCCTGGCCGGGCAGCGCCGGCCCGAGGACACCCGCCGGGGCATCCTCCTGGCCGCGGTGTGTCCCGGCATGATGAACACCCCCACCTCAGGCCTGTGGTGGGACGTCACCGCCGCCGCTCTCCCCGCCGAGGCCGCCGTCCCGCTGCTTGACCTGGCGACGGGCCCGGTGCATCCCGGCCACTACGGCCGGCTGATCCGTCACGGCCGGGCTCTGCCCTGGTCACCGGCCGCCTGAGCCCCCGTGCCCGAGCTCCAGAGGTCCCCAGCTCTAGAGGTAAGGGCCGGTGCCGGGGGCGGTGGGCGGGCGGCCTGGGATGGGAGGAGAGCCGGGGAACTCGGGATGGGTGGCCTGCTGGAGCGACAGCCCCACCCTGATGCCCTGGAACACCCCTTCCAGCCATCCCACGAGCTGGCTCTGCGCGATACGGATCTCCCCCTGGGTCAGGGTGCCGGACGAGGTGGGCAGCAGCCGTTCCAGCTCCTCCCGCAACTCGGGCGCCACCGAGTCGCCGATCTCCGCGACGACCCGCGCGTGGATGTGCCCCAGCTGCTCGCGGGCGTGCTCGTCCAGCGGCAGCCCGCGGGCCTCGTCGAGCAGTGACCGGGCCATCGTGCTGACGCGCAGCAGCCGCGCCGGCTCCTTGACGCGCCCGATCTCGGCCTCCACCGCCGACTCCGCCTCCCGCGCCGCGTCGGGCGGGACGGGAGCTACCGGACGGTGGGGATCGGGTGTAGAGGTCATGTCGCCGTCCTGTCATCGCAGGTCGCCCCACGCGGGGGCGCGGTCTCCACCGTCCCCTGCCCAGGCACACGCCCCTCACGCCAGAGACCTCCGAGACAGAAGTGACACCCCCACCGGCCCCGCGCGCCACCCGCCGTTCCCGGGGGAAGAGCCGTGGGCAGGCTCTTCCCCCGGAGCGGGGGTCAGGCGAGGGTGATGAGGTCGGCGTAGTCGGCGTTCCAGAGGTCCTCGACGCCGTCGGGCAGCAGCAGGACGCGGTCCGGCGCCAGGGCTTCGACGGCTTCCTCGTCGTGGGTGACCATCACGACCGCGCCCTCGTACGCCGCCACCGCCGCCAGCACCTCGGCCTTCGAGGCCGGGTCGAGGTTGTTGGTGGGCTCGTCGAGCAGCAGCACGTTGGCCTGCGAGCTGACCAGCCCGGCCAGGGCGAGCCGGGTCTTCTCGCCGCCCGACAGCACCCCGACGGGTTTGTCCACGTCGTCCCCACCGAACAGGAACGACCCCAGGACGGTCCTGGCCTCGCCGTCGGTGAGGTGGGGCGCGGCGGCGGCGAGGTGGCCGGCGACGGTGTGGGCGGGGTCGAGGGTGTCGTGTTCCTGGGCGAAGTAGCCGAGCCGCAGCCCGTGGCCGTGCACCACCCGTCCTGAATCGGGCTGCTCCTGCCCGGCCAGGATCCTGAGCAGGGTGGTCTTGCCGGCGCCGTTCAGGCCGAGCACGACGAGGCGGCTGCCCCGGTCGATGGCCAGGTCCACGCCGGTCAGCACCGGCAGGCCGCCGTACGCCTTGGTCAGGCTGATCGCGCCGAGCGGCGTGCGGCCGCTGGGTGCGGGCTCCGGGAGCCGGATCCTGGCGACCTTGGCGGCGCGCCGTACGGGGCGGGTCTCGGCGAGCATGCGGTCGGCGCGGCGGGCCATGTCGCGGGCGCGTACGGCGGTGGACGAGCGGGAGCGCATCCGGTCGGCCTGGGCGTGCAGGGCGGCGGCCTTGCGCTCGGCGGCGGCGCGCAGCCTGGCCCTGCGCCGTTCCTCGGCGTCCCGTTCGGCGAGGTACGTCTCCCAGCCGCTGTTACGGATCTCCAGCGCGCCCGCCTCCAGGTGCCACACCCGGTTGACCACGTCGGCCAGCAGCCCGGTGTCGTGGCTGATGACGACGAGCCCGCCCGGGTAGCCGAGCAGGAACGTCCGCAACCACGCGATCGAGTCGCGGTCGAGGTGGTTGGTGGGCTCGTCGAGCAGCAGCACGCCTGGCTCGGCGAACAGCACCCTGGCCAGCTCCACGCGCCGCCGCTGCCCACCGGACAGCGTGCCGAGCGACTGGGTCAGCGCCCGATCGGGCAACCCGAGCCCGGCGGCGACCCGGGCCGCTTCCGCCTCGGCGGGATAGCCGCCGCGCGCTTGGAACTCGGCCTCGGCCCTGACGTAACGCGCCATCGCCCGCTCCGCTGCCTCCATCGCCCCGGAGGCAGTGCGCTCGGAAGCGACCCGCTCAGAGGCGGCGAGGTCGGAGGTGACGGGGTCGGAAGCGGCTGGGTCGGAAGCGGCTGGGTCGGAAGCGGCTGGGTCGGAAGCGGCCGACGCGGTTTCCGCGAGGGCCGTCTCGGCGGCGCGCAGGTCGCGGACCGCCGTGTCGAGGCCGCGGGCGGACAGGATGCGGTCGAGGACCGTGGTCGCGGGGTCGGCCGCCGCCGGGTCCTGGGGCAGGTAGCCCACGGGGCCCGTACGGACGATGTCGCCGGACGCGGGCTGGAGGCGGCCGGCGAGGGTCTTCATCAGCGTGGTCTTGCCGGCGCCGTTGCGGCCGACGAGGCCGATGCGGTCACCGGGGCCGACGTGCCCGGTCACACCGGACATGAGCAGGGAGGCGCCGGCGCGCACGGCGACGCCACGGAAGGTGAGCATGGGATGACGCTCCGGAAAAGCTAGAGGACACACGGGTGGCGTGGAAGCGGGTGTCCTGGCTAAGAGATCCGGGGCGTAGACATGCGGCCAGAATACGGGCGGGCCACGAAGGCCCGCCACGGGTTTTCGGGCCGCGGGCCGAAGGACGGTGCCGGCCGGCGGCGCGGGTCAGTTCCAGATGCCGGGCACCTGGGCCGGCGTCTCGTCCTTGACCTCGGTGCGGTCGATCACGTCGCCCTCCAGCGGGAGGAGGACCGTGACCTCGCGGCCCCAGTCGGTGTAGCGGGTGTCGGACTCGACCTGGACGGTGCTCTTGTCGATGGGCAGCACGGCCTTGGCGGCGATGCGCCGCACGAGGCCCTTGTCGCCGAACCAGATGGTGTAGCCGATCTTCCCGTCGCGCTTGGCGGTGAAGCGGGTGCCGTAGAAGGCGGCGAACGGCTTGGAAACCTTGGCGAGCTTGCCGGCCTTGACGCTGCCCTTGAGTATGCCGTCCTTCCACGAGGTACGGCCGGCGACGAGCGTCTTGAGCGTGGCCGGGTCGAGCGCCTCGACGACCAGGTTGCTGGGCGGCTGGACGACCTTGCGGTAACGCACCCAGCTCGTGCCCGGCGGCAGCGCCTGGTCGACGACGGGGCCGGAGACGTAGCTGACGCCGCCGGAGGAGAGCATGCGGACGGGCCCTTCCTGGAGGGCCTCGGTCTCGGCGGGGGCGGTCTTCTTCATGGTGCGCAGCAGTGCCGGGCTGTACTGCAGGGTGTGGGCCACGTCGGAGGCGACGGGCCCGCGCGGGCCGAAGCCGACCGTGCCGTCGAGGGCGGAGGTGGCCACCTGCCCGGCCTTGAAGGTCACCTTGGCGGTGGCCCGCAGGTTGACCGCCTTGCCCTGCCCTAACTGGGCCTGCAGTGCCTTGACCGGGTCGGTGGTGGGGGCGGCGTACGCGGGCATGGCGACGAACTGCGCCAGGCCCGCGACGGCGATCGCACCGATGAGGGTTCGCTTCATGAGGGTTTCCTTGGGAACGGTCCTGAAAGACGCGAACAATCTGGTGCATCTAAGATCGCGTCGTCAAGCCGGACCCGCGGATGCGGCATGGGAGTCGCGGGCGGAGATCACCGGGCTCCGCTGCGTGATCGTTCAGGCGGGGAAGTCCTTCGGGTTGACGTAGGTGGTCCTGGCGTTGCCGCCCTTGACCGGGTTGAGGGTGAGCGTCCAGGCGGTCGCGGTGCTGGAGGTCGTCCTGAAGCGCAGCTTGCTGGTGAAGCGCTGGTAGCTGGCCGCGCGGGTGAACCTGCCCTTGGAGACGCTGAAGCGGGTGCCGGTGGTGAAGTAGATGCGGTAGGTGCCGTCCCTGACGTCCCTGATGGTCGCGGTGGACTTGGCGCGTACGTAGATGCTGATCGCCTTCTTCTTGCCCTTGACCAGGGCGACGACGCCGTCACGTGACGTGCCGTTCTTGATCTTGAGCCGGCCGAGCCCGCCGCTGATGCGCTCGTAGAGTATGCGGCCGTTGCGCGGGCGCACAGCGGCCTGCTGGGCGGCCTGCTGGGCGGCCTGCTGGGCGGCCTGCTGGGCGGCCTGGTGGGCGGCCTGCTGGGCGGCCTGGTGGGCGGCCTGGTGGGCGGTCGGCGTCACGGTGGTGACGGCGGGCGCGCTCGCCACGGGGGCGGCGCTCGCGGGCGGGGTGGTCAGCAGGCCGCCGGCGAGGGCGACGGCGGCGACGGCGCTGGTACGAAGAGCTGCTCGGCCGGAGGGGCTTCTCACGATCACCATCTCCTTAGTGACGCGGGTCACGGCAAAGATAAGAGATCGAACGCGTGCGCGAAACCGAATATGCACGACGGGACTCGCCACGGCCTTTCGTGACCCATGGCCTAGACTGCGGCAGATGTTCCTGGCCCCCGCCCGGCTGGCCTGGCTGGACGCCCTGCGGGGGCCGGCAGCGCTGGCCGTCACCCTGCACCACGCCGGCTGGACGTTCATCCCCGCCGTCTGGGCGGAGGTTGACCGGCGCATCGACATGGGCACGTGGGGCGTGTTCGTGTTCTTCCTGGTCAGCGGCTACATCATCCCGGCGTCGCTGGAGCGCAAGGGCGACCTGCGCGCGTTCTGGACCGGGCGGGCCTTCCGGCTGCTGCCGCTGCTGCTGCTCGCCTGCGCGCTGATGCTCGGGCTGGCGCTGGCCGGCGTGCTGCCGGTGCCGGACTGCCTGGGCGACCGGCCGGCGGCGCTGGTCGTGCTCGGGAACGTGACGATGCTCCAGGAACTCCTGAACCTGCCGGCCGTCGTCAACGTCACCTGGACGCTGTCGTACGAGATGGCCTTCTACCTGATGTGCGTGGCGCTGTTCGCGGTGGGGCATGAGCGGCGGTCGGCGGGGATCGCGGTGGCGCTGGCGGTGCCGGCCGTGCCGCTCGGGCTGCTGCTGCCGAAGTCGGTGATCGGCGGGCGGGCCGACCTCCTGGCGGCGACGCTCGGCCTCGCGGTGGTCGCGGCCGTCGCGGTGACGGTGCTGGCCAGGGGCCGGTTGCGGACGGCGGGTGCGGTCGCGGGCGGGCTGCTGGGGCTGGCGCTGGTGGTGCTGGGCAGCAGGGGCGGCACGTGGCAGGGCGTGATCATCCTGGCCACGATGTTCGCGGGCACCGCGGTGTACCGGGCCGAGCAGGGCACGATCTCCTGGCGGGCCGCGATCACGGCGGTGCTGGTGGTGCTGGGCTGCGGCCTGCCCGCCAAGGACGACCCGGCGTGGGTGCCGGCGATCGTGCTGGCGTTCTGCACGTTCTGGCTGGCGTACCGGCTGCGCACGCGGACGTTCCCCGCCTGGCTGGCGCGGCTAGGCGTGATCAGCTTCTCCGTCTACCTGCTGCACCCGATCCTGCTGTACGTGCTCCCCGACCTGCTCGGCTACCTCCTCGTCCTGATCCCGCTGAGCATGCTGACCTACCACCTGGTCGAGGCGCCCGCCCAGCGGCTCGGCAAGCGCCTGGCGGGCCCGGCAGGACCGGGCCCGCACCGCGCTCAGCCCTGAAGCGCGCCGGTGAAGGTGTGCGTGCCCGCCCCCACCTCGGCGGGCCCGCCCTCGATCGGCAGGTCAAGCTCGGCGGTGGCGCCGGGCGGCACGGTGACGGTGACGGTCAGCTCGCCGCCGGCCCTGGTCCAGGCGACGCGGGCGGTCCCGTACGGGGTGTCGAGCGCCGCCTCCGCCTCGGTCAGCCCGCCGCCGGGACGTGGCGCGACGCGCAGCCGCCGGTAGCCGGGGGCCGCGGGGGCGAGGCCGGCGACCGTACGGTGCAGGAAGTCGGCCACCGCGCCCAGCGCGTAGTGGTTGAAGGAGGTCATCTCGCCCGGGTTGACGCTGCCGTCGGGCAGCATGCTGTCCCAGCGCTCCCAGATCGTGGTGGCGCCCATGGTGACCGGATACAGCCATGACGGGCATGCGCGCTGGGTCAGCAGCTCGTACGCGGTGCCGTACGCGCCGACCGCTGCCAGCGCGTCGCAGACCAGCGGCGTGCCCACGAAGCCCGTGCCGATGCGGTGCCCGTCGGCCGCGACCAGCTCGGCCAGCCGCCGCCCGGCCCGCTCGCGCTGCTCGGGCGTCTCCAGCAGGTCGAAGCAGATGGCGAGGGCGTGCGCGGTCTGGGTGTCGCAGGCCAGCCGCCCCGACGGCGTGACGTATTCGCGCCCGAACGCCGCCCGCACCTCCCCCGCCAGCCTCGCGTGGTCGGCCGCGTCGTCGTCGTGGCCGAGCAGCGCGGCCGTCTCGGCGACGAGGCGGGCCGTCCAGGCGTGGTAGGCGGTGGCGACCAGGGCGGGGTCCGTGCGTGCCTTGCCCGGCTTGTCGGGCGGCGCCGCCGGGTCGAGCCAGTCGCCCCACTGGAAGCCGGTGTCCCACAGGTGGCTCTCGCCCGCCCTTTCTGCGATGTGGTCCACCCACGCCTTCATGCTGGCGTACTGGGTGCGCAGCAGCCCGATGTCGCCGTAGCGCTGGTACAGCACCCAGGGCACGATGACGGCGGCGTCGCCCCACGCCGCGGCGGGCTCCGCGGGCATCAGCGGCACCCACGGCACGTAGTGCGGCACGGTGCCGAGCTTGGCCTGCTCGGCGGCGAGGTCGGCGAGCCAGGAGGCCAGCGGGCCCGCGCAGTCGTAGAGGAAGGCGGCGGTCGGCGCGAAGACCTGGAGGTCGCCGGTCCAGCCGAGGCGCTCGTCGCGCTGGGGGCAGTCGGTGGGCACGTCCACGAAGTTGCCGCGCAGGCTCCAGACGACGTTGTCGTGCAGGCGGTTGAGGTCGGGGTCAGAGCACCGGAACGTGCCGGTCGGCCGCAGATCGGTATGACACACGACCGCCTCGATCGCGGCCTCGACCCCGGTCCCGGCACCGTGGCCACCGCCGGCCTCGACCCCGGTCCCGGCGCCGTCGCCGGGCTCGGGCAGCGGGCCCGGCCAGCCGTCGATCTGGGCGTACCGGAAGCCGTGCATGGTGAAGCGGGGCTCCCACTCCTCGGGGACGTCGTCGCCGCGCAGCGTGTACGTGTCCGTGGCGGCGGCGTGGCGCAGTGGACGGAGGCTGAGCGCGCCGTTCTCCAGGACCTCGGCGTGGCGGAGGGTGATCGTCTGCCCGGCCGGACCCTGGACGCGGATGCGCAGCCGGCCGGTGACGTTCTGGCCGAAGTCGAGGATGGTCTCGCCGGACGGGCCTGTCAGCACCTGCCGTGGCCTCAGCGTCTCGACCCGGCGCACCGGCGGACCCGTCGGCGCGACGAGCCGGGCGGGGTCGTGGCCGAGCACGTCGGCGGGCGTCCAGGCGGCGGCTTCGAAGCCGGGCTCCGACCAGCCCTGGGGCAGCAGGCGGGCGTCGTACCGCTCGCCGTCGTACAGGCCGGCGGCGGTGATCGGGCCCGTGGCGCAGCGCCAGTGCTCGTCGGTGACGACCAGGTCGGTGCCGCCGTCCTCGTAGGTGACCTCCAGCTGGGCGATGAGCGCGATGCGGTCGCCGTAGATGGCGGTCTTGCCGCCGCCGAAGCCGATGCGGCCGCGGTACCAGCCGTCGGCCAGGGTGGCGCCGATCGCGTTGGGGCCCTCGCGCAGCAGGGCGGTGACGTCGTGGGTGCGGTAGCGCAGCCGCCGGTCGTAGCTGCTCCAGCCGGGGGCGAGCACGTCGTCGCCGACGGTCCGGCCGTTCAGCTCGGCCTCGTACAGGCCGTGGGCGGTGACGTACAGGCGGGCGCGCGCGACGGGGCCGCGCAGGGTGAAGTCGCGGCGCAGCAGCAGGGCGGGGCCGTCGGGCGGGCCGAGCAGGCCGCGCGGTGGCGCGGCGGCCCCCGCCTGCCAGTCGGCGGCCTCCAGCAGGCCGGTCTCGACCGCCGCCCAGTCGCTCCAGCCGCCGGTGGAGCCGTCGGCGCCGTGCACGCGGACGCGCGCCTCGCGCCGCTCGCGCGACCCGAGCGGCGCGCCCGGCCAGGGCACGAGCACCGACTCCCCCGACTCGACCCGCCAGGCCGCCGTGCCGGACGCGTCGCGGATCTCGATCTCGTACGCCGCCTGCGTCCAGCCGGGCGCGTCGGTGGTCGTGGTCCAGGACAGTCGTGGGCGGCTCTCGCCGATGCCGAGCGGGTCGCGGTGGTGCTCGAAGGCAGGTGGTGTGACGTGTAGCAAGGCGCTCCTTCTGGTCAGGCCTGGATGGCCCCGGCGGTCGTCGCCGGCCACGATCACGCGGAAGAGGCGGTCGTTGTTGAAACGTTTTAACACCCTGACGCGAGCCAACGTAAACCGCCGCGCGCCGGCGCGTCAAGACGTCCCTTGGGGAACGTTGTCCACGATTGTTCCCAGCTCCAGCACCAGATCGAAGGCTTGAACAGAGCGGCCAGGGCATCGTTGCTCATCAGGCTGCCGGAGTGCGCGAGGGCTCCTACACTCGTCACCGACGAGCGGTGACGCGGGCGGGAAGGCGGAACACATGGCCGGACACATGGCCGGACACAGGGCGGGCCACAGGCCGGAGCGCGAGCCCAGGCGCCGGGTGACGATCGCGGACGTCGCCCGCCACGCCCAGGTGTCCACCACCGCCGTCTCCAAGGTCCTGCGCAACGCCTACGGCGCCAGCCCCGCCATGCGCGACCGGGTCAAGGCCGCCATCGAGGAGCTGGGCTACCGGCCCCACGCGGCGGCGCGGGCCATGCGCGGGCGCACGTTCACGATCGGCGTGCTGATCCCCCACGTGCGCAACCCGTTCTTCGCCGACGTGCTCGACGGCGTCGGCGAGCAGCTCGGCGGCAGCGGCTACCAGGCGATCCTCGTGCAGGGCGGCAGCACCGACCTGGCCGCCGAGAGCCGGGCCGTCGAAGCGCTCATCGACCGGCAGGTCGACGGCATCCTGATGATCGCGCCGATCACCCCGAAGTCGCGGCTGGAGGAGGTGGCCGGGGAGATGCCGCTCATCGTGCTCGGCCGCCACGAGCGCTCGTCGGCGTACGACGCGGTCTTCGACGACGACGACGCCGGCACCGAGCTGGTCGTGCGCCACCTCATCGAGCTGGGCCACCGCCGCATCGGCCACATCTCGCAGCGCAACGCGGGCCGCGGCAAGCCGGTCGCGCTGCCGCACCTGACCAGGGCCGAGACGTACCGCAGGGTGATGACCGAGCACGGGCTGGAAGGCGAGATCGCGATCGCCACCACGAGCTGGACCGAGGAGGGCGGCTACGACGGCACGCGCGAGCTGCTGGCCCGCTCGCCCCGGCCGACCGCGATCTTCGCGGGCGCCGACCAGGCGGCGTTCGGCGCGCTGTCGGCGCTGCACGAGGCGGGGCTGTCGGTGCCCGGTGACGTCTCGGTGGCCGGTTACGACAACACCCGGCTGGCGGCGATGGCCAACATCTCGCTGACCAGCGTCGACCAGGACGGCACGCTCATGGGCAGGACGGCGGCCCGGCTGCTGCTCGAACGCGTCGAGGGGCGCACGGCCGCGATGCGCTTCTCCGTCACGCCTGCCCTGGTGCCCCGGCTGTCCACCGGCCCCGCGCCCGGGTCAGGGGCGGGCGCCTGAGCCGCACAGGTAGCCGACCGTCATCTCGCCGACCATCCGCCGCAGCCGGTCGCGATGCCCGGGCGCGGTCATGTCGCGCCCGAACAGCGCACCGAACGTGTGCTGGTTGGCCACCCTGAAGAAGCAGAACGCGCTGATCATCATGTGCACGTCGATGGCGTCGGCCTCGGTGACGAAGTCGCCGGAGGCCCGCCCCGCCTCCAGGATGCGGGTGATGAGGTCGAGCACCGGCGCGCCCAGGCCGGCCAGCGCCTCCGACTTGCGGATGTGCTCGGCCTGGTGGATGTTCTCGATCGCGACGAGCTTGATGAAGTCGCGGTGGGCGTCGTGGTGGTCGAACGTCAGCTCCGCCAGCGTGCGGATGGCCTCGACGGGCGCCAGGTGCTCGACGTCGACCGTGCGCTCGACCGCCCGCACCTCGGCGTACGCCTTCTCCAGGACGGCGATGTAGAGCCGTTCCTTGCTGCCGAAGTAGTAGTAGATCATGCGCTTGGTGGTGCGCATGCGGGCCGCGATCTCGTCGACCCTGGCCCCGGCGTAGCCGTAGCGGGCGAACTCGCGCTGGGCGACGTCGAGGATCTCCGCCCGCGTGCGGTCGGCGTCCCGCCGGCGCTCGGCGGTGGCGGGGGTCGAGGTCATTCGCTCATCATAGGCGGCTCTGTCCGGCTTCCGTGGTGCTGGGCGGCGAGGCGGATGGGGGCGTTGACCGCGCCGTAGCCTGCGTAGCCGTCGATCCGCTGGACGATCTCGAAGAACACCCGGCCTACGGTGACCGTGTAGAGGTGCAGGAACGCGCCGCCGTTCGGGTCGCGGTCGTACAGGACGCCCAGCTCCCGCAGCTCCGGCGGCACGTCGTGGCGGGCCTCCAGGTCGTCGTAGTAGTTGGCGGGGATCGGCAGCAGCAGCTCGGGGTGCTCGGCGCGCAGTCTGCGGGCCACGGCGAGCACGTCAGCGCCGGCCAGCGCCACGTGCTGGGGTGGCGGCTGGCCGGCGCCGACCTGGGCCAGGTTGAGCACCATGCGTACCCCGGGCTCCTGCGGGGTGGACCCCGGCGGAGTGGACCCCGGCGGAGTGGACATCGGCGGAGTGGACATCGCGCGGCTGCGCACCAGCCCGTACGGGTCGGGCACCTCCAGGCTCTCCTGCGGCTGCAGCCCGAGCACGCCCCGGTAGAACAGCGCGGCCTCGTCGAAGTAGTGCGGCGGCTGGGCCAGCGCCACGTGGTCGATGTGGGTGATCCCCGTGGCCCCCGTGGCCCCCGTGCCGCCGGTCCCCTCGGGCGCGAAGTCGGCGAGCCAGGCGTCGTCGCAGAAGAAGATCTCCGTGCCGTCGGGCGCGGCGACGGCGTGCAGTGGCGCGTCCTGCGGGGCGCGCTCGCGCGGCAGTACGGGCGACAGCAGCGACTCGGCGTGCGCGACGGCCCGTCCGGGGTCGGGGTTGTCGAGCCCGATCGCCACCAGCCCGGGACCCGCGCCGGCCGCGTGAGCCGGTCCCGCACTCGCAGCCGCCCCAACGACCGGCCCCGGACTCACCGCGCCGGCCGGCTCCGGCCCTGTGCCGGTGGCGTTGACCAGCAGGCGGGCCGCGCCCTGGGACCACAGCTCGACCGGCTTGCCCCTGTGCCTGCCCGTACGGGCGAAGCCGAGGGCGGGGAGGACGCCGTTCAGCGAGCCGGTGCCGGACAGCTCCGCGAAGGCGAACCCCGACGGCACGGACGGGTGCGCCACCCCCTGAAGCTGCCTCTCCAGCGCGATGAGCGAACGCATGCCGTCGCGCGCGGTCCGCCCGGTGCCGGCCTGCCGGAAATGGTCGTTGAACACCTCCAGCGACAGCGGCCCCACGTACCCGGCGTTCAGCGCGTGCCTGACCAGCCCCGCGACGTCGAAGCCGCCCTGTCCTGGGAAGCAGCGGTGGTGGCGGCTCCACTGGAGCACGTCCATGGCGAGCAGCGGCGCGTCGGCGAGCTGCAGGAAGAAGATCTTCTCGCCGGGGATGGCCTCGATGCCGAGCGGGTCGGAGCCGCGCGACAGGATGTGGAAGCTGTCCAGGCAGGTGCCCAGGTTGGGGTGGTCGGCCTGGCGGACGATGTTCCAGGCGTGCAGGTACTCGTTGACGTGCCGGCCCCAGGCCAGCGCCTCGTACGCGACGCGGATGCCGTGCCCGGCGGCCCGCTCGGCGAGCAGCCGCAGGTGCTCGGCGGCCAGCCCGTCGTCGCCGATCGTCTCGGGCGAGACGTTCGAGCAGACCAGCAGCAGGTCGGCGCCGAGCCGCCGCATCAGCCGGAACTTGTGCTCGGCCCGCTCCAGGTTGGCCCGCAGGCGGGCGCGCGGCACGCCTTCGAAGTCGCGGAACGGCTGGTAGAGGTCGATGGTGAGCCCCAGGTCCGCGGCTCTGGCGCGGATCTCCTCGGGCGGGAGCGGACAGGCGAGCAGGTCGTTCTCGAAGATCTCCACCCCGTCGAATCCGGCCGCCGCCACCGCCGTCAGCTTCTCCGTCAGCGTGCCGCTCACCGAGACGGTGGCGATCGACTTGCGCATGGCTTCTCCTCGTGCCGGGGCGGTCAGGTGAGTTCGGTCAGGTGGGCGAGCATGCGTTCGGCGTCGGGGGTGCGCCCGGTGAACAGGCGGAAGGCGTGCGCGGCCTGGAAGACGACCATGCCGCCGCCGTCGAGGGTCCGGCAGCCGAGCGCCCTGGCCCGCTTGAGCAGCTCGGTCTCCAGCGGCCGGTAGACGATGTCGGCCACCCACAGGCCGGGACGCAGCAGCTCGGCCGGCAGCGGCAGCCCCGGGTGATGCGCCATGCCGGTGGGCGTGGCGTGCACCAGGCCGTCCGCTTCGGCGAGCAGCGCGGGCAGGTCGCCGGTGCCGCTTGGGCGGGCGCGGCCGACCCTGTGGTGGTCGGCGTGGTGGTCGGCGTGGTGGTCGGCGTGGTGGTCGGCGTGGCGGTCGGCGTGGCGGGCCGCGAGCCGGTCGGCCAGCGCGGCGGCTCTGGCGGGGTCGGCGTCCACGATCGTCAGCACGTCCACGCCGAGGGTGAGCAGCGCATACGCGACCGCCGCGCCCGCGCCGCCCGCCCCGAGCTGGACGACGTGGCGGGTGGCCGCGCCCGGCAGGCCCCGGGTGAACGACTCGGCGAAGCCCGTCCAGTCGGTGTTGTGCCCGACGGCGCGCTCGCCGTCGAAGACGACCGTGTTGACCGCGCCCAGCATGGCGGCGTCGGGCGACAGCTCGTCCAGATGCGGGATGACGGCCTGCTTGCAGGGGTGGGTGATGTTGAGCCCGTTGTAGCCGAACCGGCGGGCCGTACGCAGCAGCTCGCCGACGTCGTCGCCGAGCCGGTCGGTGTCGAGCAGCCGGTAGACGTAGCGCAGGCCGTGGTGCGCGGCCTCGCGTTCGTGCAGCGGCGGGCTGAGCGAGGGACCGATGCCCGAGCCGATCAGCCCGGTCAGGTACGAGGTCATGCGGCGCTCCCCGATCAGCAACGTACGGACTAGTGAGTTCGTTATAACCCACCACCCGCGCCCGCGGGAAGCCGTCCTTGACATGTGACGCGCGCCACGTCAGCATTGCTCCCACATTAATTAACTATCTAGTTCGTAAAACACGGGTAACCGGCGCCGGGGGCCGCCACCACCACGCTCACCGAGGAGCCAGAGCCCGAGGAGCTCACGTGACCGACAACGCACCAGGCAACTCCCCAGGCAACTCCCCAGGCAACTCGCCAGGCAGCCCCCTCGGCAGGGGCACGCCGCGCAAGGCCGCCATCGCCGCCTGGATCGGCAGCGCGCTCGAGTACTACGACTTCTTCATCTACGGCAGCGCCGCCGCGCTGATCTTCGGCCGGGTGTTCTTCGACGACTCCGACCCGGCGACCGCCACCCTCCAGTCGCTGGCCAGCTTCGGCGTCGCCTACGCGGCCCGGCCGGTGGGCGCGTTCTTCCTGGGGCACGTCGGCGACCGGTTCGGCCGCAAGAAGATCATGGTGTTCACGCTCGTCCTCATGGGGCTGTCGACGTTCCTCATCGGCTGCCTGCCCACCCGCGACCAGATCGGCGGGGCCGCGCCCGTCCTGCTGGTGCTGCTGCGCATCATGCAGGGGCTGTCGGCGGCGGGCGAGCAGGCCAGCGCCAACTCCATGACCCTCGAACACTCCCCCGCCGACCGGCGCGGCTACTTCACCAGCTTCACCCTGAACGGCACCCAGTTCGGGCAGATCCTGGCCACGTTCGCGTTCATCCCGGTCGCCGCCCTGCCCGAGGAGCAGTTGCTGACCTGGGGCTGGCGGGTGCCGTTCTGGCTGAGCGTGGCGGTGGCGGTGGCCGGGTGGATCATCAGGCGGCGGCTTGAGGAGACGCCGGCGTTCGAGGAGGAGGTGGCCGCGGGCACCGTCCCGCGCATGCCGCTCGCCGTGCTCTTCCGCGACCACTGGAGCAGCGTGCTGCGGGTGGTGTGCGCGGCGCTCATCGCCACCGTCAGCACGATCTTCACGGTCTGGGCGCTCAACTACGCCACGAGCGACGAGATCGGGCTCGACAACGCCACCATGCTCTGGGTCGGCGTGGCCGCCAACGCCGTCGCGCTCGTCGCGATCCCGCTGTGGGCGCGGCTGTCGGACCGGATCGGGCGCAAGCCGGTGTTCCTCATCGGCGCTGTCGGCAGCCCGATCATGATCTTCGCCTACCTGGCGGCCATCAACTCGGGCAGCTATCCGCTGGTGTTCCTCGTCGGCATCCTCACGCTCGGCGTCGTCTACAGCGCCTCGAACGGCATCTGGCCCGCTCTGTACGGCGAGATGTTCAGCACCCGCGTACGTCTGTCCGGCATGGCCATCGGCACCCAGATCGGCTTCGCCATCGCCGGGTTCGCCGTGGCCTCCGCCGCCGGGATTGTCTCCCCCGACGGCTGGCTCGGGCTGCAGGGGTGGACCGGGGTCGGGGTGTTCACCGCGATCCTGTGCGCGATCAGCGCGGTCGCGGTGGCTACGGCGCGGGAGACGTACCGGGTGCCGACGGAGGAGCTCGGCCGGACACCCGCCCCGGCCCCGGCCCGCTGACCATCTGTTCGGGCGGCGCGGGACCGCCGGCTCAGCCCGCCGGCCCCGCGCCCCCGGCTCAATCCTTCTCCTCGTTCAGGACGCGTTGGGCGACGGCGAAGGCGGCGTTGGCGGCCGGAACGCCGCAGTAGACGGCGCTCTGCAGCAGCACCTCGCCGATCTCGTCGGGGGTCAGGCCGTTGCGCAGCGCGGCGCGTACGTGCATGGCCAGCTCGTCCAGGTGGCCCCTGGCGACGAGCGCGGTGAGGGTGATGCAGCTGCGCGTCCGCCGGTCGAGGCCGGGGCGGGTCCAGATCTCGCCCCAGGCGTAGCGGGTGATGAAGTCCTGGAAGTCCCTGGTGAAGTCGGTGGTGCGGGCGACGGCGCGGTCCACGTGCGCGTCACCGAGCACCTCGCGGCGCACCCGCATGCCGGGGACCGACGGCAGGTGGTCGAGCAGTGCCTTGGTGACGCGCTCCGGCTGGTCGGCCGGGGCCAGGTGGGCGGCGCCCGGCAGCTCGACCAGGGTGGCGCCGGGGATGCCGTCCGCCAGCTCCCTGGCGTGCGCGGGCGGTGTGGCCGGGTCGTCACGACCGGCCACCACCAGCGTCGGCACGGTGATCTGGGCCAGCTCGGCGCGCAGGTCGTAACCGGCCAGGGCCTCGCAGCAGGCGGCGTAGGCGGCGGGGTCGGCGGCGGCGAGGTCGTCCAGCAGCGCCTGGTCGGGCGGCCCCGCGAACCAGCGACCCGCCGCGCCCTCCACCAGCGGCCCGGTCCCCTCTTCCCGCACCAGCGCGGCCCGCTCGTGCCAGCCCTCCGGGTCGCCGAACCTGGCGCTCGAGCACACCATCGCCAGCGACCTCACCCGGCCGGGGTGGCGGACGGCCAGCGTGGCGCCGATCGCGCCGCCGATCGAGACGCCCGCGTAGTGGAAGCTCTCCATGCCCGCCGCTTCCGTCACCTCCAGCACCAGCGCGGCCAGCTCCTCGACCGTGCTCGCCGGAAGCGGCTTGGAGCCGCCGTGGCCCGGCAGGTCGAACCTGAGCACCCGGTACGTGCGGGCCAGCGTCCGCACCTGCGGCTCCCACAAGCGGGTGGAGGTGCCGAGCGAGGGGGCGAGGACGAGCGGCTCTCCCCGCTCGGGGCCGTCCATACGGTGCTGCAACATCAATGGCGTGCCTTGTCTCGGTGTTCGTGGTGGGTGAGGGCTTGGTCGACCAGGGCGGCGGCCGGGGCCGGGGTGCCTTCGACGGAGAGGTTGGCGGCCATGCGGTCCGGGTGGACGCGCAGGTCGGCGACGAGTTCCGCGGCGTCCCTGGTGGCGCCGGCGACCAGGCGGAGTGCCTCGCGCAGCGGCTGCCACTCGGCGTGCCAGGCGCCCGAGGGGCGTTCGTCCTCGGCGGCGAGTGCGGCGTACAGGGTGGCGGCCAGCGGGGGCACCTGGCGGGCGGCGGCGGCGATCATCGTGGCCCGCACCGGGTTGTGCTTGTGCGGCATGGACGACGACCCGCCGCCGACGCCCTCGGTCACCTCGCCGATCTCGGTACGCGACAGCACCAGCACGTCGGCCGCCACCTTCCCGAGCGCCCCCGCCGTGAACGCCAGCGCCCCCGCGAGGTCGGCCACCGGCGTCCGCAGCACGTGCCACGGCAACACCGGCACGGCCAGCCCCAGCTCGGCCGCGAACCGCGCCGGCAGTTCCAACGCCACCGGCCGCGCGCCGGACTCCGGCGACCCGGGCTCCGGTCCCCCGCCTGGCTGCTGAGCGTCGGTGTCGAAGGCGGCGAGGGTGCCGGCGGCGGCGCCCAGCTGGGCGGGGAGGGCCTGGCGGGCCGCTGTGAGGCGGACAGAAGCGTCCGTGACCAGGGTCAGCCAGCCCGCCGCCTTGAGGCCGAACGTCGTCGGGACCGCCTGCTGGGTGAGGGTCCGCGCGGCCATCGGGGTGGCGCGGTGGTCGGCGGCCAGCGTGGACAGGCGGCCGATCACCGTGTCCAGCTCGGCGAGCACGGGACCCAGGGTGCGGTGGGCGACCAGCATCAGGGCGGTGTCGAGGATGTCCTGGCTGGTGGCGCCCCGGTGCACGTACGGGCTGTGCGGCCCGGCCGCCCGCCGCAGGTCGGCGACGAGCGGGATGACGGGGTTGCCCCCGGACCTGGCGCGTACGACCAGGTCCGGCAGGTCGAAGGCGTCGGCGCGGCAGGCGGCCGTGACGGCCTCGGCGGCCGCGGCGGGCGCGAGGCCGAGCGCCGCCTGGGCGCGGGTCAGCGCGGCCTCGGCGTCCAGCATCGCCTGGAGCACGGCGGCGTCCCCGGTGGTCTCGGCCGCGCCCCGCATCGGGGACAGCAGGCCGAGGTCAGCGGGATCAGCCGAAGTCAAGGAAGACCGTCTCCTTCTCGCCCTGCAGATGGACGTCGAACCGGAAGACCCCGTCCCGCTCCTGCTCGGCCAGCAGCGTGTGCCGCCGCTCCGCGGGCACGGAGTCGAGGAAAGGGTCCTGCCCGAGGTAGATGCGGGTGTAGAGGTGGTGCAGCAGGCCGCGGGCGAACACGCACACGCTGATGTACCCGTTTCCCGGCCGTACGGTACGCAGCGCCCAGTGGCCGTCGAGGTCGGTGGCGACGCGGCCGAAGCCGGTGAAGACGACGCCGTCCCTGCCGAGCACGGCCCCGGTGGTGGGGTCGCGGCGCAGTGTGCCGGGCGCGCCGCGCACCTGCCCGTCCTCGCCGGCCTGCCAGAACTCCAGCAGCGCGTCGGGCACCGGGTCGCCGGCGCCGTCGTAGACGTATCCGTGGACGGCGATGCCGCCGGTCGCGATGTCGCCGCCGCCGGGGAAGGGCAGGGCGTACCCGTAGAACGGGCCGACGGTCTGTGAGGGGGTGGGGTTCACCGGCCTTCCTCCATCCAGGTCGCGGCGGGGCCGTCGAGCACGATGTCCCATCGATAGCCGAGCGAGAACTCCGGCTCGGACAGGTCGTGCACGTAGTCGGCGACGAGCCGCTGCCGGGCGCTCGCGTCGGTGACGGACTGCAGGATCGGGTCGTACGGGAACAGCGGGTCGCCAGGGAAGTACATCTGGGTGACCAGCCGCTGCGTGAACGCGCTGCCGAACAGCGAGAAGTGGATGTGCGCCGGCCGCCAGGCGTTGCGGTGGTTGCGCCACGGGTACGCGCCGGGCTTGATCGTGGTGAACACGTAGCCGCCGTCGTCACCGGTCAGGCAGCGGCCCACGCCGGTGAAGTTCGGGTCGAGCGGCGCCGGGTGGTCGTCGCGCTGGTGCAGGTAGCGTCCCGACGCGTTGGCCTGCCAGATCTCGACGAGCTGGCCGCGTACGGGCCGTCCCGACCGGTCGAGCACCCGGCCCCGCACGGTGATCCGCTCGCCCAGCGGCTCGCCGAGGTGCTGCCTGGTGAGGTCGTTGTCCTGGGGCGTCACGTCGGTTGCCCCGAACACGGGCCCCGACAGCTCCACAGCCTCGGGGTCCTTGACGGCGACGAGCGGCTGCTTGGGGTGGCGCAGGAGGGTGCTGCGGTAGGGGGCGTAGTCGCGGGCGGGATGACCGGAGGGGGTGGAGGCCTGCCCGCCGTACTCGGCGATCTCCCGGTCGATGTCGGCCTGCTGGAGGGGTTCGGACATACAGCTGCCTTTCGAGCTATCTGTCGAGGACGACGGCCAGCCCTTGGCCGACGCCGATGCAGAGCGCGGCCAGCCCGGTGCCGGAGCCGGCGGCGGCCAGCCGGTGGGCGACCGCGCCGGTGACGCGGGCGCCCGAGGCGCCGAGGGGGTGGCCGATGGCGATGGCGCCGCCGTCGGGGTTGACGATGGCGGGGTCGAGGTCGGGCAGCTCGGCCAGGCAGCCGAGCACCTGCGCCGCGAACGCCTCGTTCAGCTCGGCGGTCGCGAGGTCGCCGAAGCGCCGGCCCGCCTTGGCGAGTGCCCTGGTGGACGCCTCGACGGGGCCGAGCCCGAAGTAGCGCGGCTCCAGGGCGCTGACGCCGGTGGCGGCGATCCTGGCGAGGGGTTCGCGCCCGCGCAGCCCTTCCTCGTCGGTGAGCAGCAGCGCGGCGGCGCCGTCGTTGAGCGGCGAGGAGTTGCCCGCGGTGACGGTGCCGCCGTCCTTGCGGAAGACGGGCTTGAGCCGGGCCAGCGCTTCCAGGGACGTGTCGTGGCGGATGCCCTCGTCGCGGGTGACGTGGCCGATGGGCACGATCTCCCGCTCGAACGACGCCTTGGCCGCCTTCTGGTGGCTGGCCAGCGCGAACGCGTCCTGCTCCGCGCGGGTGATGCGGTGCTTGTCGGCGATCAGCTCCGCGCCCTCGCCGAGCGCGACGGTGTGCTCGGCGGGCATGGCGGGGTTGACCAGCCGCCAGCCGAGCGTGGTGGAGACCAGCTCCTGGCCACCGGCGGGGAACGCCTTCTCCGGCTTGGGCAGCACCCAGGGCGCGCGGGTCATCGACTCGACGCCGCCCGCGATCACGGTGCCGGCGTCGCCCATCGCGATCATCCGGTACGCCTGCACGACGGCCTCCATGCCCGACCCGCACAGCCGGTTCACGGTCGCGCCCGGCGTGGTGATCGGCAGGCCGGCGAGGATGGCGGCCATCCTGGCGACGTTGCGGTTCTCCTCGCCGGCGCCGTTGGCGTTGCCCAGCACGACCTCGTCGGGCCCGTCCAGGTCGTTGCGCTCGACCAGCGCCTTGACGACGTGCGCGGCCAGGTCGTCGGGGCGGACGCCGGACAGGGCGCCGCCGTACCGGCCGAAGGGAGTGCGTACGGCGTCGAGGATGTAGACGTCTTTCATGCCAGAACCTCCGCGTCGGTGCGCTCGCGCACGTCGTCCACGCTCACTCCCGGCGCGCGCTCGACCAGCGCGAGCCCCTGCTCGGTGACGTCGAGGACGCCCAGGTCGGTGACGATCCGGTGGACGCACTCCTTCCCCGTGAGCGGCAGCGAGCACTCCTCGACGATCTTGGGTGAGCCGTCCTTGGCGGTGTGATCCATGATCACGATGACCTTGCGGGCGCCGTGCACGAGGTCCATGGCGCCGCCCATGCCCTTGACGAGCTTGCCGGGCACCATCCAGTTGGCCAGGTCGCCGCGGGCCGAGACCTGCATCGCGCCCAGCACCGCCACGTCGATGTGCCCGCCGCGGATCATGCCGAACGACGCCGACGAGTCGAAGAACGCGGCGCCCTCCCGCACGGTCACGGTCTCCTTGCCGGCGTTGATCAGGTCGGGGTCGACCTCGTCCTCCGCCGGGTAGGGGCCGACGCCGAGGATGCCGTTCTCGGAGTGCAGCACGACGTCCACGCCGGGCGGCAGGAACGACGGGATGCGGGTGGGCAGGCCGATGCCCAGGTTGACGTAGTCGCCGTCGCGCAGCTCGGCGGCGGCCCGCGCGACCATCTCGTCCCTGGTCCAGCTCATCCGGTCACCGTCCGCTTCTCGATGGACTTGTCCGCGGCCTGCTCGGGGGTGAGCACGAGCACGCGCTGCACGAACACGCCGGGCAGGTGCACCTCGTCGGGGTCCAGCTCGGTCAGCTCCTCGACCTCGGCGACCGTGACGCGGCCGGCCATCGCGGCGAGCGGGTTGAAGTTGCGGGCGGCCTTGCGGAAGACCAGGTTGCCGTGGCGGTCGCCCTTGGCGGCGCGGACGAGGGCGAAGTCGGTACGGATGCCGTGTTCGAGCACGTACTCGCGGCCGTCGAACTCGCGTACCTCCTTGGGCGGCGAGGCGACCGCGATCGAGCCGTCCGGGTTGTGGCGCAGCGGCAGGCCGCCGTCCGCGATGGGGGTGCCGACGCCGGCCGGGGTGTAGAAGGCGGGGATGCCGCTGCCGCCCGCGCGCAGCCGCTCGGCCAGGCTGCCCTGCGGGGTCAGCTCGACCGTCAGCTCGCCGGACAGGTACTGGCGGGCGAACTCCTTGTTGTCGCCGATGTACGAGGCGGTCACGTGGGCGATGCGTCCGGCCGCCAGCAGCACGCCCAGGCCGCCGCCGTCCACGCCGCAGTTGTTGGAGACCACGGACAGGCGGGTGACGCCGGTGTCGTACAGGGCCTTGATCAGGACGTTGGGGATGCCGCTGAGGCCGAAGCCGCCGACGGCGAACGACGCGCCGTCACGCACGCCTGCCAGCGCCTCCGCGGCCGTGGCGACCACCTTGTCTCTCGGCACGACGCTCCGATCGTGGGTGTGTTCGCTCTGCGAACTTTTGTTCACTATTATGAGGATTTCAGTATGTGTCTGGGTTGGCTGGCCTGTCAAAGGTCCCCTTCATCCCTTCCAGGAGGAGCCGATGGAACCGGCCGGAACCCTCGAACGCGGGCTGAGCGTGCTGCGCGCGCTCGCCGCCGACCCGCGGCGGCCCGCCCGCGCCACGGACCTCGTGCGGGCGACCGGGCTGGCCAGGTCCACCGTCGACCGGGTGCTCGGCACGCTCGCGCACCTCGGTTACGTGCGGGCCGACGGGCGTGACGTGGTGCTCGCGCCGCGGCTGATGGAGCTGGGCGAGGCCTATCTGTCCGGCTCGGGGCTGCGCGACGCCGTCGCCGGTCCCGCCGCGCGGCTCGCCGACGAGCTGGACGAGTCGGTGTCGGTGGCCGTACGGGACGGGGACGGGGTGCGGTTCGTCGCGCAGTTCACCCGGCGGCGGCGCATGTCGGTGACCTTCCGCGTCGGTGACGTCCTGCCCGCCTCCCGCTGCGCCGCCGGCCTCGCCCTCCTCGACCCCGCCAAGCCCTGGGCCGAGGACGACCAGCTCATCGAGCCCGGCCTGATCGCGGTGGCGGTCCCGGTCCGCGGTGAGCCGGCCTGTGCGGTGAGCGTGGTGAGCCACACCAGCCGGCACACGGTCGCCGAGCTGCGCGACCACTGCCTGCCCGCCCTCCGCGAGACGGTCGCCGAGATGGAAGCCGCCCTCGCCGCCCCCGGCCCGCAGGCCGCGCCCCCGGCCTCCGGCCCGTCGGCTCTTCCGGCGGGCCCCGCCGGAGCCGCCACCCCCGCGACCTCCTCGTCCTCGGACGCGGCCAAGGAGGCGAAGCGGGAGCTGGGGATGGGGTTCCTGCAGTCGCTGGCGCGGGGGCTGGCGGTCATGGTGGCGCTCGGGTCGGCGCGGGGCGGGGTGACGCTCGCCGACTGCGCGAAGGTGACCGGCCTGCCGCGGGCGACCGTGCGGCGGGCGGTGCAGGCGCTGGAGCGGCTCGGGTACGCCGCCGCGCGCGGCACCCGGTTCACGCTGCTGCCCCGGGTGCTGGAGCTGGGCTACGCGCACCTGTCGGGGCTGACGTTCCGCGAGATCGTCCAGCCGCACCTGGCCGACCTCGCCGCCCGCGTCGACGAGTCGGCGTCCGTCGCGGTGCTGTCGGGCGACGACGTCCTGTACGTGGCGCGGGTCCAGACCGTGAGCCTGATGAGCGTGAACATCACCGTCGGCACCCGCTTCCCCGCGTACGCGACCTCCATGGGCCGGGTGCTGCTGGCCGAGCAGCCCGACGAGCGGCTGGCCGCGATCGAGCCGCGCCGGCTGGCCACCAGGACCGTCACCTCCCGCGACGAGCTGCGCGCCCTCGTCCGGCGGGCCGCCGCCGACGGCTACGCGCTGGTGGACCAGGAGCTTGAGGAGGGCGTACGGTCCATCGCCGTCCCCATCAAGGACCGCACAGGAAGCACCGTCGCCGCCGTGAACGTCGCCACCCACGCCGGGCGGGCCGGCAACGACGCGCTGGTCCGCGACGTGCTGCCGGCGCTGCGCGAGACGGCCGCGAAAATGGCGGCGGATCTCGCGTACACGGGCGCCGTCGCGGCTGAATGAACGCATTAGTATCCGAGGCATGAAAGCCGCAGTGCGCGCCAGATATGGCCCGCCGGAAGTGGTTCGCGTTTCAGAGGTGGAAAAACCGGTCCCCGGCCCTGGTGAGCTGCTCGTCAAGGTGCGCGCGACCACGGTCAACCGCACCGATTGCGCGATGCGGGCGGCCAAGCCGTTCCTGTGGCGATTCTTCACGGGGCTCGTCAGGCCTGCGCGGATGCCCGTTCTCGGCACCGAATTCGCCGGCGAGGTAGTGGCCGTGGGGACGGGCGTCGGGTCGTACAAGGCCGGGGACGAAGTGTTCGGCTACAACGACGGCAGGTCGGGGGCGCACGCGCAGTTCCTGACCGTTCGCGAGAGCGGCACGCTGGCGGCGTTGCCCGAGGGGCTGACGTACGAGGAGGCGGCGCCCGGCACCGAGGGCGCCCACTACGCGCTCTCCATGATCAGGGGGGCCGGGGTGCGGGCCGGTCACGACGTGCTGGTCTACGGCGCCACCGGGGCGATCGGGTCGGCCGCCGTGCAGCTTCTGAAGCACCACGGCGCCTGGGTCACCGCCGTCTGCGGGCCGCATCATCTCGATCTCGTCCGCGGGCTCGGGGCCGACAAGGTGGTCGACCACACCTCCACCGATTTCACCGCCGACGAGCGCCGATATGACGCCGTGCTGGACGCGGTCGGCAAGAGCACGTTCGGGCGGTGCAGGAAACTGCTCAAACCCCGTGGCGTTTATGTCGCCGCCGACGTGGGTCCTTTCTGGCAGAACCTCTTACTCGCCGCCGCCGGCCCCTTGCTCGGCGGCCGGAGGGTGAAATTCCCGCTGCCCCGGCATGGCGCGGAGATGGCCCGGCAATTGAAGGAGCTGCTTGAGTCGGGCGCATTTCGGCCGGTCATCGACCGCCATTATCCCCTGGACGAGATCACGGACGCCCACCGCTATGTTGAAACCGGCCGGAAGGTGGGAAACGTCGTCATCGTCGTCCCCCATGCCGAGGAGGCGTGATCAACCGGCGGAAGGCCGGTCACGAGCTCAGGGCGGTGATGGCGACCCACCAGCCCTCCCGACTGAATCTTGACCCGCTCTTATAGCGACATAGAGGGATGTATACGGCGGGTCCCGTTAGCGTTTCGCTTATGACCGGACCGACCGCGTTCACGGTGAACGGCCAGCCCGTGCGGCTCGACCTCGACCCGCGCGAGTCCCTGCTCGACGTGCTGCGCGAGCGGCTGGGTCTCACCGGCTCCAAGAAGGGCTGCGACCACGGCCAGTGCGGCGCGTGCACGGTCCACCTGGACGGCCGGCGGGTCGTATCCTGCCTGACCCCGGCCGTCCAGGTGCACGGCAGGTCGGTGACCACGATCGAGGGCGTGTCGGGCGCGGGCGGGCTGCATCCGCTGCAGGAGGCGTTCGTGGACAACGACGCGCTGCAGTGCGGCTACTGCACGCCGGGCCAGGTGATGTCCGGCCTGGCCTGCATCGCCGAAGGGCACGCGGGCGACGACGACCAGATCCGCGAGTACATGAGCGGCAACCTGTGCAGGTGCGGCGCGTACACGGGCATACTCGCCGCCGTACGCCAGGCCGCGGCGCTCCGGGAGGAGTGAGCCGTGCGCCCCTTCGCCTACACCGCCCCCGCCACCCTCGGCGAGGCGGTCAGCGCCCTGGCGGCGGCCGGGCCAGGCGCGCGGGTGCTGGCCGGCGGCACCACCCTGTACGACCTGATGAAGCTGGACATCGAGACCCCGCACAGCGTCGTGGACGTGCGCGCGCTGCGCGAGCTGGCGGGCATCGACACGGCGGGTGCGGGCGAGCTGTCGTTCGGCGCCGGCGCGCTGATGGCCGACGTGGCCGAGGACCCGGTGCTGCTGCGCGACTACCCCGCGCTGGCCGAGTCGCTGGCCAAGGCCGCCTCCCAGCAGCTGCGCAACATGGCGACGGTGGGCGGCAACCTGCTGCAGCGCACCCGCTGCGGCTACTTCAGGGGCGGCCCGCCGTTCGCCTGCAACAAGCGGGAGCCGGGCAGCGGCTGCGCCGCGATCGGCGGGCTGGACAGGGGGCACGCGCTGCTCGGCGGCAGCGAGGCGTGCGTCGCGACCTACCCGGGTGACTGGGCGGTCGCGCTGATCGCGTTCGACGCCGTGGTGGACGTGGCGGGCCCCGGCGGCACGCGGACGATCCCGCTGGCCGAACTGCACGTCGAGCCCGGCGACACGCCCGCCAGGGAGCACACGCTGGCCGCCGGCGAGATCATCACCCGCATCCGCGTGCCGGTCACGCCGGTAGGGCGCGGATCGACGTACCACAAGGTCAGGGACCGGGAGTCGTACGCGTTCGCGCTGGCCTCCGCCGCCGCCGCGGTGCGCTTCGGCGGTGACGGGAGCGTGGCCGAGTGCCGCATCGCGGTGGGCGGGGTCGCCACCAGGCCGTGGCGCTGCCCGGACGCCGAGCGGGAGCTGACCGGGGCGGCGCTGGACGAGCGGTCCGCGCGCCGGGCGGGCGAGGCCGCGTTCGCCGGGGCCCGGCCTGGCGCGCACAACGGTTTCCGGGTCGAGCTGGGCATCCGCACCGTGGCCGAGGCGCTGCGGATCGCCGGAGAGCGGGCCGTACGATGACGGACTTCGCGATCCCCCGCGTCGGCGCGCGGGAGAAGGTCACCGGGACCGCCCGCTTCGGCGCCGACCGCACACCGGGGGGCTGCGCGTATGCGATGCCCGTGGTGGCGACCGCCGGCAAGGGCCGCATCACGCGCCTCGACACCGCCGGGGCCACCGCCGTGCCCGGCGTGCTGCTCGTCCTGTCGCACCTCGACGACCTCGGCATCGTCCCGGCCGGCTCGCTCATGCGCGGCGGCTACGCCTTCCAGAGCCTCCAGCCGCTGCTGGACGACCGGATCGCCTACCGGGGCCAGCCGATCGCGCTGGTCGTGGCCGACACCCTGGTCGCCGCGACGGAGGCGGCCGCCCTCGTGCGGGCCGAGTACGACGAGGAGCCGATCGCGGTGGAGCTGGGCGCGGCCGGCACCGAGACCCAGGAGGCGGCGCTGGCCGACGTGGTGGCGGGCGACGCCGACGGCGAGTACGAGCGCAGCCCGCTGCGCATCGACGAGACGTACGAGGCGGGGCCGCAGCACCAGGTGCCGATGGAGCTGATCGGCGGCGTGGTCGAGTGGCACGGCGACACGGTGGTGGTGCACGAGGGCACGCAGACCGTCGGCGCGCTGCGCGGCGGCCTGGCCAGGCAGCTCGGCATCGACCCCGCGCAGGTGCGGGTGATCTCGCCGTACGTGGGGGGCGCGTTCGGCCAGAAGAACGCGCTGCAGCCGCACCTCGCGCCGCTGGCCGTGGCCGCCCGGCGGCTGGGCAGGCCGGTCAAGCTGGTGCTGCCGCGCGCCCACACCTTCCACGCGGCGAGCTTCCGCCCGCTGAGCAGGCATCGTGTCCGGCTGGGCGCCGACCGCTCGGGCCGGCTGCTGGCCGCGATCCACGAGGTGGACCAGCAGGACTCCCGGCACGACCTGCTGCCGGCCACGTACACGGAGCTGACCTCCCGCCTGTACGACATCAGGAACTTCCGCGGCCGCCAGCGCCACGTCAGGACCGACACGCAGTCGCCCGGCTTCATGCGGGCCCCGTTCGAGCACCCGGCCGCGTTCGCGCTGGAGTCGGCCATCGACGAGCTGGCCGTCGCCACCGGCCGCGACCCGGTCGAGCTGCGCCTGGCCAACGACGCGCGCACGGACCCGGTGACCGGCAAGCCGTTCTCGTCCCGGCACCTGGCCGACTGCCTGCGGCGCGGCGCGGAGCTGTTCGGCTGGGCCGGACGCAGTCCCGACCCGTGCTCGATGCAGGAGGCCGACGGGACGCTGGTGGGCTGGGGCGTCGCGGTGGGCGCGTACCCGTCGAAGACCGTCCCGATCCAGGCCAGGCTCACCGCCGACGCCGACGGCCGGGTGCTGCTGGAGGTGGGCGGCCACGAGATGGGGCAGGGCATCACGACCGCCCTCGTCTCCGCCGTGGCCGGCGACCTCGGCATCGCGCCCGACTCCGTCGCCGTCGCGGTCGGCGACACCGCCCGCGTCCCGCACCACCTCACCGCCGGCGCCTGGGGCACCAACAGCACGCTGCTGGCCGTGCACGCGGCGCTGCTGCGGCTGCGCGAACGGCTCGGCGCGGCCCCCGACGGGCCGGTGGACGTGGCGGCGGCGGTCAAGCAGGCGGGCGGGGACGACGTGGTGACCGAGGCCGTCACCCAGACACCCGGCCAGCCGCCGGAGATGGCCGACCGCATGCGCACGGGTCTCGCCGCGCCGACCGGCCCCGAATATCCCGGCTTCGTCTCCTTCAGCTTCGTCGCCCACTTCGCCGAGGTCAGGGTGGAGCCGGTGACGCGGCGCATCCGCGTGCCCCGGGTGGTCAGCGTGGCCGACTGCGGCAGGGTGGCCAGCCCGGTCACCGCCGACGCCCAGGTGCGCGGCGGGGTGGTGTGGGGCATCGGCGCGGCGCTGCACGAGCACAGCGAGGTCGATCCCCGTTACGGCGGCTTCGTCAACAGCGACCTCGCGGACTACGTGATCCCGGTCAACGCCGACGTCGGCACGATCGAGGTGGACTTCATCGGCGAGCCCGACTTCGCGCTCAACCCGATGGGCGTCAAGAGCCTCGGCGAGGTGGCGCTGGTCGGCGTCGCCCCCGCCATCGCCAACGCCGTCTTCCACGCCACCGGCCGCCGCGTCCGCCGCCTGCCGATCCTCATCGAGGACGTGCTGTGACCCGTCCCGCGTGCTCAGCGGGGAAAGTCGTCGAGCTCACGGACGGCCTGGTCGAGGTCGTCGGCGACGCCGTCGCGCAGCAGCCGCCCGTACAGGCCCTCGCCGGCCGCGCCGTAGCGGCGGATGCGGGCCGCGCGGGCGGTCATGCGCGACTGCAGCTCCCTGATGAGCGCGTCGGTGCTGCCGTCCCAGCCGTAGGTGTCGAGGAACAGCCGCAGCCTGCGGGGGCGCGCGTCGAAGTCGGTGAAGCCGTCCAGCTCGGCGGTGCAGCGGGCGTGCAGCGGCACCCAGCCGTGCGCCATCCAGCTCACGTCGGAGTCGGCGGTGACGGGGCCGGCGAAGTCCCAGTCGAAGAAACCGGTGATGCGGCCGTCGTGCCAGGCGGCGTTGAACGGGCTGGCGTCGTTGTGCGCGATGATCAGGCCGGGCGCCCACCTGCCGCCCATCCGCCAGCGCGCGCCCGCGGACGGCACGAAGTCGGCGACCGCCTCGTGGTAGGCGCGCGTCCACTCGGCGACCTGGACGAGCGACTCCTCCGTACGGGTCCACCAGGGCCACACGACCTCGCCGCCCATGGTCTCGCCCTCGAGGTAGGTGAGGATCTCGCGGCCCTCGTCGTCGATGCCGAGCACACGGGGGGCGCCCGCGAACCCCTTGCGTTCGAGGTGCCGCAGCAACTCGTGGACGGACGGGGTCCAGGGGCGTACTTGACGGCGTACGGTGTGGCCGATCCGCACGGCGCCGCCGTCGTTGCCGCCGTCGAGCCGATCCCGCCCCACGCCGAGGACACTGCCAGCCTGCACGGGTCCCGTCAACAGCCCGCGACCGTTGTACACGATCACCGTGTTGTAAACGATCACTGCGAAACCCGTAGCGGGCGATTGCACCATGCAAAGATAAGAGGGGCGAACCGTAGGGATGCGGAGGGGTGGAATGGGCAGCATCGATCGTGCCGGCTTCTCCTGGGTGGTCACGCAACGTGATGACGCCGCCGTCCTGTGTCCCTGCGGGGACCTGGACCTGTCGTCCATGGAGGAGTTCCGCAGCGGCCTGGCGGAGGCGATGTCGTGCCTGCGCCCGCCGCTCGTCGTCGTGGACCTGCACGAGGTGGACTTCTGCGACTCCTCGGGGCTGAACGCGCTGATCTGGGCGGCGAACACGGTGGAGGCCGCGGGCGGGCGGCTGCGCCTGAGCGGCCTGCAGCCGAGGGTGAGCCGGCTGATGCGGATGACCGGCCTCGACCGGCGCTTCACCCTCCAGGACGCACCGACCGGGCAGTGAAGGCTGCCGGGGCGAAGGCGCTCGCCCACGTCCTCGACGGCACGACACCTCTGCCCACCCGGCTGCCCACCCGGCTGCCCGGCCCCTGGAAGGCCGCCTCGGGCCCGGGCCGCTGACCTGGTCAGCCGCCCATGCGGCCGTCCTGGCTGTGGCGGTTCTCCAGGCCGGCCATCGAGGAGCCGTCGTCCTGGAGGCCGCGCCCGTTCTCGATGGAGCCGGGCGAGTAGTAGCGCCGCAGCCAGTCGGCCAGCCCGTCGAGGCCGGGCAGCAGTACGCGCTCGGTGATGTTGGCCTGGTCGAGCCGCTGCCTGATCTCGGCCTTGACCGGGGCCGGGATCACCCACTGCCGCCCCAGCCCGGGGTGGTCGGCCAGCCAGTCCTCCAGCTGGTACGTCACGTCCGACAGCACCGACAGCACCGACGACTGGTTGATCACCCGATCGTCCAGCGACGGCGGCTCGAAGAAGGCCAGGAACGGCCCGCCGTCGCCGAGCCGGTCGAAGCGGTCGAGCGAGGGGGCGACCCCGGCGAGCATCTCGGTGGTGAACACCAGCGCGCCCTCGGCGGCGAGCGGGGCCCGCAGCGGGTCGGGCAGCAGCCGGTGCGTGGCGGCGCAGTCGACGGACAGCAGCACGCCGTCGTCCTCCGGCCAGGTCGCGGTGGCGAAGTGGAGGGCGACGAGCGGGGAGAACGTCCAGTCGAGCAGGCGGGTGGGCAGGCCGTGGTGCTGGCCGAGCGCCAGCCAGTCCCAGACGGTCGGCCCGGGGGCCTGTCGATGCGCATATTTCCGGAAATTTCGTATTAGATGGGATTCGACCTGCCGGTAATGGCCGCGCAGCCGCGCGAGCCCCGACATGTGCGAGTACGTGCTGCGCGCGAGCCCGCGGAAGACCAGCGAGGTGTGCGCCGGCCCGCACCCCTCGCGCCGGCCCGCCTCCCCGATCGCGTCGTCCAGCTCGCGCCACGACGACACCGTGACCACTTCCATCACCCCTGCGTTGCCCCAGCTCACGCCCTCCACACCTGCCCTCGTCACGACCGGCCGCACTCCCGGTTCCGGGTCTGGACAAGGCCCGGCGCGGATCCTACGGTCGAGTGATCCCGATCACTCCTCCTTGACGAGGTGACGTCGCATGGCGCTGGACGAGGCCATGACCCGGTTTCTCGCGCAGCTGGCGGAGGCCGGCGGCAAACCGATCCACGAGATGAGCGTGGCCGAGGCGCGCGCCGTGAGCGCGGGGCTGGCGGCCTTGTGCGGCGAGGGCCCTGACATGGCCGAGGTCAAGGACGTGACGATCCCGGCGGAGGACGGCGGCTCCTTCCCGGCCCGCGTGCTCGTGCCGGGTGAGGAGCCGCGCGGCGTCATCGTCTACTACCACGGCGGCGGCTGGGTCATCGGCTCCATCGACGAGACCGACACGGTCGGGAGGGAGCTGGCCGCGCGTACGGGATGCACGGTCGTCCTGCCCGGCTACCGCCTCGCGCCCGAGCACCGCTACCCGGCGGCGGCGCGCGACGCGTACGCCGCCCTGCTCTGGACCGCCTCCGCCCTGCCCGGCCTGCCGATCGTGGTGGCGGGCGACAGCGCGGGCGGCAACCTGGCGGCCGTGGTGGCCCAGCGAGTGCGGGACGAGGGCGGCCCCGAGATCGGCCTCCAGGTGCTCGTCTACCCGGTCACCGACTGCCTGCTCGACACCGACTCCTACCTCGACCCCGCCAACCAGCTCCTGCTCGACCGCGACTCCATGATCTGGTTCTGGGACCACTACGCGCCCGACCACGTGCGCCGCGCCGCCCCCGACGCCTCGCCGCTGCGCGCCGACCTGTCCGGCCTGCCGCCCGCCGTGGTGCTGACCGCCGAGCACGACGTCCTGCGCGACGAGGGCGAGGCGTACGCCGAACGCCTGGCGCAGGCCGGGGTGCCGGTGGAGTTCAAGCGGTTCGACGGCCAGACGCACGTGTTCTTCACGATGGTGAACGTGCTGCCCGCCGGCGACGCCGCACTGACGATGGTGGCGTCGGCGGTGCGGCGCGCCCTGTGACGAGCGGTCAGCCGGAGAAGAGCTGGGTGAGCTTGAGGAGCAGCTCGTACACCCCGTACGCGAAGGGCACGCCCACCCACAGCCAGGCCAGCGCCATCAGCCAGGTACGCCGCTCGCTCATACGGTCTGTCCCTTCTGCACCGGCTGCGTGGGGCGTTCGTGGAACCTCTCGTGGACCGGCCTGATCAGCTCGTTGGCGAGGAAGCCGATGGCGAGCAGGCCGATCATGATGAACAGCGAGGTCGTGTAGAGGTCGGAGCCGGAGCGCCCGGCGTTCTCCTGGGCGTCGGCGATGGCGTTGATGATCAGCGGGCCGAGCACGCCCGCGGTGGACCAGGCGGTGAGCAGCCGGCCGTGGATGGCGCCGACCTCGTACGTGCCGAACAGGTCCTTCAGGTACGCGGGCACGGTGGCGAAGCCGCCGCCGTAGAAGGACAGGATGCCGAGCGCGCAGAGGATGAACAGCGGCTTGGACGCGTCGCCCGCCAGGGCGATGGCGAGGTAGAGCAGCGCGCCGACGCCCAGGTAGACCCGGTACATGTTCTTGCGCCCGATGAGGTCGGAGGTGGAGGACCAGACGAAGCGGCCGGCCATGTTCGCCAGCGACAGCAGCGCGATGAACCCGGCGGCGGCGCCCGCCGCGACGGCGGCCGTGGTGCCGGCGAAGAAGTCCGTGATCATCGGGGCGGCCTTCTCCAGGATGCCGATGCCGGCCGTGACGTTGCAGCACAGCACGACCCACAGGAAGGAGAACTGCGGGGTGCGGATGGCGTTGCGGGCGGAGACGTCGGCGGTGGTGATGAGCGGCCGCAGCCGGGTGGTGGGCGGTTTCCAGCCCTTGGGCGTCCAGCCGTCCGGCGGGACGCGGACGAGCAGCACGCCCATCGACATGAACACGGCGTAGACGACGCCGTGCACGAGGAACGTCGTGGCGATGCCGGTCGTGCCGGTGCCGAAGGAGGAGAGCATCTGCGCCGACCAGGGCGAGGCGATGAGCGCGCCGCCGCCGAAGCCCATGATCGCGATGCCGGTCGCCATGCCGGGCCGGTCGGGGAACCACTTGATGAGGGTGGAGACCGGGGAGATGTAGCCGATGCCGAGCCCGATGCCGCCGACGAAGCCGTAGCCGAGCACGACCAGCCAGTACTGCCGGGTGATCACGCCCAGTGCCGACAGCAGGAATCCGGAGGAGAAGCAGGTCATCGAGACGAACATGGCCCAGCGGGGGCCGTTGCGCTCGACGAGCGTGCCGCCGAAGGCGGCCGACAGGCCGAGCATGACGATGCCGAGCTGGAAGGGCAGCGCGCTCTGGGTGCCCGACAGGCCGAGCGCCGACTCCAGCGGAGGTTTGAAGACGCTCCACGCGTACGCCTGGCCGATGGCGAGGTGCACGGAGAGCGCAGCGGGCGGCACGAGCCAACGGCTCCAGGTGGGCGCCGCCACAATACGGGAACGACTGAGGAAGGCTGGGGGACTCGCGGACCTCGTACTGTCTGCCACGCATCACGGCTACCACATACGGTATGCAGTATTTAAAAGTTGTACGACCTTTACGACGAGCGGTCAGATCCTGTCGGCGAACGGCGGGGAATCTTGGAGGCGACCTTGACGGAGCCGAAGGCCACGATCACGACCGGCCGTGTGCGGGGCCACCGCGAGAACGGGGTGGCCGTCTTCCGTGGCATCCCGTACGCCCGGCCGCCCCTCGGTGACCTGCGCTTCGCCGCCCCCGTACGCCCTGAGCCGTGGGACGGCGTCCGCGACTGCGCGGCGTTCGGCCCGCCACCGCCGCAGCACGGCGCGACCGAGTCGCTGACCGAGAGCTGCCTGACGGTGAACGTGTGGTCCCCCGGCCTCGGGGGGCGGCTGCCGGTGATGGTGTACGTCTACGGGGGCGCGTACCGGAGCGGCGACGCCGCCGACTCCGTCTATGACGGCGCGACGCTGGCCGGGGAGGGCGTCGTCGTGGTGACCTTCAACTACCGGGTGGGCGCCGAGGGGTTCGCCCAGCTGGTGGGCGCGCCGGCCGACCGGGGGCTGCTCGACCAGGTGGCCGCGCTGGAGTGGGTGCGTGACAACGTGGCCCGCTTCGGTGGCGACCCGGCCCGGGTGACGGTGTTCGGCGAGTCGGCCGGCGCGGGGTCGATCGCCGCGCTCATGGCCATGCCCCGGGCGGCCGGGCTGTTCGGGCGGGCGATCGCGCAGAGCGTGCCGGGCACGTACTTCTCGGCGCCGCTGGCCGCCGACGTCGCCGCCGCGCTCGCCGGCGAGCTGGGCCTGCCGCCCCATGCCGGCGCCCTCGCGCCCGTCACCCCTGAGCGGCTCGTGGGCGCCGCGGACGCGCTGGCGGCCAAGATGCTCGCGTACGAGGACCGCTGGGGCGTCGTCGCCCACACCCCCACCCCGTTCTCGCCCGTCGTGGACGGCGACGTGCTGCCCCGGGACCCCTGGTCCGCGCTGTCCGACGGGGCCGCCCGCGAGGTCGAGCTGATCGTGGGCCACAACAGGGACGAATACCGGCTGTTCACGCACGACGCTCCCGCCGAGCCGACCGACGCGGTGCTGGCGGCGTTCGCGCCGGGGCTGCCGTACCGGGACGCCTTCCGGGACGCCTTCCCGGACGCCTTCCCGGACGCGGACCTGGCGGAGCTGGTGCGGTCCGACTGGCTGTTCCGGATGCCGAGCCTGCGGCTGGCCGACGCGCACGCGGCAGGGGGCGGGCGGGCGTACGTGTACGAGCTGACCTGGGGCGTCCCCGGGCTGGGCGCCTGTCACGCGCTCGACGTGCCGCTGGTGTTCGGGAACCTGGACGGCGGCATGGCCCGCTTCCTCCTCGGCGATCCCCCTCCTGACGAGGCCGTGGCCGTCTCACGGGACTTCCGGCGAGCGTGGACGGCGTTCGCGCGCGGCGAGGGACCGGGCTGGGCCCCGTACGAGCAGGGGAGCCGCCTGACGCGGCTCTTCGACGCCGAGCCCGCGGTCGTGCCCTACCCGGAGGAGACCTCGCGCCGCCTGTGGGCCGCGCACACCTTCGCCGCGCTCCCCCTCCCCGGGGCCCACTAGGGACATCCCTGGGCCGGTCCCCGTGGCGGGCGCCAGGGCGCCGGTGGCACCGTGCCCGTATCCGGCGACGACCAGGGGCGGGTGTGATGATGAGCGAGCCATCGGGCGGAGTGGGCAAGCAGCAGCTGCAGGACTTCCTGCGGGCGGCGGACCGGGGCGGGCTGACGCTCGACGACCGCAGGCTCCTGGTCCAGCAGGCGCTGCTGCTCATCGAGCAGAACTACGTGCACCTGCCGCTCAAGGCCGCCATGCACGCCGTGAACCCGGTGCAGCGGCTGCGCCTGCTCGCCCTGCGGCTGAGCCGGCAGACGCCCGCGACCATGGGGCCGGAGTGGCGCTTCCACGCGGAGCTGTCGGAGATCTTCCACTCGGTACGCGACCTGCACACCAACTACGTGCTCCCCCAGCCGTACGCGGGCAAGATCGCGTACCTGCCATACCTGATCGAGGAGTACTACGAGGGCGGCGAGCGGCACTACGTCGTCACCAGGACCGTCGAGGGCTACTCCGCGCCCGGCTTCGGCCCCGGCGTGGAGGTGACGCACTGGAACGGCGTCCCCATCGACCGGGCCGTGGACGTCAACGCGGCCAGGTTCGCCGGAGGCAACCCGGCGGCCAGGCACGCGCGCGGCCTGCAGTCCATGACGATCAGGCCGCTGCGCCTGCACGTCCCGCCGGACGAGGCGTGGGTGGTGCTGACGTACGCCGGGGACGACGGGATCAGCAGGGAGCTGCGGGAGAGCTGGCGGGTCACCGAGAACCAGCCGTCGTTCGTGGACGCCGACCGGCTCAGCGTGGCCGCCGTCGCGCAGGGCCTCGACCTCGGCGCCGACGAGATCGGCCGGGCGCTCAAGACGCTGTACGTCCCCGAGGCCGTCACCCCGCACGAGACGCTCGGCGGGGCCGAACTCGCCGGACCGCCGGCGGAGCAGGACGGCGTGGTCCCGACGTCGATGCCCGGCTTCTTCAAGGCCAGGAGCGTCACCACGCGGTCGGGCACGTTCGGCCACATCAGGGTCTTCAGCTTCAACGTCAACGACCCCGACGCGTTCGTACGGGAGTTCGTCCGCCTCATCGGCCTGCTGCCGCAGAGCGGGCTGATCGTGGACGTGCGCGGCAACGGCGGCGGCCACATCTACGCCTCGGAGTTCCTGCTGCAGACGCTCACGCCGCGCCCGATCGTGCCGGAGCCCACCCAGTTCGTGACGACGGCGCTCAACCTGCGGATCTGCGCCCAGCACCGCGAGGATCCGACCGGCCAGATCGACCTCGGCCCCTGGTTCCCGTCGATGGAGCAGGCGCTGGAGACGGGCGCGGTCTACTCGGGCAGCTTCCCGATCACGCCTGCTGGCGGCGCGAACGCGCTCGGCCAGCAGTACCACGGCCCGGTCGTGCTCGTCACGAACGCCCTGTGCTACTCGGCGACCGACATCTTCGCCGGTGGCTTCCAGGACCACCGGATCGGCGAGATCCTCGGCACCGACGACAACACGGGCGCGGGCGGCGCCAACGTCTGGACGCACAGCCTGCTCAAGCTGCTGCTCGAACTGCCGTCGCCGCTGCGGGACAGCCCGTACAGGACGCTGCCGGGTGAGGCCGGCATGCGGGTGGCGATCCGGCGCAGCCTGCGCACCCACGACCTGGCCGGCACGCCGGTCGAGGACCTCGGCGTGGTGCCCGGCCACCGGCACATGATGACCCGCAGGGACGTCATGGAGGACAACCCCGACCTGCTCGCCCGGGCCGGCGAGCTGCTGGCCGCACGCCCGGTGCGGCGCCTCGACGTCCAGCGGACGGCCGACGGCCTGGCCCTGCACACCCGCCTGGTGGACCGCGCGGACGTCTACCTGGACGGCCGGCCGAGCGTGTCGGCCGACGTGACCGGCGAGACGACCACGCTGCGGGTCCCGGGCGTGGCCTCCGCACATGTCGTCAGAGTCGAGGGCTTCGCCGGCGGCGACCTGGTGGCGGCCCGCACGATCGTGCACCCCTGACCGCGCGCGACCCCTCCCCCGCCAGGTCCGGCCCGCACGCTCCTGACCGCTCTCAGCTCCTTCCCGCCATGGCGAGGTCCGCCTCGGCCACGAGCGGGTTGGAGCGGTGGCGCTGCCAGCCGGCTCGTAGGCGGCGGAGCTCGTCGCCCACGCGGGCCGAGGAGATCAGCGGGACGTCGTCGCGGAGGAGGAGCGCGGTGACGGCGGCCTGCTCCGGGTCGCCCGCGCGCAGGTAGGCGTGGGCGGTACGCAGGCCGATGAGGGCGCGGGTGCGGGTCTCGACCGGGCGGCGGGCGCGCATGGAGGCGGCGAAATGGCGGGCGGCGGTGGCGTGGTCGCCGAGCCTGGTGAGGGTCAGCCCGATCTGGTGCTCCAGCGACTCGCGCCGGTAGTTGCCCGTCCACTCCGACTCAGGCGCCGAGTCGGCGCGTTCGAGCTGCGTCTCGGTGCTGCGCAGCAGGTTGAGCGCGTCCCAGCGGGTGCCGGCCGCCGCGTGCGTCTCGGCGCGCATGCCGGTGATCCAGGCCAGGGTCCGGCCGGGGCCGCGCCCGCCGAGCACGGACGCGGCGGCGTCGGCCAGCGCCAGCGCCTCGCCGTCGTGACCCAGCTCGGCGGCCTGCACCGCCATGCTGCGCAGCGCCGTCGCGCGCAGCACCAGGTCGCCCGCCTCGTCGGCGAGCCGCACGGTGCTGATGTAGTAGCGCTGGGCCAGGGCGTTCGCGCCGGCGTCCATCGCCATGTACGCCGCCAGGTAGCTCAGCTCGGCCGCCGCCGTGAACAGGTCGGGCCTGCTGCGCCCGGTCGCGTTCGCGAGCAGCGGCGTCACCTCGCGCGACAGGTACGCCGCCACCGCCTGCCTGGCGTGGCCGCCGCCGTACCGGTCGTCGAGGTCGGCGAAGCTCGCGGTGACGGCGCGGACGCGGACCACGTCGCCCGCGCCAGGACGGCCCACGGGGCGCCGGGCCGGCCCCCTGGTCCCCGCGTCGGCCAGGCCGGACAGCGCGGCCAGCGTGAACGTGCCGGCCGTCAGGACCGTACGGCGGTTGAGCAGGTCGTCCTCTCCCAGCCCCGCCAGCCGGGCGACCGGGTCGCCGCGCCACGGGTCGTCGGGCGGCGGCGGCACCCCGGGGTCCGGCCAGCCGAGGTGCGCGGGTCGCAGGTCGGGCCGGTTGAGCCGGCGCCGGAACGCCTCCACCGCCGCGTGCACGGCCTCGGGCCGCGGCACCGTACCGGTCAGCCAGTGCCCCACCGCGGACCGGTCGTAGTGGATCCGTTCCCCGCTCTCCGCGGCGACCGCGTTGACCTGCCGCGCGGTGGCGGCGTGCGTCCAGCCGGCCTGCTCGATGAGCGCGGCGAGCGCCCGGTTCGCGACGGGGCGGGTGCGTCGTGGCGGCATCGCATCTTCACATCGCTTCACATCGCCGTGCCCTCGACTCTCCGCTCCACGCAAAGCACCGTCAATAGTGCGGACGGTGACGTTCTGCCACGGCCGGCCGGCGAGCGAGAGGAGGCGGCACATGGAGGGGACGGCATATGAGGGCGCGGCATACGAGGGCGCGGCATACGAGGGCGCGGCGTCCAGGGACGCGGCATGCCAGGGCGCCGCATACGAGGGCGCGACGTCCAAGGACGCGGCGTTCGAGGTGGCGCATGCCGAGCTGCTGGCGGCGCTCGACGGCCGGCCGCTGGTCGCGATCGACCGGTACGGCACCGTGCTCCGCACCGGCTACACCGGTCCCGCGCCCGTGGAGGCGTTGCGGCCGGCGCTGGCCGTCGGCTGCTACGCGGCGTGGGACCCGGCGCTGCCCGGTGTGACGGTGTCGGCCGAGGAGCGTACCGGGGTGCGGTCGGTGGCCGAGCGGCACGGCTGGCTGCGCCGGGTCCGCCACGACGCGGCCAGGCAGCTCGTCAAGCTGGACCGGCCGCCGGTCGTCGCCACCTGCATCGCCGGCGCCCAGTTGCAGGAGCTGGCGCACGGCGGCACGATCGCGGCCGTCGACCCGGGCGTCAGGGCCACCATCGAGGCCAGGCACCTCTTCGACGACCTGCTGCGCGCGGCGGGGGTGCCGCCGGCGGCGCGGATCAGGAGCGTGCCGGTCGAGCGGCTGCCCGGCCTGGCCGAGCTGCGGCGGGCGGTCGGCACCGAGCGGGTCGTGGTACAGGCGGGCGGGGCGGGAGGCGGGCGCGGCACGGTCGTGGTGTCGGGCGAGGACGACATGGGGCGCGCGGCGCGGCTGCTGGGGCCGTACCGGGTGGCGGCGTACGTGGACGGCCTGCCCTGCGCGGTCACCGCGCTCAGCGTGCCGGACGGCGCGGGCGGCGTCTCCGTGTACGTGGACCGCCCCGCGCACGCCGCCACCGGCGTCCCCGAGGCGGGCGCGGGCCCGCTGGACGGCGCCGGCCACGACTGGTCGCGCCCCTGGCCGCTGCCGGCGGCGGCGCTGCTCATCGAGTGCGCGGAACGCCTCGCGGTGTGGGGCTGGCGCCGCTACGGCGTGACCGGCCTGTTCACCGTGCGCGCGCTGCTGACCCCGGCCGAGCGGGTCTTCCTGTCGGCGATCAGGTGGCGGTACGACGCGGCCACCGAGGTGTCGGCAGCGAACCAGCAGGCGATGGGCGTGCCCCCGTTCACCGCCGCGCACCTGACGGTGCTGCTCGGCGGGCGGGTCACCTGGCTGCCAGATCCGCAGGAGTTCAACCAGCTCAGCCTGCTGCGCGCGACCCGGGCGGGCGGGCCGTTCACGATCCGGCTGCGGGTGACCGGCGAGACCCCGGTGCGGGTGACGGCCGGCCGCGGCCCCGGCGTCTACCGGCTGGACGAGGCCGACCGGCCCCGCTTCGTCCGCCGCGCCGCCCACCCGGCCGAGGCGCCGGCCGACCAGGGCGAGTTCCTGCTCGCGGGTCTCCCAGGCCCGGACGTGCTCTGCCACCCCGGCGCCGATCTGGCGACGATCGAGGCGGTCACGGAGGGCGCGACGGAGCCCTTCCACGGCCCGGCGAGCGCCTCCCCCTTCACCCGCCGCGTCGCCGCCGCCGTGCACCGGCTCCTCATCCCCGCCGCCCCCTGAGGACCTCGGCGAGAGACTCCAGGGTCTCCGGCGAGGTGCCCGGCGGTGGCGAGACGCGGAGGAGCGGCCCCTGGAGGTCCAGCGGGGCGCGGACGGCGGGGACCGTGCCGACCAGGAGGGACGCGGCGGCGGCGCGGGCGGCGGCCCCTTCCACCGTGTCGTGGGGCGGTGGGCGGAGGGTGATCAGGGCGGACGGCTCGTCCAGGGGTTCCGCGACGCGCCAGCCGCCGGCGCCGTCCAGGAGCTCGCGGGCCGTGCGGCCCAGTCCCGCCAGGTGCTCGTGGACGGCGGCGGGGCCGAGCTCGTGGTGTTCGAGGACGGCGGCGCCGAGCCCGGCGCGGGCCGCGATGACGCCTTCCGAGCTCTCGTAGCGGGCCGCGCCCGGCACGGGCTCCGGGTCCTCGGCGGGGTCGTCCCAGGTGTGGCCGCTGAGGGTGGGCGCCGGGGCGTCCATGGCGGGGGTCAGGCCGGGGGTGATGAGGAAGCCGACGCCGCGCGGGCCCGCCAGCCACTTCCTGGACGTCCCCACGTACGCGGCGGCCTCGGCGCCCAGGGCGTCCACGTGGCCGAGCGACTGGCAGACGTCCAGCACCAGCGGCACCCCGGAGGCCCGGCACAGCGCGCCCAGCTCGGCCACCGGCTGCACGACGCCCCGGTGGGAAGCGATGTGGGAGACGACGACCAGGTCGAGCCCGGCCGCCAGCGCCACCCTGAGCCCGTCGGGGTCGATCCTGGTGTCGCCACCGACCGGCAGGTCCACCAGCCGCCAGCCGTTCCGTTCGGCGAGGCGGTGCAGGAGCATGAGCGTGCTCCCGTACTCGGTGCGGGCCCGCCCCACCCGGGCGCCGGGGCCGAGCCGCCAGCCGCCGAGCAGGGCCGCCATCGCCGCCGTGCCGCTCTCCAGGAACGCCACGTCCCGCGGCCCCGCCCCCACCAGCGCGGCCAGCGCCCGCCGCGGCTCGGTGAGGTCGGGGACTGCGCCGTACCCGCCGCGCTCGCGCTCCAGCGCCAGGTGGGCGGCCATCGCGTCGAGCACCCGGTCAGCGGGCACGTTGCACCCCGCCGCGTCAAGGTGCCCGCCCGGCATCACGGACCGCCCCGCCCGCCACACCTCCCCGACGGACGACCGGCGCCCTTCGACGAGGTCGGTTGTCATGCGCCGGCCAAGAGGAGGGCGAAGTCGCCGGCCGGGTCGGTGTGGTCGCGGAGCGGGGTGAAGCCGGCCGTCTCCAGTTCGGCGCGCAGCCCTTCGAGGCGGAACTTGGCGCTGATCTCCGTGCGCATCTCCTCCCCCTCGGCGAAGTCCACGGACAGGCCGAGCCCGCCGACCCGCACCCGCATGGCGCGCGTGGCCCGCAGCCGCATCTCGATCCAGTCGTGCTCCCCGTCGTAGCGGGCGACGTGCGCGAACGACTCGGGCTCGAAGTCGGCGTCCAGCTCCCTGTTGATGACCCGCAGCACGTTCCTGTTGAACTCCGCCGTCACCCCGGCCGCGTCGTCGTACGCCGCCACCAGCCGCCCGGTGTCCTTCACCAGGTCGGCCCCGAGCAGGAACGTCTCCCCCGGCCGCAGCGTCTTGCGCAGCCCGGCGAGGAACGCGGCCCGCGCCCCCGGTTCGAGGTTGCCGATGGTGCCGCCGAGGAAGGCGACCATCCGCCGCCCGTCGCGGGGCAGCAGCGCCAGATGCCGCTCGAAGTCGGCGCACACCGCCTGCACGGCCAGCCCGGGATAGCGCGCGGCCAGCCGCCTGGCGGCGCTCTCCAGGGTGACCGCGTCCACGTCCACCGGCGTGTAGCCGCGCAGCGTGCCGGCCGCGGCCAGCGCGTCGAGCAGCAGCACGGTCTTCTCGCTGGTGCCGGAGCCCAGCTCGACCAGCGTGTCGGCGCGGCCCGCCGCGGCGAGGTCCTTGGCCCGCGCCCGCAGGATCGTCAGCTCGCGGCGGGTCGGGTAGTACTCGGGCAACCGGGTGATCTCCGAGAACAGCTCGCTGCCCCTGGCGTCGTAGAACCACTTGGGCGGCAGCCACTTCGGCGTGGCCGTCAGGCCGTTCCTGACATCGGTCTCGAGCGCCTGGCGCAGGTAGTCGCGGTCAAGGTGGTTGATCAGGCGGACGGTTGACTGGGTGGCGGGCACGAGGCCTCCTGAGGTGAGTTCACAACGGCTGGACCTGGACGTCGTCGCCTGACACGGTCAGCAGGACGCGGTCGGGCAGGGCCTGCCAGCCCGGCGAGTCGTCGAGCGGCTCGCTGGCGACCAGCACGCCGTCGTGGAGTCGGTGATGGAACAGGGTGTCGCCCCACACGGTCGCGGCGATGGACGCGCCGTCGCAGGCGAGCAGGTTGAGCCGGGCGGCGGGGTCCTTCTCCCCCGCCCGTACGACGACGTCGGCCAGCGCCTCGCCCAGCCCGGCCCCCGCCCGGCCGCGCTGGAACACGGCGGCGGCGAGCCAGGCGGCGTCACAGGTGGACTCGGCGCCGTCGGCGAGGTCCTTGACCGCGTCGCGGTCGACCCGGCCGTTGTGGCTGAGCAGCCACCTGCGGTCGGCGAACGGCGCGGTGGCGCTCTCCTCGATCGGCATGCCCACGGTGGCCGAGCGGACGGCCGCGAGCAGGCAGGCCGAGCGGGCGATCTCGGCGAGCGCGGTCAGGTTGGCGTCGGTCCACATGGGGACGGACCGCCGGTAGCGGACGGGCTCGGCGCGGGCCGGGTCGTACCAGCCCATGCCGTAGCCGTCCGCGTTGATCGTGCCGTGCCGCTGCCGGCGCGGCGCGTACGACTGGGTGAGCAGCCCGTGCGGCGGCTGGTGGATGAGCGAGGTGAGCGGCCGTGCGGCGCCCAGCCAGGCGGCGTGCCTGCACACCTCAGGTCTCCGGCCTGGCGCACCGGAAGCCGGTGAAGATCTGCCGGCGGATCGGGTAGTCCCAGTTCCTGAACGTGGTCCGCACCGCCGCCGGGTCGGCCGCCCACGAGCCGCCCCGCAGCACCCGGTACTCCTCGCCGAAGAACACCTCGCTGTACTCCTTGTACGGAAAACTGCGGAACCCCGGGTAGCCGTTGAACCAGGACCCGGTCCACTCCCACACGTCCCCCACCATCTGCTCCACCCCGTACGCCGAGGCCCCGCCCGGGTAGGCGCCGAGGGGCGCGGGGTGGGAGGCGCGGTGGCCGAGGTTCGCGAGGGCGGGCGTGGGCTCGGTCTCGCCCCACGGGTAGCGCCGGGAGCGCCGCCGCTCGGGGTCCCAGCCGCACGCCTTCTCCCACTCGGCCTCGGTGGGCAGCCGCTTGCCCGCCCAGCGGGCGTAGGCGTCGGCCTCGTACCAGCAGACGTGCTGGACGGGCTCGTCCATGGGGAGCGGCTCGGTGCGGCCGAAGCGGTTGCGGTACCAGGTGCCGCCGTCCCTGGTCCAGAAGAGCGGCCCGGTGGCGCCGCTGGTCTGCCGCCAGTGCCAGCCCTCGGGGGTCCACCAGCGGGGGTCGTCGTAGCCGCCGTCCTCGATGAAGTCGGCGTACGCGCGGTTGCCGACGGGCAGCCGGTCGATCCAGTAGCCGGGCAGGTCCACCCAGGTGGCGGGGCGCTCGTTGTCGTAGGCCCAGGGCAGCGTGTCGGTGCCCATGAGGAACGGCCCGGCCGGCACGTGCACCTCCTCGGGCCCGCCCGCGCGTCCCTTGGGCAGCTCGCCGTCCTGGACGAGGCCGGGCTGCCCGGACAACTGCAGGGTGGCCAGCATCGTCTCGTCGTGCTGGTGCTCGTGCTGGATGACCAGGCCGAAGACGAAGCCGTCGCGGTTGAGCGGGCTGGGGTCGTCCAGGTCGATGGCGTCCAGCACATCGAGGACGCGCCCGCGCACGCCCTCGATGTAGCGGCGGGCCTCGGCGGGGCCCAGGAAGGGCAGGCTCGGGCGGTCCTTGCGCGGGGTCTTGAACGCGTCGTAGATGTCGTCGATCTCGGGGCGCAGCGGCGTGATGCCGCCGGCGGCCCGCAGCACCCACAGCTCCTCGTAGTTGCCCACGTGCGCGAGGTCCCAGACGAGCGGCGACATCAGCGGGGAGTGCTGGCGGACGAGCAGGTCGTCGTCGGCCTCGGTGTAGGCGAGCGAGCGGTCGCGGACCGCGAGGAGTTGCGCGGCGATGCGTTCCTTGGCGTCGGTCATAGCAGTCCTTCGAGGGTCAGGTCGGCCGCCGGCGAGCGGCCGGTCGTCACGTGCCGGTCGGCGAACGCGGCCACCGCGCCGGCCAGGGCGGCGTCCGCGCCGAGCCGGGGCAGGGCCTCCAGCGCGGCCCTGAAGCAGGTCTCGGCGGCCCGGCCGATGCGCGAGTCCGCCAGCCCGCACCGCGCCGCCGCCTCCCACGCCTGCCGGTGCGGCTCGACGGCGGCCATCGCGGTGTCGGCGGCCCTGTCGTCGGTGACGAGCGCGTACGTCACCGCCGCGCACACCGGCCAGGCCGACGGGTGCTGCGCGTCGAGGTAGCGGATCTCCAGCCAGCCCCGGGGGCGTACCGGGGGGAAGACGGTGGTGGCGTGGTAGGCGAGGTCCTCGGCCGTGGGGCGGCGGGGGCCGGCGCCGTCCAGCCAGTCGCGGAACGTGGAGCCGTCGCGGATCGTGCGGTAGTGGTCGTCGCCCTCGCGTACCAGCATGAGGCGGGCGTCGAGCAGGTATTCCGCCCAGTCGGCCGCGGGGTCGCCGGTTCTGGGGACGGGTACGGTCCTGGTGGGGTCGAGGTTGTCCCAGACCGCCTGGCGGCCGGACATCCAGCCGCTGGGCCGTCCGTCGCTCAGCGGCGAGTTGGCGAAGGCGGCGAGCAGCATCGGGCCGAGCGCATGGGCACGCTCCCAGCGAGCGGCGGGGCGGTCCCCCAGGTCCAGGTTGACCTGGATGGAGGCGGTCGAGCACATCATCAGCGCCCCGTACGGGCGGCCGAGGAACTCCGCCATGGCGTCGTACCTGGGGAGCGTGAGCTGGCGGCGGGCCGGGCGCACGGGGTCGAGCCCGACCCCGGCCAGCGCCAGCCCTTCGGCGTCGAGGGCGTCGCGGACCGCCGCCACGTCGGCGGCCAGCGCGGTCAGCATCAGCGGGAGCGATCCCGCGGGCCCGGACAGCTCAAGCTGGCCGCCGGGTTCGAACGTCACCTTGCTCCCGCCCGGCAGCCGGGCCGGCAGGGCCCGCTCGACCCTGGACACCGGCACCTGCCCCGTGACGTCCGTACGGTCGAAGACCAGGAACTCGAGTTCCACGCCCACGCGGTCACCCGCCGATGGACGGAAGCTGTTGCGCGCGAAGTCGGCCACCTCTGAGGCGTCCCGCAACGGTGCGCTCTCGGCCGTGACACCGATCATCGTCCTCCCCTCGCCGGTCAGTACGGAGCTACAGATCCGCGAGGCGCCAGAACGTTACGCACAAATCGGGGTGTAACGGATAAAGCGGGCTGAGAACTAGGTCACATGGGCATGAAGCGACGGCGAGGAGGCGGAGCGCGGACGTGCGAGCACGTGCTCGCCTCGCTGACCGACTACTTGGAAGGTGCGCTCCCGCCGGCCCGGCACCGCGCCGTGATGCGGCACCTGAACGCCTGCCCCGGCTGCGCGCGCCGGCTCGACCAGCTGCGCGCCACGATCGCCGCGCTCGGCTGCCTGCGCGCCGGCACGCTCACCCCGGCCGTGCTCGCCGCCCTGCACGCCGGATTCGCCCGCGAGCGCGAACGAAATCCCGCTAGACGCCGCGGCGCTCGCGGAAGGCGACCATGAGACGGTCGCGGACCCCGGCCGACAGCTTCTCCGGCGGCTGGTCGCCGAGCGCCCTGATGGTGGCGCGGAACTGCTCGAAGTAGCGCTCGCACCACTCGCACCCGGCCAGATGGGCCTTGATGCCGTCGCGGGCGAGCCGATCGAGGGCCCCGTCAAGGTAGGCGGTGAGGAGTTCCGCCAGCTCGTCGCAGGTGAACCGCTTCACGACGTGGACCGCCCTTGTCATTGAGATGAACCGCTTCACTTCATTGTCGCCGCTCTTCGCGCCAGATGGGACAGGCGACGTCATTCCGGTTGCTTGACCGAGTCGTAGTAGTCGGCCAGCCAGCCGCGTACGGCCGTGCGGGCGCGGTGCAGCAGCACCCGCTGGTTGGCCGCGGAGATCTCCAGGATCTCGCAGACCTCGTCGGAGGTGCACCCCTCGACGTCGCGCAACGTGATGACCACCCGCTGCCGCGGCGGCAGCCGCGCCAGGGCCTCCGCGATCAGCGTGCGCACCTCGGCGGCCAGCGCCTCGCCCTCGGGCGTCGGCCACCAGCCCGGGTCGCCCCAGCCGCCGGGCAGCGGCCCGGGCCCGAACGCCCCAGGCTCATAGGGCTCGCCGTCGGCCCCGAACGTGCTCCACGGCAGCGTGCGGCTCTCCCGCACCCCGCGCTTCTTCGCGGTGTTGACGAGGATGCGGTAGACCCACGTCTTCACCGACGACCGCTGCTCGAACCCGTCGATGCCGTCGATGATCGCCAGCCACGTGTCCTGGACGACCTCCTCCGCCGAGTGGTCGGTGGACACGTAGGACCTGGCGACCCGGAGCATGCCCCGTGACCAGGTGTCGAGCAGCACCGCGAACATCGCCTCGTCGCCCGCGCGCAGGGCCGTGACGACGACCTCGTCAGGTGGCAGCCCTCCGCCTGCGCATGACCCCACGATCGCTTCCCCTCCGGTCGGACGCCGGGACGCCCAGGACCCCCGTGCCGCCCCTCCGCGAAACGGCGCAGCCCAGGGTAGCCTCCCCCACTGACGTTTCCCCCGAGCGCCCGGCTCTAGCCCTACCGGTGCGTATCGACGAGGAGAGTGGGGATAGGAGCGGTGAGCGGTGAGGAGAATCCCATGCGACGGCGGTCGGAGCGATTGCTCTACGCGGCGAACGGGGTCGGCCTCGGGGTCGCCGACGTCGAGCTGACCGGTGGTGAGCGCGTCGAGCGGCCCTTCATCAGGACGCCGCAGGCGGCCGGCGCGGTCGTCTTCCACGACGGGCGGGTGCTGCTGCTGTGGCGGCACAGCCCCATCACCGACACCCGCGGCTGGGAGATCCCGCTCGGCGACGTCGGCCCGGGCGAGGAACCTGCGGAGGCGGCGGCCCGCCACGTCGAGGAGCAGACGGGCTGGCGGCCCGGCCCGCTGGTGCCGCTGATCCGCACCAGGCCGGCCGGCGACGTCGCCGACTGCGAGCACGTCGTGTTCGCCGCCCACCAGGCCACCGAGCTGCCCGGTGGCCCGGAGAAGGGCGAGGGCGACGAGGAGCGCGGGCGGGCCGAGTGGGTGCCGATGCTGCGCGTGCAGGGGCTCATCGAGGAGCAGGCCATCACCTCCGCCACCACCTCGGCGGCCCTGCTGCACTTCCTCGCCGACCTCCTCCAGGCCCGCGCCGCCCACTAACCGGTCACTGACCGCCCCCTAGACGTGCCGCTCGGCCTCTTCGAGCGGTTGCCGCGGCGCGCGCCGCCGTTCGCGGCGGTTGGCGAGCAGGCTGGTCGCGGTGACCGTGGCCAGGACGCAGACGATGACGCCGAGCGAGAGCGGCGTCGGGATCTCCGGCACGCCGGGCCAGACGCCGTGCGCCCAGTGCAGGATCAGCTTGACCCCGATGAAGGCCAGGATGACGGCCAGCCCGTGGTTGAGGTGGCGCAGCTTGGCCAGCACGCCCTGCAGCACGAAGTACAGCGCGCGCAGGCCGAGCAGAGCGAACGCGTTGGTGGCGAACACCAGGAAAGGGTCCTCGGTGACGCCGTACACCGCGGGCACCGAGTCCACGGCGAAGACGATGTCGGTGGCCAGGATGGCGACCGCGGCCAGCGCGAGCGGGGTCAGCGCCATGCGCCCCTTCTCCCGGACGACCAGGCGCGAGCCCCGGTAGCCTTCGGTGACGGGGACGAACCGGCGTACCAGGCGGACCGTGCGCATGGAGGAGATGTCCACCTCCTGCTGCTCCCCCGCCATCACGTCCTTGACGATCTTGCCGGCGGTCAGGATGAGGATCCCGCCGAACAGCAGGAACGCCCACGTGCCGCTCTGCAGCGCGGCGGCGCCGAGCCCGATGAAGATCGCGCGCAGGACGAGGGCGCCGACGATGCCGTACAGCAGCACCTGCCTGGCCAGCGCGGACGGCACCGCGAAGGCGGCCAGCAGCAGCATGAACACGAACAGGTTGTCGACGGACAGCGACTTCTCCACCACGAACCCGGTGAAGAACTCCACCGCCACGCCGCCCCCGTGATCGGCCCACAGGTAGAAGCCGAAGAGCACGGGCAGCAGCAGGTAGAACACCGACCAGCCGGCCGCCGCGCGCACGCTCTCCTCGCGCGGCCTGCGGGTCAGCAGGAGATCGAGCGCCAGCAGCAGCACCAGGGCCGCCACCGTGATCGACCATAGGGCCGGTGAGGCGATGGTGCGCAGCTCGACGGCATGCGAGAACAACCCCGCGGACATGGGAAACCTCCCTCGAACGTACTTCTCCCGTTCGAGGTCTCCTTCACCCTGGGGGTGGCCGCCCGGGGACGCGCGGACGTCCGTACTGACCGGGCCGACTCTTGCGAAGTACTCCCCTCGCCGCGTTCAGCGTAGATGAGATCAGGACCCCGGGCCACCCCCGGCCCCGGTGCACTTGACGCGGCAAATGAACGACTTTTTAAATTCGTTCATGGGACGCATCCCCGGAGTGACCGCCGCCGAGACCCGTGAGCGCCTGCTGCGCGCCGCCGCCGACGCCTTCGCCGAGCGCGGCTACGACGGCACCCGCGTGGCCGACATCTCCGCCGCGGCGGGCGTCAGCAACGGCGCCCTGTACGCCCACTTCGGCTCGAAGGCCGACCTGATGGTGGCCGCGCTGCGCGCGCACGGGCGGCGCATGCTGGCCGGGCTGTTCGCCGCCGACCCCGACAGGTCCGCCACCGACCTGCTGCTCGCCCTGGGGCGCGGCCTGCCGCGCCGCCGCGACGCGCAGGGCAACCTCATCGTGGAGGCGCTGGTCGCCGCCCGCAGGGACGACGACGTGGCCGCCTCGATGCGCGACTACCTCGGCGAGCGGGCGGGCTGGATCGCCGACCTCGTACGCGTGGCGCAGGCCGACGACGAGATCGACCCCGGCGTCTCCGCCGACGCGTTCGCCCACTTCTGCACCCTGCTCGCGATGGGCAGCGCGCTCGTCACCTCCGACCTGCATCCCGTGGACGACGAGGAGTGGACGGCGCTGCTCGTCCGCATCATCGCCGCCCTCGCACCGACCGGCTCCACCGACCCGACACCACAGACGGAGGCCACCCCGTGAAACTGCACATCGACCCGGAGCGCTGCCAGGGCCACGGCCGCTGCTACGACCTCGCACCCGAGCTGTTCGGGGAGGACGGCGAGGGCTACGGCACGGTGCTCGGCGACGGCCTGGTGGCGTCCGGGCAGGAGCGGGCGGCCCGCCTGGCCGTCTCCAACTGCCCCGAGCACGCCATCGACACCGGTGAGGGATCCTGACGATGACCGTGGACGACCGCTTCACGGCGGGCCCGCAGGAGGCGTCCGAGGTGCCTGAGGGCACGCGGAGCGAGATCGTCACCGGCCCGGTCTCCGACTGGGCGACCGACTTCTCCCACCTGGAGCCCGAATGGGCGGCCGACCCGTACCCGATCCTGGACGACCTGCGCGAGCGCTGCCCGATCGCCCGCACGGAGCGGTTCGGCGGCGGCTGGCTGCCGACGCGGTACGCGGACGTGGCCGCGGTCGCGTACGACACCGAGCGGTTCTCCTCGCGCGCGATCATCATGGGCAACGTCCGGCCGCCGCGCGAGCTGGCCCCGATGGGCGACTCGCCGCCGATCTCGTCCGACCCGCCGTTCCACCACCACGCGAGGAAGCTGCTGCTGCCGGCGTTCACCAAGTCGGCGGTGGCCCGGCGGGAGGCCGCGACGCGCGCCTACTGCCACGCCCTCGTGGACACCCTGGAGGGTCTGCCGGTCGTGGACGCCGCCCGCGACTACGCCCAGCACATCCCGGTCCGGGTGATCGCCGACATGCTGGGCTTCCCGCCCGAGGACGGGCCCCGGTTCCGGCGCTTCATCGAGAACGTGCTCGAAGGCGTCAACAAGCCGGCCGAGGAGCGTACGGCGGCCCTGGACGAGCTGTACGACTACCTGCTCGACCAGATCCGCGACCACGTCGACCACCCGCGCGACGACCTGACCACCTACCTGGTGAAGGCCGAGCTGGGCGGGCACAAGCTGGAGGCCGCGCACGTCGCCGGCACGATGGCGCTGCTGCTCATCGCGGGCATCGACACGACGTGGAGCGCGATCGGCGCCTCGCTGTGGCACCTCGCGAGGACGCCGGCCGACCGCGAGCGGCTGGTCGCCGAGCCCGAGCTGCTGCCGACCGCGATGGAGGAGCTCCTGCGGGCGTACGCGCCGGTCACCATGGCCAGGCTGGTCAAGGAGGACATGACCTGGAACGGCGTGCGCATGCGGGCCGACGACTGGGTGCTGCTGTCGTTCCCCTCGGGCAACCGAGACCCGGCGCAGTTCGAGCGGGCCGGCGAGGTGGTCATCGACCGCGAGGCGAACCGGCACGCCGCCTTCGGCCTCGGCATCCACCGCTGCGTCGGCTCCCACCTGGCCCGCATGGAGCTGCGGGTCGCGCTGGAGGTGTGGCTGGCCCGCATCCCGTCGTTCGAACTGGCCGACCCGGCAGCGGTGACGTGGTCCACCGGCCAGGTACGCGGCCCCCGCACCCTCCCGCTCCGGCTGGGCGCCCGCTAGCGCGCGGTCGCGGACGTGGAGGCGCGGGCCATCAGGTCGGGCTGGAAGATGACCTGGCGGTGCTCGTGCTCGCCCGGCCGGTTGGCCTCCTCCAGCAGCAGCATGGCGGCCGTGCGGCCGATCTGCTCGCGCGGCTGGCGGACCGACGACAGCGGCACGGCGGCCGCCGCCGCGAAGTCGATGTCGTCGTAGCCGATGATCGCCAGGTCGTCGGGGACCTTCAGCCCGCGCAGCGTCATCTCCTGCAGCACGCCGATCGCGACCAGGTCGTTGGCGCAGAACACCGCCGTGGGCCGGTCGGCGGGCGGCCGGGCGGCGATCTCCTGGCCGACCGTGCGGCCGGTGGCGACCGTCAGGTCGGGCAGCGGGATCTCGGTGAGCGTGTCGCCGGGGCCGAGCGCGGCGGCCAGCCCGTCGCGCCGCTCCCGCACCTGGCGGACGGTGAACGGGCCGCCGGCGAAGGCGATGTGGCGATGGCCGGCCGCGCGTAAGTGGTTGCCCGCCAGGCGCCCGCCGAGCACGTCGTCCACGGCGACGGAGCAGCCGTTGCCGTGGCCGGCCGAGCTGTCGAAGCGCACCACGGGGATGCCGCGCGCGACGAGCCTGCCGAGCCGCTCCTCCTCGCCGCTGTCGTTGACCGGCGTGATCAGCACGCCGAGCGGCCGCTGCTCCTCGAACGTGTCGAGCAGCCCCGCCTCCCTGGAGGCGTCCTTGTTGCTGTTGAACACCATGACCGTGAGGTCGGACTGCTGGGCCGCCGTCTCGACGCCGCGCAGGACGTCGATGAAGAACGGGTTGCCGAGGTCGAGCGCGACCACCCCGATGGTGCGGCTGCGGCCGGCGCGGAGCTGGCGGGCCGAGCCGTTGCGGACGTAGCCGAGCCGCTCGATGGCCGCCTGCACCCGGCGCCTGGTGTCGGGGGCGACCAGGTCGGGCCGGTTGAGCACGTTGCTCACGGTGCCTACGGACACCCCGGCGAGCCGGGCGACCTCTTTGATGCTCGACATCGTTCCTCGTGTCCCGTGAGCGGCGCGACCTGAACCGCGACCTGAACGACGTGTCCGGGCCGGTGCGGATCGTTCCAGGTCGTGAGCCCGTCGTCGGTGCGATCATAGCGCAGCACCCCCGAACGGCCCCTGCGTCGTTCGTCCCCGCTTGACCGCGATCATCTTTCGTGCCTAGATCGAGAAACCCGTCCGTCCCCCCACCCCCCGGAGGACACTCATGGCACGAACGCGTACGCCGTGCTGAGCGAGCGGCCCGGTCCGGCCGGTGCGCGGCGGCGGCGGGTGCTGGGCGTCTCGGCGTTGCTGGCGGGCGTGCTGCAACTGGCGGTGGCCGGGGTGCTGATCGGCGTCCCGGGCAGCTCGCCGACGCTCGATCCGCTGACGTTCCCGTACGAGGAGGACGCGCGCGGCCGGCGCCCGCTGTCCGCCCTCAGCCCCCGCCCGATCGCCACCCCGACCAGCGCCCTCAGCGGCGCCCCCAGCGGCGCCCCCAGCGACGGCCAGAACGGTGCCCCGACGAGCGCCCCGACCGGCAGCCCGACCGGCAGCCCGACAAGCGGCCCGCGTATCGGCGCGATCACATCAGCGCCGTCCTCCCCCGCCACCGCCGGCCCGAAGCCGTCCACGCGGGACGGCGGCTCGGCCCGGCCGCGGTCGCGCGAGGGCGAGGCGGTGCCGCCGCGTGCGGCGCGTACGTCGCCCCGCGAGGTCTCGGTGCTGGCCCCCGAGACGCCGCCGCTGGTCGCCGGCCGCCGCCCGGCCATGACGCCGCGCCCGTGGCGCACCCAGGCCCCATCCGGCCTGGTCCAGGGCCACCAGGCAGCACCCGCCGCCGGCCGCTAGCGCGGGCCGGCGGGAGGCCCGGCGGAGGGCGGAGCAGGGCGCGGCCCCGCGAATCGGTGACGACCCTTCATACCGGTCTTGACAGTGCGCCATTACAGGAAAGAAACTTAACCGAAACTGACGAGAGAGCGCTCTCTCGACCCTTCGCTCTCTCGAAGCGCACCCCCCGAGGAGTCGAACGATGATCACCAGAAGGGCGCTGCTGGCCGGCGCGGCGGCCACTCCCGTACTGGCCCTCGCCAAGCCCGCCCAGGCGGCCACGTCGCTGCCCATGACCGTCGTCAACCACACCTTCCGCTACGCCAACAGCCAGATCTGGCTGTACGTCGTCGGCACCGACCAGGCCACCGGCAATCAGGTCTTCGCCCGCGCCGACGGCACCAAGGTGCCGGTCTCGCTGTCGCACAACGGCCCCGACGGCTTCGCCGACCTGTCGATCCCGCTGGCCGCCGGCGGCGACACCCGCATCACGCTGCCCTGGATGTCCGGCCGCGTGTACGTCTCCATCGGCCAGAAGATCAGGTTCAGGGTCGTCATCGACGGCAACGGCCGCCCCGCGCTCCAGCACCCGGCCGGCTGGGTCAGCTCTGACCCCAGCTACAACGTGCTCCACGACTTCATGGAGTTCACCTTCAACAGCGGCGGCATGTTCTGCAACACGACCATGGTCGACATGTTCTCCATCCCGATGGAGCTCAAGCTGGACGGCCGCACCAGCCAGGTCTCCGGCACGCTGGTGCCGAACGGCCGCGACCAGATCTTCGCGGGCGTGGCGGCGCAGCCGGCGTTCCGCAACCTCGTCGTGGGCGACCTGCGGGTGATCGCGCCGGGCCACGGCATCGACTCGGGCCTGTTCTCCGGCAGTTACCTGGACCCGTACATCAACGACGTGTGGAACTCCTACACCGGCAGGAACCTGCGCGTGGTGGCCAACGGCGTCACCTACACCGGGCGGGTGCAGGGCGGGCAGTTCGTCTTCGACAGGGGCATCCGCTCGTTCGCCAGGCCGAGCACCCGCGACGTGTTCTACTGCAACGGCGCCCTGCACTCCGAGGGGATCTCGGGGCCGATCGCGGCGATCCTCGGGGCCGCGTTCAACCGCACGACCCTGCTCAGCCACCCCGACCAGCCGGTCACCGACCGGTCGCAGTACTACCGCACCTCGCTCACCAACCACTACGCCCGCGTCCTGCACGCCAACACCCGCAGCGGCAAGGCGTACGGCTACCCCTACGACGACGTGGCCGACGGCTCCACCTACATCGAGGACACCGCGCCCACCGCGATCAGGCTCCGGCTGACGCCCTTCAACGACGCTGCCTGAGGGCGGTTCGCGGGGCGGCGATAGATTCGCTCCTTGGAGTTTGACCTAAGGAGCCCCCCGTGACCGTTCCCCATGTCGATGACGTCCATCCGGCCTGGCTGCCCCCCGAGGCGTTCCGTGCGCTCGGCGCGCGCCGCGTGCTCGTGCTCGCCGACGCCTCGGAGGTCGCGGAGACCGTCCGGGCCGAGGTGGCGGACGCCTGCGCGCGGCACGGCGGCGCCGTGGCCGCGCCGGGCGAGCCGTACGACCTCGTGCTCGCGCTGACCTCCGACGGCTCGCTGCCCGCGGCCGCGCAGGCGGTCAAGGGCCCCGAACCGGGTGCTGAGGGCTTCCTGCTGGCCCGCTCCGGCGGCGTGACCGTGGTGCTGGCAGATCAGCCGGCGGGCCTGCTGTACGGGTTCTTCGCGGTGGTCAGGCTCGGCGAGGCGGCGTTCGAGGGCGACCGCCCGGCCGAAACGCACCGGCCCGCCCTGGCCAGGCGCATGCTCGACCACTGGGACAACATCGGCGTGCACCCCGTGATGGGCCAGGTGGAACGCGGCTACTCGGGCGGCTCGATCTTCTGGCATGACGGCGTCCTGCACGAGGACCTGACCCGGGTACGCGCCTACGCCCGGCTGCTGGCGGCCACCGGCGTCAACGCGGTCGCGGTCAACAACGTCAACGTGCACGCCACCGAGGCCCGCCTGCTGACCGACCGGCTCGGCGAGGTGGCCGCGCTGGCGGCCGAGTTCCGCGCGTACGGCATCCGCGTGCACCTGTCGGTCACCTTCGCCTCCCCCATCGTGCTCGGCGGCCTGGAGACGGCGAACCCGGTGGAGGAGGACGTGCGCGCGTGGTGGGCGCGGACGACGGAGCGGGTCTACGAGACGATCCCCGACTTCGGCGGTTACGTGGTCAAGGCCGACTCGGAGGGCCAGCCCGGACCGTTCGCGTACGGGCGCGACCACGCCGACGGCGCGAACATGCTGGCCGACGCCCTCGCCCCGCACGGCGGCGTGGTGCACTGGCGGGCCTTCGTCTACAACCACCGCCAGGACTGGCGCGACCGGAAGACCGACCGCGCCCGCGCCGCCCACGACCACTTCTCGCCGCTCGACGGCCGGTTCAGGGACAACGCGATCCTCCAGGTCAAGTACGGCCCGATCGACTTCCAGACGCGCGAGCCGATCTCCCCGGTGATCGCCGCCATGCCGGCCACGAAGCTCGCGGTGGAGCTGCAGGTGACGCAGGAGTACACCGGCCAGCAGCGGCACGTCTGCTATCTCGCGCCGATGTGGAGCGAGGTGCTCGGGTTCCGCTTCTGGGGCCCCGGCGAGCGGGCGGTGGCTGACGTGACGACGAGCGGCGGTCTCGTCGCGGTGTCGAACGTGGGCGACGACCCCTACTGGACCGGGCATCCGCTGGCCCAGGCCAACCTGTACGCCTTCGGCCGCCTGGCCTGGAACCCCGGCCTCGACCCGGCGGCGATCCTGGACGAGTGGATCGGGCTCACGTTCCCCAAGGGCGGCGAAGGGCTGCGGGAGACGCTGCACGGCATGATGGACGGCTCGTGGCGCACGTACGAGCGCTACACCGCGCCGCTGGGCGTCGGCTTCATGGTCAGGCCAGGCCACCATTACGGCCCTGACGTGGACGGCTACGAGTACACGCCGTGGGGCACCTACCACTTCGCCGACCGCGACGGCGTCGGCGTCGACCGCACCAGGTCCACCGGCACCGGCTACACCGGCCAGTATCCCGCGCCGTGGTCGCAGGTGTACGAGTCACGCGCTGAGTGCCCCGACGAGCTGCTGCTGTTCTTCCACCACGTGCCGTACGAGCACGTGCTGCAGAGCGGCACCACGGTCATCCAGCACATCTACGACACCCACTTCGCCGGCGCCGAGGAGGCCGCCGAGATCAGGGCGCTGTGGGCGAAGCTGGAGGGCGACGACGTGGTGGATCCCGCGCTGTACGCCCGCGTACGCGAGCGGCTGGACGAGCAGGTGCGCTCGGCGGAGGAGTGGCGCGACCAGATCAACACCTACTTCTTCCGCAAGTCGGGCGTGCCCGACGCGCACGGCAGGACGATCCACTAGGGCGGGCTCCTAGGGGCGGGCTCCTAGGGGCGGGTGAAGCGCTGTCGCACCTCGGTGATCATGGCGCGGCTGTTCCACAGGAGCGTCGCGGTGAGCACCGAGGCCAGCAGCGCCAGCACCGCCTCCGACGCGACCAGCACGACGCCGCCCGCCACGATGAGCAGGCAGGCGTTGGCAAGGGTGGCGGCGGGGAAGCGGCCGAGCGCGTACGCCGCGAGCTTGGCGACGTCCACCGCCCTGAAGGCGAACAGCGAGGTGATGACCAGCGCGTTGGCCACCCACAGCGTGCCGCCGGCGGCGAGCACGATCAGCAGGGCGCCCCACCAGCCGGGCACCCCGGCGGCGGCGAAGTTGGCCAGGTTGGTGCCGGCCAGGGCCAGCACGAGCAGCCAGGGCACCCAGATCTTGAGCGCGGCGCCGAAGTTGAGCCTGTAGCCGCGCCAGAACGCGGTGGCCGGGCTCAGCTCGGCGAGGTCGCCGCTGCGGTGGCGCAGGGCGTAGAGGGCGGCGGACAGCGCGGGGCCCACGGGCAGCAGGCAGGCCGCCATCAGCGGGACGTTGCTGGCGTCGCGGTCGAGCAGCACCAGCGCCACCAGTCCTGGGACGGCGGTGAGCAGGACGAGCAGCTCGACGATCAGCAGCGTGTAGATCAGCGCGGAGCCGCGCGACAGTGGGCCGGTGCCGAACTTCCGCGAGGTCGTCAGGTCGCTCATCGCGTGTGGTCCTCCGAGGCGAGACTTTCCCGGAGGATACCGATCCCTCCGGATTCGGGCGCGCGGGCGGCCGGGACCGCCCCGGCGCTCGCGCCCGGGCGACCGGGCCGTCCGGGAGCGGGCGCGGGGGTGGCCGAGCGTCCGGGAGCGGGCACGGGAGCGGGGGTGGCCGGGAGCGGGCGCGGGAGCGGGGTGGCCGGGCCGTCCTGGTGCGGTGCGGAGGGCCCGGCCGGCGGGGAGGTCGGCCGCGTCAGCTGCCGTGCTCCTTCTTGAACCGCTCGTACGCGCCGTTGACCAGCGTGACGTACTGGGTGGCGCCCTTGCCCTCGACCTCCTTGACGTAGGCGTCCCACTCGCTGAGGTCGCGCTGGCCGAGGATGAACTTGAGCGTGTTCTGGGTGACGTGGTCCTTCAGCGGCGTCTCCCACAGGGAGGCCTGCTCGCGCTCCTCCTCGGTGAGCGGCGCGGGCGGCTCGACCGGCCAGGGCTTCCTGGCATTCATCACGTTCTGGAACTCGATCTCCTCCTCCGAGAACGTGGACTGCAGCAGCTCGGTGGAGCCGCCGTAGGCGAACACGCCGTTGCCGAAGCCGAAGTCCTTCTGCAGGTGCTTGGGCGCGCCGGCGTTGAGCCCGACGTAGTCGACGTCCTTGGTGAGCTTGTACTTGCCGGACTCCTTGGTGAAGGTGACGCCCTCGACGCCCCACTTGGCGAACTCCTGGCCGGCGTCGGAGTACCAGAGCCAGTCGATGAACTGCATCATGGCGACGAAGTTCTTGTTCTCCACGGCCTTCTTGGAGATCATGATGCCGTTCTCCAGCCGGGTGGCGATCTTGTACTCGCCGATGGGGCCGATCGGGACCGGGATCTTGACGATCTTGGCGTCGGGGTCGTTCTCGTTCAGCGGGCCGCGAAGGTCGTTGATCAGCGTCTGCGCGTTGGTGCTCATCACGAACGACTTGCCGGAGACGAACTTCTGCTTGGCCGCGTCGTCCTGCTGGGTGAAGCTCTCAGGGTCGAGCAGCTTCTCCTTGACCAGCTTGTTCAGGTACTCGATCGTCTGCTTGTAGCCCGGCATGGTGCCGGTGTAGACGAACTTGCCCTGCGCCTGGTCGAACGTGGCGTGCTGGTACTCCCAGCCGCCCTTGCTGCCGTACGCCTGGGCGATCAGCTTGATCAGGTTGCCGCCCGGCGTCGGCACGCCCCAGCGGTCCGTCATCGGATAGAGGTCGGGGTACTCCGCCTTCATCGCCTTGAGCATGGCGTAGAAGTCGTCGAGCGTCTTCGGGACCTCGAGCTTGAGCTTCTCCAGGATGTCGGTGCGCACCGCGAAGGAGTAGTCGGCCCAGGCCGCCTCGTGCAGGCCGGGCAGCAGGTAGATGCGGCCGTCCGACTGCATGATCGAGTTGAGCTCCGGCTGGAGCTGCCACTTGGCGACCTTCTCCTGGAAGTTCGGCATGAGGTCGAAGTACTCGCTGACCGGCAGGATCGCGCCGGAGGAGACGAACGCCTCCTCCGACGGGTGGTACGTCTTCGGGATGATCAGCGGGGCGTCGCCGGCGCCGATGATCAGGCTGCGCTTCTTCTCGTAGTCGCTGAGCGGCACGGTCGTCGGCTGGATGGTGACGTTCGTGCGTTTGGTGAGCTCCTGCCAGAACAGCCAGTCGTTCTTGAGCGGGTAGAACGGATGGTTGTTGTAGAGCATGCTGAACGACACCGGTTCGGTGGCCTTGAACTGCTGGCCGACGGCGAAGCCCGCCATCGAGCCGGCCTTGTTGGCCGCCGTTTCCGCGCCCTTCGCCGGGGTCTCGCCGTCGCTGCCGCAGGCCGTCAGGGCGAGGGAGGCGAAGGCACCGAGACCGATGATCGCCTGACGCCGCGAGATGTCGCGCATTGGGGGGATTCCTTCCCGTGATTCTGCTGGGTAGAGGGGGGCGGGGACGTCAGCCCTTGACCGCGCCGAGCATGACGCCGGAGACGAAGTACCGCTGGACGAACGGGTAGATCAGGAGGATGGGCAGGACGGTGAGCACGATCGTCACCGCCTGGATGTTGGCCGCCGCCTGGGTCACGTCGCTCGCCACCGCTCCATAGGAGTCGGCGCCGGTCGCGCCCGCGATGAGGTTGCGCAGGTAGACGGTGACCGGGAACAGCTCGGACTCGTTCATGTAGAGGAACGCGGGGAACCAGGAGTTCCAGAACGAGACCGCGTAGAACAGGATCATCGTGGCGATCACCGCCTTCGACAGCGGCAGCACGATCTTCCACAGGATGCCGTACGTGTTCAGGCCGTCGATCGCGGCGGCCTCCTCCAGGTCCTGGGGCAGGTTCTCGAAGAACGCCTTCATGACCAGGAGGTTGAACACGCTGATCGCGTTGGGCAGCACGATGGCCCAGATCGAGTTCTTCATGCCGAGGCTGGTGATCAGCACGTAGTTGGGGATCAGGCCGCCGGTGAAGAACATGGTGAAGACCGCGACGCCGATGAGGAACGTCCGGCCCTTGAGGTGTTTCTTGGACAGCACGTACGCGTAACAGGTGGTCATCACGATCGCGATGAACGTCGCGACGACCGTGTAGACGATCGTGTTGCGGTAGTTCGTCCAGAACATCGGGTCAGAGGCGACGATCTTGTACGTGGTCAGGTTGAACCCCTTGGGCAGCAGGTTCACCTCGCCCGCGCTGATCGCGCTCTGGCTGCTGAACGAGCGCGCCAGGATGTTGACGAACGGATAGAGCGTCACGATCACGACGACGGTCAGGATGAGAGCGTTGAACCACTGGAAGACGCGGTAGCCCCGGGTCAGGTCGTGCGTAGTCACCACAGGCTCGTCCCAACTGTGCGACGGGAGATCACATTGGCCGAGAGGATCAGCACCAGGCCGACCAGCGCCTCGAACAGGCCGATCGCCGCCGCGTAGCTGAAGTTGCTGGCCTCGAGGCCCATCCGGTACAGGTACGTCGAGATGACGTCGGCCGTCGGATAGGTCAGCGGGTTGTAGAGCAGGAAGACCTTCTCGAAGCCCACCGCCATGAACGTGCCGATGTTGAGGATCAGCAGCGTGACCGCCGTCGGCCGGATGCCGGGCAGCGTCACGTGCCAGATCTGCCGCATGCGGCCGGCGCCGTCGATCCTGGCCGCCTCGTAGAGCTGGTCGTCGATGGTGGTCAGCGCGGCGAGGTAGAGGATCGTGCCCCACCCGACCGTCTGCCAGACCTCCGAGCCGACGTAGATCGTCCTGAACCAGTCGGGGTCCTGCATGAAGGAGACCTTCTCGCTGCCGACGAAGTCGAGGAAGGCGTTGATCGGCCCGTCCAGCGCGGTGATCTGCATGACCAGACCGGCCACGATCACCATCGACAGGAAGTGCGGCAGGTAGGTCACCGACTGCAGGAACCGCTTCAGCGTGCGCCGCCTGACCTCGTTGAGCAGCAGCGCCAGCACGATCGGCAGCGGGAAGCAGAAGATCAGCGTCAGCGCGCCGAGGACGAGGGTGTTGGTGAAGACGTTCCAGAACGTGGGGTCGTTCAGGAACAGCTTCACGTAGCGCAGGCCCACCCACTCCTCGCCGAAGATGCTGCCGCCCGGCTCGAACTTCCTGAACGCGATGACGTTGCCGATCATCGGCGCGTACCGGAAGATCAGGAAGAACAGCAGGGGCAGGATCGCCAGCGTGTAGAGCTGCCAGTCGCGGCGCAGCGCCCGCCGCCACGAGCCGCTCTTCTCGCGGCGGCGGCGGCCCGGCGCGGGTTTCTCCTTGGCCGGCTGCGGCCTGGCCGGACTCAGCGTGTCGGGTGTGCTCATCCTCGGCCCTCCGGGGGGTTGCGATCGATCTGCGCCGGCGCCTGGAGCCGGCGGCCGTGGCCGATGTCGCGTACGTCGCCGGTGAGGCGCAGCGGCAGGGTCGCCACGGTCTCGGCGCACGAGCGGCCGAGCCGCAGCTCGACGTCGCCCGGCTCGACGATGCGCCGGCCGTGCGTCCCGGTGAAGGACGTCGCGTCGGCCGGCACGGTGAAGCTCACCCGCGCGCTCTCCCCCGCCTCCAGCGGGACGCGCGCGTAACCGATCAGGCGGACCACGGGCCTGGTGGTCTGCGCCACGGGGTCGTGCAGGTAGAGTTGGACGACCTCGGCGCCGGCCCGGTCGCCGCTGTTGCGCACGGTGACCTCGACCCGCACCTCGCCGTCCACCGGCCAGTCCGTGACGCCGTCGCCGACCTGAGCCTCGCTCCACTCGTACGTGGTGTAGCCCACGCCGTGGCCGAACGGGTAGGCGGGCGTCGGGTCCACCGACGACACCTGGGTGCGGCGGCCGAGCGGCGGCGCGAGATAGGTGGCGGGCAGCCCGCCCGCGTCGCGCGGGACGCTGACCGGCAGGCGGCCGGTCGGGTTCACCGCGCCGGTCAGCACCTCGGCCAGCGCCTGGCCGCCGCGCTGGCCGGGGAAGAAGCCGAACAGCACGGCCTTGGCCGCGTCCGTCTCCTCGCCCAGCGCGTACGGGCGGCCCGCGAGCAGCACCAGCACGACCGGCGTACCGGTCGCCAGCACCGCTTGGACCAGCTCCGCCTGCACGCCGGGCAGCCGCAGGTCGGTGGCATCGCAGCCCTCGCCCGACGTGCCCCGCCCGAACAGCCCTGCGCGGTCGCCGACGGCCACCACGCACACGTCGCTGTCCTCGGCCAGCGCCACCGCCTCGGCGATGCCGGAGGTGTCGGCGCCGCTGATGTCGCAGCCGGGGGCGTAGGCGAGATCGGGCACCAGTCCGGCGAGCGCCTCGCGCAGGGACGGGATCTCCAGGCCCAGCCCGTGCTCGGGGTGCGGGCCGACGTGCGCGGGGAAGGCGTAGCAGCCGAGCATCGCCATCGGATCGTCGGCCACCGGTCCGACCAGCGCCACCCGCTGCCCTGCCGCCTGTCCGGCCTCGCCCGCCTGCACCGCCGCCTGTGCGGCCTGGCCCGCGTGCGCCGCCGCCCGTCCGGTTTGTCCCGTTCGCAGGGGCAGGACGGCGTCATCGTTGCGCAGCAGCACGATCGCCTCGCGCGCCAGTCGTAGCGCCAGCTCCTGGCTCTCCTCGTCGTCCAGCCGCACCTCGTCGGCCGGGCCGGGCAGCGGCTGCCAGTCCGGGTCGAGCAGGCCGAGCTCCGCCTTCTGCGTCAGCACGCGGCGCAGCGCCCGGTCGATCAGTGCCTCGTCCACGGCGCCCGCCTTGACCGCGTCCACCAGCGGGGCGCCGAACGTGTCCACCGTCGGCAACTCCACGTCGATGCCCGCCCGCAGCGCGAGCCCCGCCGCCTGCCCGCCGTCGGCGGCCACGCCGTGCAGCCGCTCCAGGAACCGGACGGCGAAGTAGTCGGCGACCACCGTGCCGTCGAAGCCCCACTCGTCCCGCAGCAGGCCGGTGAGCAGGCTCTCGTCGGCCGCCACCGGGACGCCGTCGATCTCGGCGTACGAGTTCATCACCGAACGCGCCCCGCCGAGCCGCAGCGCCATCTCGAACGGCGGCAGCACCACGTCCGCCAGCTCCCTGGCGCCCATCGGGACCGGCGCGAGGTTCCTGCCGCCCCTGGAGGCGGAGTAGCCGGCGAAGTGCTTGAGCGTGGCCACCAGACCGGCGCCCTCCAGGCCGCGGACGTAGGCGGCGCCGACCGTCCCCACCAGGTACGGGTCCTCGCCGATCGTCTCCTCGGTGCGTCCCCAGCGGTAGTCCCTGGTCACGTCCACCACCGGCGCGAGGCCCTGGTGGATGCCCGCCGCGCGCATCGAGCGGCCGATCCTGGCCGCCACCTGCTCGACCAGCTCGGGGTCGAACGAGGCGCCCCAGCTCAGCGGCGCCGGGTAAACCGTCGCCCGCCACGCCGCGAAGCCCGTCAGGCACTCCTCGTGGACCTGCGCCGGGATGCCGAACCTGCTGGCCCGCACGATCTCCTCCTGCGAGGCCGCGAGCGAGCGAGCGCCCGCCACCGGGTCCACCGGCGCGGTGCCGAACGGCCTGGTCAGCTGACCCAGGCCCTGGCTGATGGCCTCGGGCCACTCGGGGCCGCCGCCCATGTCCGTCTGGTGCGGGGCGACGCCGCCCCCCGAGGCGTCGGCGCCGACCCACACCCCGACGAGCTGGGCGACCTTCTCTTCCAGAGTCATCAGAGGGATGAGGGCCTCGGCCCGCTGGGCGGGGGTCAACCGCGTGTCCCGCCACTGCTCGCGCTCGCCGGACTCCGCCGAGCGCGTGTCATCTGGTTCGTGGCCCCTCATGCCGTCCCTTCGCCCATGCCCTTATGCCGGCGCCGTCCCGCGAGCGCTAGCGGGGTGTTACGCGAAAGTGACGCCGAAAGTTTCAAGCAGTTCCGGTTAATATTGCGGCAACATAAGGGGGCCGGTTGAATCGTGTCAAGAGTGCCGCCAACTGCTGTGTTGCCGGTCCAGCCGGTTATCGCGCCCGGCGAGCTCCGGGCCTCGCGACGGCTTCATCCGGCGACAAGTTGCCCGAAACTTTCGGAAAGACAAAGGGCGCGAAGGGCGCCTCGCCACGATCCCGCCCCACCACGGCCGCGCTCCTGACCGCCCGTTTTGACAAGAAGGTTACAACCACCCCTCTTACCTGTCAGCGCCCATCACCGCCCGGCCTGCCCCCTTTCTGACGCGGTGACGGCGCTCTGCGCAGTGGCGGCCCAGTGCGGGGATTCTGCGCGGGCCGCGAGGGCGGTGGCCTGGCGGAAGTGCTCCTCGGCCAGATCCGGCCGGTCCAGCGCGGCGGCCAGGCGGCCGAGGTAGAGCGCCACCGGCCCAAGGGTGACCAGCCCGCTGCCTGCTCCGGCCAGCTCGTCCCGGGCTGGGAGCAGGCGGTCGTACAGGTCTTGGAGGTGATCGGTCACGCCGGCCGCCAGCGCCGCCGTGGCGTGCAGGCAGGTCCTCAGCTCGTACAGCAGGTCGCGCGGCGACTCGGGCACCATCCGCACGGCCTCGCGAGCCTGCTCGGAACGGCCCTCCGCCAGCAGCACCAACGGCCGCACCCACGCCTCGTACGGCCCCCATTCCAGACCGCCCTGCGCGGGACCCGGTCGAGTGGGGACGGGCGGGGCTTGACCGGGCTTGACTGACCCGGCATCGATGACGTCCAGCGTCACCAGAGCCAGAGGCAGCAGCCCCTGCTCGACGCCGGGCATGCTCACGCCATCGAGACGGCCGGCGGCCGCCCGGTAAGCAGCTCGGGCCGCGTCCCGATCGCCGGAGGTGATGGCCAGGCGGAGCGCGGCGTACCAGGTGGTGAAAACGCCGACAAGCGGCAGGTCGTACTGTTCCGCCAGCCGGTCAGCAGCGGCAGCATGCCGGTCGGCCGTGGCGAGATCCCCCATCCCAGCCCTGGCCTGGAGCAAAATGAGATGCCCCAGCACCGCAAACGTCACCATGCCCTCCCCCACCCCGGCCCCCGCACGTTCCCCCGCCCCCGCGCCCACGCCCCCGCGTGCGCCCGCACCCGTGGCATTCGCGCACTCTGCCGTCCCCGCACCCGCACCCGTGGCGCCCACGCACTCCGCCGCCCCCGCGCCCAAGCCCCCGCGCGCGCCCGCACCCGTGGCATTCGCGCGCTCCGCCTCCTCACCGGCACCCGCACCCGTGGGTCCCACGCCCCCGCACACACTCCTGCGCGGGCCCACACCCGCGCCCCCGCGCGTATCCGGGGCCGTGGCGTTCGCTGGGGCTGGGGTTGGGGCTGGGGCGGCGAGGGCCAGGAGTTCCTCGCCGATCGCGGCTCGTTCCGGCGCCAGGCCGGCTCGGTGGAAGGTTTGGAGGGCGCGGCCGTTGAGGGCGTAGGCCAGCAGTGTGCGGTCGCCCAGCCGCCGCGCGATGCTCTCCGCCTCCCGGGCCGCCTGGTCGGCGCGGCGGCCGGGGTCGGCGCGGCGTTCCATGGCGACGGTGATGAGCAGGCGGGCGCGCTCGGCCGCATACCGCCCCAGGGACGTGGGCGTGGTGTCGTCGGGGAGGACGGCGAGGGTGCGTTCGGCGGCGGCGACCAGGCGTTCTGACAGGGCCGGGTCGTCGTTGGTGGTCCAGTTGGCCGGCACGTCGAACGAGCCGATGACGGTGGCCGTCAGCAGCGGGTCGCCGAGCGCTTCCGCCGCATCCACCGCCTCGGCCCGCAACCGGCGCGACTCCTGCAACCGCCCGGTCACCGCCAACGCCCGCCCGAGCCCCATGACGGCCACCAGCCGCTCCTCAAGCAGCGTCCCCTCCGCCCCGTCCGGGTGGGGCGCGACCACCGTCCCGCCGCCCGAGGCCGGGCCATCAGAGGATGCCGTCTCCTCCCACCCGGACGGACGAGCGAGCCCCGAGCCGCCGGCCTCGTCGCGGGCCGCACGGTCCGAGGACATGCGACCGGCGGCATCCCGGTCGGGGCCGGCTGGAGCCGAAGGCATCCCACCGGCGGCATCCCTGCCAGGGACGGCTGGGGTGGTGCGGGAAGGGGTGGGTGTTTTCGTGATGGCGCGGTCGAGGGCGGTGAGGGCGGCGTGCCAGAGGCGGGCGGCCTCGTGGGGGGCGGAGCGGCGTTCGGCGCGTTCGGCCGCCGCGCGGGCGTAGCGGGCGGTACGGAGGTCGCCGGCCCGGCCCTCGGAGCGCACGCAATGGTGGGCGATGGTGTCCACGTCGCCGGGACGTGTCCGCTCCACGATGCCGGCCACGGCGGCGTGCCAGCGGGCGCGGCGGGCACGGGCGACGTCGTCGTACAGGGTCTCCTGGACGAGCGCGTGCGCGAACCCGAGCCGGTCGGCGTCCCGCTCGACGAGAAAGCCCGCGAGCAGGGCAAACTCGACCGAGTCCAGGACGGCGTCCTCGTCCCCGGCCAGCTCCGTCAGCACGTCGAGATCGACCTCCTGGCCGATGACGGCGGCCTGGCGCAGGTGCGTACGCGCCGCGCCGGGCAGCCCGGCCAGCCGGTGCCGGATGACGTCCCGCACCCCGGCGGGGACGGTGTGCAGGGCGGCGTCGCCGTCGCTCTCCCACAGGCGGGTCAGCTCGCGGACGAAGAACGGGTTTCCGGCGCTGCGCCTTTGAATCGTCTTAATGTGGGCGTCGGCCGGCTCTCGGGTGGCTAGGGCGCTCACCAGCTCGCGCACCTCGGACTGAGTCAGCCCGCCCAGGTACACCCGCACCGGCTCGGCCCGCGCCGCCCTGCCCAGGGCCTCGGTGAGGGGGACGGTGAGGTCGGTGGAGCGGTACGTGCCGACGATCAGCACGCGCGCGGGCCCGAGCCCGGTCGCCAGCCTGGCGAACACGGCCAGCGTCTCCTCGTCAACCTCGTGCAGATCGTCGAACACCAGCAACACCGGCGCCTCACGCGCAGCGACCACCACCGTCTGGAGGGTTTCGCTGGTGGGCCGGGCTGTCTGCCAGCCGGTTGCTCGCAGGCGGCGGGCCAAGGCGTCCACCAGGGCGGTTTTCCCCGCGCCTGCCGCACCCGAGATCAGGACGAGTCGCGGGCGGCCGGACGTGGTGACGGATGCCGCCGCACGTTCCAGCTCGGCCAGTTCCGCGTGCCGGCCCACGAAGGGGTGCTCCGCCGCCGCGAGGTGCGCCGCGGCCAGGCCCGTCGCTTGAGCTTCCGGTGCCGCAGTCTTCCCCGCCGCGAGGCGCGCCACTGGCAGAGCCGTCACTTCGGCCTCCATCGCCGCCGTCTCCATCGCCGGTGTCTTTCGGGACGTCTTCTCCGCTCGTTCAGAAGGGCCGGTGGGTCTCTTCGCCGGGGGCGGGGTGAGGTGGGGGGCTTGGGAGAGGATGTCGGATTCGAGGGTGCGGAGGGGCTCCCCCGGGTCCACGCCCAGTTCCGTCAGCAGAGTGTTTCTCGCGCGGCGCAGCGTTCCCAAAGCGTCGCCCTGGCGTCCTGTCGCGTACAGGCTGCGGGCCAGCAGGTGCCAGCCGTCCTCGCGGAGGGGGTGGGCGGCGACATGAGCCTCCAGGTCGGCGACGCACTCGGCGGCCAGCCCAGCGGCCAGGCCGGCCTTGGCGCGGCGTTCCACGGCGAGCAGGCGGAGCTCGTCCAGGCGGGCGGCCTCGCCACGCGCCCAGTCCTGATCGGCGAACTCCGCGTACGCGGGCCCGCGCCACAACTTCAGAGCCGCGTCGAGCAGCCGGTACGCCTCGGCGGCCGGGCGGCTTGTGGCGTCGGTGAGCGCGGACTCGAAGCGCCAGGCGTCCACCGCGTCCGGCTCGGCGCGCAGGGCGTAACCCGGGGGTGAGGTGACCAGGAGGCGGGACGGCGTGCGGGGCGGGCGGTCCGGTTCGAGTGCCTTCCTGAGTGCCCCGACGAACGTCTGCACGGCCCCCACCGCGCCCTGCCCCGGCTCCTCCCACAGGTCGCCGACCAGCCATGACACCGGCACGACCCGTCCCCTGGCGACCAGCAGCCGGGCCAGGACCGCCCGGTGACGCGGCCCCTTGAGCGGGATCGGGCCGCGCTCGCCGGCGGCCGTCAACGGGCCGAGCACACCGAAACTCACCATGGCGCCACCCAACCTATGCGCCCTCAGGACCGGACTGGGACCGCTCCCCCTCAACCGGCCTCTGACCAGGCATGACCGCCTGCCCCGCCCCACGTAGGACGGGGCGCGACGGGGCGCGACGGGGTGGGGTCCCTTGAGGGATACCGCTGATCCGGCCGCCGACCCGACACGCCGATCAACCGCGTTGATCCGGCGCGCTGATCCGACCGCCGAGTCGGCCGCTGATCCGGCCGCTGATCGGACTGCTGATCGGACTGCTGATCGGACTGCTGAGTGAGCGCTGAGTGACTGCTGATCGGCGGACGGCATGGTGGGGCCGTTCCCGAACCCCGGACCCCGAGGCCCGAGCCCCGGAGCTCGGAGCCGAGACCCCGAGCCCGGGAGCCGGGAGCCCAGAGCCCAGAGCCCAGAACCCGGCACCCGGCACCCGGAACGTCATGACACCTAACTCTCAAGGAGGTGAGCCCTTATGGCTCCCGAGATTCCCGGATTCGCTGAGCGGCGCGTCCCCGTCGCCGATGGGGTGGCGCTCAATGTGGCCGTCGGTGGAAGTGGGGATCCCGTCGTGTTGCTGCACGGGTTCCCACAGACCCATCTCATGTGGCGGCATGTCGCCGCCGACCTGGCGGCCGATCACACCGTCATCTGCCCCGACCTGCGCGGCTACGGCGCCAGTGACAAGCCGGAGGACGTGGACGGCGAGACCTACTCCAAGCGGACGATGGGCAATGACGTCGTCGCGCTGGCGGAGGCACTCGGGTTCGAACGGTTCGCGCTCGTGGGCCACGACCGGGGCGCGCTGGTCGCGGTCAGGGCGGGGCTCGATCACCCGGATCGGATCACGCACGTGGCGGCCCTCGACGTGCTGCCGACGCTGGACTCGTGGGAGGTCATGCAGGGGCGCTCCGCCGCCGTGGGGTTCCACCTGTTCCTGATGGCGCAGCCCAAGGGGCTGCCCGAGGCGATGATCGAGGCGACGGCGGACGCGTTCTTCGGCTACTTCCTCGACCTGTGGGCCTCCAGCCGGGACGCGATCCCGCAGGACGTGCGGGACGCCTACCTGGAGGCGTCGCGAGCGGCCGTGCCGTCGATCGTGGCCGACTACCGCGCCACCGCCACGATCGACGTGGAGCACGACGAGGCCGACCGGCGGGCGGGCCGCCGGTTGCGGATGCCGGTCACGGTCCTGCAGCAGGACTGGGGCTCGGCGCTGGGGTTCGACGCGGCGGGGCGGTGGCGGGCGTGGGCGGACGACCTGGATCACCGTACGGTCTCCAGCGGCCACTTCATGGCCGAGGAGGCGCCGGCGGAGGTGGTCAAGGCGATCCGCGACCTCCTCACCAGGCGCCCCACGAAAAGCCCCACGAAGAGCCCGCGGAAAGCCCCGCGAAAGGCTAGGACGTCGCCTTCGGGTCGTCGTACTCGATGGCGTAGTCCTGTTGTGAGCGGTCCTTCAACGCCCACGCCGCCACCACGCTGATCGCGGCGCAGATCGCCATGTACACGGCGATGGCGAACGAGCTCTTGTACGTCGCGTACAGCCACACCGCGATCAGCGGCGCGGGCCCGCCCGCCGTCAAAGAGGCGAGCTGGTAGCCGAGGGACGCGCCGCTGTAGCGCAGCCGCCCGGTGAAGCTCTCCGCGATGAACGTGGCCTGCGGCCCGTACTGGATGTCGTGGATGGGCGCGGCCAGCACGATGGCGAGGAAGACCAGGGCGGGCACGCGGGTGTCGAGCAGCGGCCAGTAGACGAACGACCAGACGACCATGAGCGCGGCACCGACGATGTAGAGGTGCCGCCGCCCGACCAGGTCCGAGATGTACCCCCAGAACGGCACGGTGACCAGGGAGACGAGGCCGGCGACGATCACGTACGTGTAGACGTCGCTCGCCTCGAACCCCAGCGCCGTCGTTGCGTAGGTGAGGATGAAGACGGTGAAGATGTAGAACGGCGCCTGCTGCCCGGTGCGCAGCAGCGCGCTGAGCACGATCTCCCGCCAGTTCTTGACCAGCACCTCCTTGACGGGCACCCGCTCGACCTTGTTCTCCTTCATGACCTTGGCGAAGACGGGCGTCTCGAGGATGCCGAGCCTGATGTAGAGGCCGACGGCGGCCATCACGATGCTGAGCAGGAACGGGATGCGCCACCCCCAGTACGGGTGCAGCGGCTCGAAGATCTGCAGCGCCAGGTAGCCGAGCACGAGCCCGACGGGCACACCGAACTGCGGCCAGCTGCCCAGGAACCCGCGCTTGCCCCCGCGCGTCTTGCCCCATTCGGTGGCGAGGAGCACGGATCCGCCCCATTCGCCGCCGACGCTGATGCCCTGGAGCAGGCGCAGCAGCGTGAGCAGGATGCCGCCCCAGATGCCGATCTGCTCGTACGTGGGCACGAGCCCGACGAGGGCGGTGGCCACGCCCATGGTGACGAGGGTGGTGATGAGCGCGGCCTTGCGGCCGATGCGGTCGCCGTAGTGGCCGAAGATGGCGGCGCCGATGGGCCGGGCGGCGAACCCGCCGAAGTAGGTGCCGAGGGCGAGCAGGAGTCCTGTGGTGGGGTCGCTGGTGGGGAAGAAGAGCTCCGCGAACAACGTGCTGGCGGCGAAGCCGTAGAGGAAGAAGTCGTACCACTCGATCGAGGTGCCGACGGCGGAGGCGACCACCGCACGGACCAGTTGCCGTCTTCTCAGCTGACCTGATGCGTCGAGTCCTTGCTGCTCAACCATCTGCCGCTCCTGGGGGAGGTCTGGCGTCACCCGCGACGGTACATGAACGCTGATCGATGGTCATCAGCCGGATTCGCCGGGGGTCCCGGCTTTCCATGAACCGGGCGGGTTCCGGGCCGGTCACGCGGGGTAGCGGGAGGACCACGAGGGGGACATGCCGGAAGGGGGGCGGCGCGATGCGTCGTTCGATCATCGCCGCCGTGGTCGTGGGCCTGGTGGTCACGGGCTGCACGAAGACGGAGAAGGACTGGGCGAACCAGGCGCCGCAGAACGACGGGGCCAACGCCAACGTGGGGCAGAGCCTGCAGTTGCGCAACGCCTTCCTGCTGGGCAGCGCCGACCCGGCGTCGCCGGCGCCCGAGCAGGCGCTCTTCGTGGTGCTGGTCAACAGCTCGAGCCGGGCGAACCGGCTGGAGAACGTCACGATCGAGGGCGGCGGCCAGGTGCGGCTGGCCGGGCCCGTCGAGATCCCGCCCGACCATGCGATCGGCACCGGCAACCAGCCGATCGGCACGGTCTCGGGCGCGCGCGGCACGTCGGTGCCGATGACGTTCACGTTCCAGGACCGTTCGAAGATGCGGGTGATGGTGCCGGTCATGGCGCGGACCGGCCAGTACGCGAACCTGCCGACCACCCCGACGGCGCCGCCGTCGGCCTCGCCGCCCGCCACCGCGCCGCCCACGGCTCCGACGAGCCCTGACACGATCAGCGGCAGCCCGTCACCGACGGGCTGAGTGTTCGGAGAGCGCGGCGGCCGCCCGCGTGACCAGCTCGCCGTATTCGGCGCGCAGGTCGTCCGGCATGCGGCTGGCCGGGGTGGAGATGCTGAGGCTGGCGACGGGCCCGGCAGGGCCGAGTACGGCGGCGGCGACGGCCGCGATGTCGGAGCGCCACTCGCCCCGGTTGTCGGCGTAGCCACGGGCGCGGACCTGCTCCAGCTCGGCCCGCAGCGCGGCCGGGTCGGTGATGGTGGTGGCGGTGTAGCCGGGCAGCTCGCCGAGTGGCCGGTCGAGGTGGGCGAGGACGGCCTTGCCGTTGGCGGAGGCGTGGAGGGGGAGCCTGATGCCGAGCGGCAGCACGATGCGCAGCGGCTTGTCGGTCTCCAGGCGTTCGATCAGGACGACGGCGTCGCCCTCGGGCACCATCAGGTGGATGGTCTCGCCGGTGCGCTGGCGCAGCTCCTCCATGACGGGCATGGCCGCGTCGCGCAGGCCCAGCTCGGTCGTCCGCGCGATCTGTAAGACCTTGCTCGTCACCTGCCAGCGCGTGACCTCGCCTCCCGCCCGCCTGATCCACCCGGCGTCGTGCAGTGTCCGCAACGACCGCTGCACGGTGCTCTTGGGCAGCCCCAGCGCGCGGGAGAGCTCGCCGACGCCGATGGGCTGGCGCGCGGCGACCGCTTCGAGGGCTCGGAGGGCGTTGACCACGTTCTGCATGCATTGACTCCTCTGCGGGCCGATCTTAATGTTAATGAACCGTCAAGCGGCACACCGTGCCGTCTAGCGGCACGGAGGTGATCCATCAGTGGGCCGGCACTTCCTGCAGATCCCAGGGCCGACCAACGTCCCCGACCGGGTGCTGCGCGCGATCGCGCAGCCCACGATCGACCATCGGGGGCCCGCGTTCGCCCAGCTCGCGGGCGAGGTGCTGGAGCGGCTGCGGGGCGTGTTCAGGACGTCGGGCCCGGTGGTCTGCTACCCCTCGTCCGGTACGGGCGCGTGGGAGGCGGCGCTGGTCAACACGCTGTCGCCGGGTGACAAGGTGGTGGCGTTCGATACCGGGCACTTCTCCTCGCTGTGGTGCGAGATGGCCACCAAGCTGGGCCTCGTCGTGGACGTCGTGCCCGGCGACTGGCGGCACGCCGCCGACCCCGCCGCGCTCGCCGACCGGCTCACCCCCGACGTGGCCGCGGTCATGGTGGTGCACAACGAGACCTCGACCGGCGTGCGCAGCCCGGTGCCGGAGATCCGCGACGCCATCGACCGGGCGGGGCATCCCGCGCTGCTGCTGGTGGACACGATCTCGTCGCTCGGCTCGATGGAGTACCGCCACGACGACTGGGGCGTCGACGTCACCGTCGGCTGCTCGCAGAAAGGGCTGATGCTGCCGCCCGGCCTCGGGTTCAACGCGGTCAGTGAGAAGGCGCTGGCGCACCGGGGGCGGCTGCCGCGCTCCTACTGGGACTGGGAGCCGGTCATCGCCGCCAACCGGCGCGGCTTCTTCCCGTACACGCCGCCCACCAATCTCCTGTACGGCCTGCGCGAGGCGCTGATCATGCTGGAGGAGGAGGGCCTGGACGCGGTGTTCGCCCGCCACGACCGGCACGCGGAGGCGACCAGGCGGGCCGTGCGCGGGTGGGGCCTGGAGGTGCTGTGCGCGGACGAGCGCGCGTACTCCAGCTCGCTCACCGCCGTGGTGCTGCCCGCGGGCCACGACGCCGACGCGGTCAGGGAGCTGATCCTCGACCGGTACGACATGTCGCTCGGCACCGGGCTCGGCCGGCTGGCGGGCCGCGTGTTCCGCATCGGGCATCTCGGCCACTTCAACGACCTGATGCTCGCCGGCACGCTGAGCGGCGTCGAGATGGGCCTGGCGGCGGCCGGGGTGCCGATCAAGGAGGGCGGGGCGCGGGCGGCGCTGACCTACCTGGAGGGCATGAGGGGCAGGGAGGGCGCGGAGGGCAGTGTAGGCGCGGAGGGCAGGGAGGGCGCCGAGTGAGCCTGGCACGCACGCTGGCCCCGCTGCTGGCCGGCGACGTCAGGGACGACCCGTACACCCGGCACCTCTACTCCTCCGACGCCAGCATGTACGCCATCGAGCCGCTGGCCGTCGCCTTCCCCCGGCACGCCGACGACGCGCAGGCACTGGTGGCGGCCTGCGGCGAGCTGGGCGTGCCGGTGCTGCCGCGCGGCGCCGGCACCAGCCTGGCCGGGCAGACGGTCGGCGCCGCGGTGATCGTGGACTTCTCCCGGCACATGAACCGCATCCTGGAGATCGACGGCGACACCGCCCGGGTGCAGCCCGGCGTGGTGCAGGACCAGCTCAACAGGGCCGCGCGCAAGCACGGCCTGATGTTCGGCCCCGACACCTCCACGAGCGACAGGGCCACGATCGGCGGCATGATCGGCAACAACTCGGCCGGCAGCCACTCCGTCCTGTACGGCTCCACCATCGACCACGTCCAGGCGCTGAAGGTGGTGCTCGCCGACGCCACCACGCCCGACCTCGCCACCGACGCCCGGCTGCGGGCGGCGGTCGGCGAGGTGCTGGACGGCGTCGATCTGTCGGGTTTCCCGCGCTTCTGGCGGCACGCCGGCGGCTACCGGCTGGACGCGGCCACGGCGGGCGGCGGGCTCGACCTGACGAAGCTGGTCGTCGGCTCGGAGGGCACGCTGGCCGTGGTCACCGAGGCCACGGTCGGGCTGGTGCCGCTGCCGCGCGCGAAGGCCATCGCGGTGGGCCACTTCGCCTCGACGGCGGCGGCCGTCGCGGCCACCGCCGACGCGCTGTCGTCCGGCGCCGCCTCGGTCGAGCTGCTGGACAAGGCCATCCTCGACCTGTCCAGGCGGCGGGTCGACTACGCGGCGCTGGCCGGCATCCTGGAGGGCGACCCCGAGGCGCTGCTGTTCGTGGAGTTCTTCGGCGACAGCCCGGCCGAGGTGGCCGGCCGGGTGGACGAGCTGGCCATGACGTGGCAGGCCGGCGGGCACGGCTACCACACGCTCAAGGCGGTCACCAAGGCCGGGCAGGAGGCCGTGCTGAAGGTCCGCAAGGCGGGGCTCGGCCTGCTCATGGCGTCCAGTGTGGGCAGCCGCAGGCCGCTGGCGTTCGTCGAGGACACCGCCGTGCCGCCGGAGCGGCTGCTGCCGTACGTCGAGGAGTTCGCCCACGTCCTCGACCGGCACGGGCTGAAGGCCGGCTTCTACGGCCACTGCTCGGTCGGGTGCCTGCACATCCGCCCGTTCGTCGACCTGCGGGTCCCCGGCGAGATCGCCACGATGCGGGCCGTCGCCGAGGAGGTCGCCGACCTCGCCGCCCGCTACGGCGGCGTCAACTCCAGCGAGCACGGCGACGGCCTGGCCCGCTCCGAGTTCAACCGGCACCTGTTCGGCGACCGCGTCTACGAGGCGATGCGGCAGGTCAAGCGGATCTTCGACCCCGAAGGGCGGCTGAACCCCGGCAAGATCGTGGACGCGCCCCCGATGACCGAGCACCTGCGCGACCCGAACCTGCCGGAGCCGCGCCCGCTGGCCACCACGCTGGCGTTCGAGGGCGGCATGCACGCCGCGGCCGACCGGTGCATGAACGTGGGTGTGTGCCGCAAGGACGACACCGGCGTCATGTGCCCGTCGTACATGGCGACCAGGGAGGAGGAGCACTCCACCAGGGGCCGCGCCAACGCGCTGGTCAAGGCGCTGTCGTCGCCCGACCCCCGGCGGGCGCTCGGCGACGAGCGGCTGCACGACATACTCGACCTGTGCCTGGAGTGCAAGGCGTGCCAGTCGGAGTGCCCGCTCGGCGTGGACATGGCGGCGCTGAAGAGCGAGTTCCTGCACCAGTACCAGAGCGAGCACGGCGTGCCGCTGCGCGCCCGCGCGTTCGGCGCGATCAGGACGCTCAACCGGCTCGGCTCGGCCACCGCGCCGCTGTCGAACTGGCTGGCCGGCGCCGTACGCGGCCCGCTCGGCCTGAGCCGGCGCCGCCCGCTCCCCCGGTTCCGCCGCGACACCCTGCCGCGCTGGTTCGCCCGCCGCAAGCCCGCTGACGGCAGGGACGTGATCCTGCTGGCCGACTCGTTCACCAGCTTCACCGAGCCCGCCATCGGCCGCGCCGCCGTCGAGCTGCTGGAGCGGGCCGGTCACCGGGTACGGCTGGAAGCCTCCGGCTGCTGCGGCCGCTCCAGCATCTCCAAGGGGCTGCTCGACCGGGCCCGCACGATGGCCGCCGACATGGTGGGCCGCCTGGCCGGCTCGGACGCGCCGATCGTCGGGCTCGAGCCGTCCTGCCTGCTCACGCTCAAGGACGAGTACGCCGCCCTGCTCCCCGGGGACCCCCGGGTGGCGGGCGTCGCGGCGCGCGCCAGGCTCGTCCCCGAACTGCTCACCGAGGCCATCGACGACGGCCGGCTGGTGCTCGGCGACGCGCTGCGCGGGCGCGAGATCCTGCTGCACGGCCACTGCCACGAGAAGGCCGTCACCGGCACGGCCGCCACCCGCGCGCTGCTGTCCAGGATCCCAGGAGCGGAGGTGACCGAGATCGACGCCGGCTGCTGCGGAATGGCCGGATCGTTCGGCTTCGAGGCCGAGCACTACGACCTGTCCATGAAGATCGGCGCTCTCCGGCTCTTCCCGGCGATCGCCGCATCGTCGCCCGACACCCTGCTCGCGGCCACGGGGGTCTCGTGCCGCCAGCAGATCGCTCACGGCGCGGGACGCACGGCGCGCCACCCGGTCGAGCTCGTCCACGAGGCGGCCGGTCCGACCTGACGCTCGGGGGAGATCGGAGTCAGCAGTGTCCGCAGAGCTCCTGTCCATTCTCGCCCTCATCCTCATGTTCGTCGTGGCCACGATGTTCCCCGTGAACCTCGGGGCGCTGGCCCTCGTCGGCGCCTTCCTGGTCGGGACGCTGGCCGCGGGCATGAGCACCGACGACATCCTCGGCGCGTTCCCCGGCAGCCTGTTCGTGATCCTCGTCGGAGTGACGCTGCTGTTCGCCATCGCCACCAACAACGGGACCGTGGACTGGCTCGTCCGGGCCGCCGTGCACCTCGTACGGGGGCGGCTGGCCGCCATCCCGCCCGTCGTCTTCGTCATCTCGGCGCTGCTGACGGCGGTCGGCGCGCCGGCGCCCGCCGTGGCGGCCATCCTCGCGCCGATCGCGTTCGGCTTCGCCGCCGAGTACCGCATCCACGCGCTGCTGATCGGGCTGATGGTGGCGCACGGGACACAGGCGGGCGCGTTCTCGCCGATCAGCGTGCTCGGCGGGATCGTGAACGGGGTCGCCAAGGACGCCGGGCTGCCCATGGACTATCTCGTGCTGTTCCTGGCCAGCTTCGCCTTCAACGCGGCCGCCGCCCTCCTCGTGTTCTTCCTGTTCGGCGGGCGGGAGCTGATCCGGCGCGGGACGTACGTGCCGGAGGCGCCCGCCGATGACGAGAGCCCGGGGGCGCCGGCCGCCGGAGGCACGGGCGGCGACGGGGGCGGGCTGCGGCTGACCGCGCACCAGGCGCTCACGCTGACCGGCATCGTCGCGCTCTGCGTGGCCGTCCTCGCCTTCAAGCTGGACGTCGGCCTGACCGCCGTCACCGTGGCCGTCGTGCTCTCCCTCACCTCGCCCAAGTCCGACAAGGGCGCGGTGGAGCGGGTGGCCTGGCCGACGGTGCTGCTGATCTGCGGCGTCGTCACGTACGTCGGCGTCCTCCAGGAGATCGGCACCGTCGACTACGTCGGGGCCACGGTGGCCGCGATCGGCGTCCCGCTGCTGGTGGCGCTGCTCATCTGCTACGTGGGCGGCGTGGTGTCGGCGTTCGCCTCGACGGTCGGCATCCTGGGCGCGCTGGTGCCGCTGGCCGTGCCGCTGCTGTCGCAGGGCACGCTCGGCCCCATCGCGATGATCGCCGCGCTGTCGGTGTCGTCGGCGATCGTGGACGTCAGCCCGTTCTCCACGACCGGCGCGCTGCTGGTCGCCAACGTGCGGGGCATGCCGAGGGACGACTTCTACCGCGGGCTGCTGGCGTACGGGGGCGCGATCGTGCTGGCCGGGCCGCTCGCGGCGTGGGCGGTGCTGGTGGCGCCCGGCTGGCTCGGCTGACCCGCGCGATCGTCCGGTGCCGCCGCCGCGTGCCCCCTGTCGCGCGGCGGCGGATCCCGGTTGGATCGGAGGGCATTCCACAACCAGAAAGGACCACCCATGGCTTTCCAGCTCATCGTCATGTACCACCACCCCGAGGACGTCACGGCGTTCGACGAGCACTACGACTCGGTCCACGCCCCGATCGCCGCCCGCCTGCCGGGGCTGCGCTCGTACACGGTCATGCGGCCCGCCCCCGTGCGCGGGGAGCGCCCGCCGTACCACCTGATCGCCGTCCTGACGTTCGACGACGAGGACGCCTACAACGCGGGAATGGCGGGCGAGGAGGGCAAGGCGGCGGTCGCCGATCTGGCCAATTTCGCCGGCGCAGGCGTCACGATGGTGACGGGACCGGCGAACGCGGTGGTCTGACCTTCCTCCCTGCCTCAGCAATGGTCCAGATGGCCATGTGGACAATGCCCGGACAATTGCTGGACGGTCATCTCATGGCGCATTTCCGATTAGCCGGCATGGTGAATGGCGGAAGGAACATGACAACCGGGGACATCGTCATGTGACGAGCGCACTGTGGGTGACGAGGCACTGCGGCCGACGAGCGCCCGTCGCCGGTCCGGAAGCGTCCGGGGGGCCGCTTCCGGACCGGCTTGTGCTTTTGCGAGCTTTCGCCTCGGCCACGACCAGGAGGAAACCCGCCACAAATGGCGCACCCTCTGGGAACAAGCCACCACCCCCGGACCCGGCCCGACCACCTTGCCGCAGGATGACTCGGTGTTCGAGCGGGACGTGACCTACCCCGACGGCACCGTCGTACCGGCGGGCGAGAGGTTCGACAAGACGTGGCGGATCAGGAACACGGGCAGCGTGCACTGGCGCGACCGCTACCGATGATGCCCGCAGTGCTCCGGCTGTCAGGCCGGGGGGGTGAAGCGGGCCGTCCCGCGTAGCGGGGCAGGGAGGGGTGAATCGCCGTCAAGACGATTCATCGTATGCCTGGTCGGCGGTGAGCGCGATCTCAAGCAGGTGCACGATCTGAGAATTCAGGGATCGCCGCTCGGTCTCGGCGCGGGCGACCACCTGGGCGTGCACGTTCTCGGGAAGCCGGAGCGTAATCCTGATCATGACACCATTGTAGTGCCAGGTTGGGTATGATCGGAGCGTGCAGCTCCGGTACAACTACCGCCTCTACCCGACCCCGGGCCAGCAGAGCGCGCTGGCGCGGGCGTTCGGGTGCGCCCGGGTGGTGTTCAACGACGGGCTGCGCGCACGGCAGCAAGCCCACGAGAACGACCTGCCGTACGTCTCGGACGGCGAGTTGTCCAAGCGCATCATCACCGAGGCGAAGAAGACCCCTGAGCGGGCCTGGCTGGGCGAGGTGTCGGCGGTCGTGCTCCAGCAGGCGCTGGCCGACCTGAACACCGCCTACCGCAACTTCTTCGCGTCGGTGTCCGGCAAGCGGAAAGGGCCGAAGCTCGCCCCGCCCCGGTTCCGGTCCCGCAAGGACAACCGGCAGGCGATCCGCTTCACCCGCAACGCCCGCTTCCAGGTCACGGCGGGCGGGAAACTGCGCCTGCCGAAGATCGGCGACGTCACGGTGCGCTGGTCGCGCCCTCTGCCGTCCGAGCCGTCCAGCGTGACGGTGGTCAAGGACGCGGCGGGCCGCTACTTCGCCTCGTTCGTGGTCGAGGCCGCCGCCGAGCCGCTGCCGCAGACGGCCGCCGAGATCGGCATCGATCTCGGGCTGACGCACTTCGCGGTGCTGTCGGACGGCCGGAAGATCAGCAATCCAAGGTTCCTGCGCCGGGCGGAGAAGCGGCTCAAGAAGGCGCAGCAGGCCCTGTCCCGCAAGGCGAAAGGGTCGAACAACCGCGCCAAGGCCGTGGTCAAGGTCGCCCGCGCCCACGCTCGTGTGGCCCACGCGCGCCGGGACTTCATCCACAAGCTCTCCACCCGGATCATCCGCGAGACCCAAGCGGTGATGGTGGAGGACCTGTGGGTGAAGGGCCTGGCCCGCACGAAGCTGGCCAAGAGTGTGCACGACACCGGATGGTCGGCGTTCGTGACCATGCTGGAGTACAAGGCCGCCCGCTACGGCCGCACCCTGGTGAAGATCGACCGCTGGTTCCCCAGCAGCAAACGGTGCTCGGCATGCGGGGCGGTCGCCGAGTCCATGCCGCTGAACGTCCGGTCGTGGACCTGCCCGTGCGGGGCGGTTCACGACCGGGACGTCAACGCCGCGATCAACATCCTCGCCGCCGGACGGGCGGAGAGGCGAAACGCCTGCGGAGGGACCGTAAGACCCGCCGCCTAGCGGAGGGCAGGACCCGGTGAAACAGGAAGCCACAGAGGTGCCGCACACGCGGCACGGGCTGAATCCCCGGCCTTCTTCAGGCCGGGGAGCGCGTCAACTCACCCGCATGAACGACACACCCCCTGCGAGGCCCCCAAGCGGGTCGGGATCGGCCCGGTGCGGCCGGGCGAGTCGGTGGACATCACCGTACGGGTGAAGGCCGCCAAGGCGCCGGGCCGCTGCAAGATCTATTGGAAGATGACCGACAAGGAAGGCACGCCGCTCATGGCCGACAAGCGCCCCATCTTCCTTGACGTCACCGTGGCCTGACGTCACCGTGGCCTGACGTCACCGTGGCCTGAGGTCAGCGGTAGGCGGTGGCCTGCAGGGTGTAGAGGTCGGCGTACAGGCCGTCCAGGGTCATCAGGGTATCGTGGTCGCCCTGTTCCGTGATCTCGCCGTGGTCGAGGACGTAGATGCGGTCGGCGTAACGCACGCTGGCCAGCCGGTGGGTGATGAGCAGGACCGTGCGGCCGTCGGAGTGGGAGCGGACGCGTTCGAACAAGGCGTGCTCGGCGCGGGCGTCGAGGGCGGCGGTGGGTTCGTCGCAGATGAGCAGGACGGCGTCCCGATGGAAGCCCCTCGCCACGGCGATGCGCTGCCACTGGCCGCCGGACAGCTCGTGGCCGTCCTTGAAGCGGCGGTCGAGCAGGGTGCGGTAGCCGTGGGGCAGCTCGGCGATGACCTCGTCGGCGCCGGCGACCGAGGCGGCGGCGTGGAGGGCGGCCTCGCCCTTGTCGGTGCCCATCGTGATGTTGTAGTGGGCGGCGAGCGGCCAGCGGGTGTGGTCCTGGGCGATGACGGCGGTGCGCAGCCGCAGGTCGTCGGGGCTGACCTGGCGCAGGTCGACGTCGTCCCAGCGGACGGTGCCCGTGTCGGGCTCGTAGAGGCCGGACAGGATCTTGGCGAGGGTGGTCTTGCCCGAGCCGTTCTCGCCGACGAACGCGATCACTTCGCCCTGCTTGATCTCCACCGACACCCCGCGCAGGGCCGGGCGGTCGGCGCCGGGGTAGGTGAAGGTGACGTGTTCGGCGGTGATGCAGGAGAAGCGGCCGGGGGCGGGAAGGGGGCGCGGGCGGGTGACGCGGCGCTCGGCCTCGGCGCAGAACTCGAGGAAGTCGGTGAAGTAGAGGCCCTGCTCGTAGAGGCGGTTGGTGGCGTACATGAGGTTGGCGAGGGAGTTCTGGCCGGAGCGGATGGCGAGGACGGCGGTGCCGGCGACGGCGAGCGGGATGGCGGCGACGGCCAGCAGGACGCCGAGCGCGACGTAGACGAGTGCGGTGCCGATGCCGCCGAGCGCCTCGCCCACCAGCCTGGCCACGGTCTGGCGGCGGGCGAGGCCGAGCATGACGTCCTGCTCGGAGCGGGCCACGATGTCGTAGAGGCGCAGCAGGAAGCCGCGCATGGTGAACGAGCGCACCTCGGCGGCTGACTCGCGCTCGGCCAGCAGGTCGGCCATGATCCACTTGCGGCGGCGTACGGGGATCAGGGCGTACATGGCGGCGTAGCGCATGCGGGCGGTGCGCACCGCCGCCCAGGCGTCGGGCAGGACGGCGAGCAGCAGCAGCGGGAGCAGAACGGGGTGCAGCACGCCGAGCACGCCCGCGGCGGCGGCGATGCCGACGGCGGCGGTGACGACGTCGACGGCCGAGCTGACCACGGAGTCGGGCACGGTCACGCCGCGCGTGGTGGCGCGTTCGAGCGAGTCGTGGAAGTCGGGGTCGTCGTAGGCGACGAGCTCGACCTGGCTGGTCAGGCCGTAGAGGCGCTCTTCCGTGAGCCGGGAGATCTGCGGGGTGAGCCGGGACTGCGCCCAGCCCGCCCCGGCCTGGACGGTGGTGCGCAGCACGGCGGCGGCGCCGACGAGGGCGAGGCTGGGCAGCGCCGCCATGACCCTGTCGGGGGTCGGGCCTTCGCTGAACAGCGCGGTCAGCACGCCGGTGGTGGCCAGCAGGCCGAACGCGGTGAACAGCCCGCCGAGCAGGCTGAGCGCGACCGTGGCCAGGGTGTCGCGGGGGCTCGCCTGCCAGGCCATGCGCAGCGCCTGGCCGACGAGCGAGGGCAGCCGTCTGGCGATGGTCAGGAAGCCGACCTCCGCCATCTTGTCGGTGTGGGCGCTCCAATTGGGAACGGTGAGTTCGCCGATGTCGAGCGGCTCGTTCTGCATGCTTTGAGTGTGCACGCGGGCACCGGCGGTTTCCGGTGGCGGCAAGGGTCGGCTTTTGTGAGGCGTTCGACGGTGGTCAGGGGACTTGTCATGTAAGTTTCACCGCCGGTTGACGGCCGATTTGAACGTTGTAATACTCCGTGCGATTCATCTCCCGTTCCACCCGCCTTCGACTGCATAAATGCGCATGAATCGATTCATGGGAGCGGAGTATGTCCAGCAGAAAACTTCTCACCGGTCTCGCCGCGCTCGTGCTCGCGGCGAGCGCACTGTCCGGCCCGGCCGCCGTCGCGGAGACGCGCGCCAGTAAGGCGCTGGCCTGCGGCGACGGCTCGTACAACGCCGAGGCCGTGCTGAGCGGCGGCACCTGGACCGCGCGCAACGGCTCCAGGACCGTCTACACCGGCGGCAGCATGCTGTCGGCCATGCAGGCCGCCGTGAACAGCCTCACCGCCGGCCGCACCTCCAAGCAGCGCGTCGTCGTGCGCGGCTCGGGCTCGATGAACGCCGGCTCGCGCCTGTCGCTGCCGAGTTACACGGTGCTGGACGTCTGCGGCACCGTGAACGTGACCGGCTCAGGCTCGGGCGACCAGGCCGTCGTGTACGCCAGAGGCGTCACCGACGTCGAGGTCCAGCATCTCAACGTCACCGGCGCCCCGCTGTACGGCATCTTCGTCCGCAACGGCGTCAACGTCACCCTCGGCCAGATCGACCTGCGCCTGTCCAGGGGTCTCGGCATCCGCATCGACAACCACGGCGACCGCGGCGTACGGACGAGGAACGTGCGCATCGACAACGTCTACGTCTCGGGCACCAGCACGCACGGCGTGGAGACGTACGGCGTGGACGGCCTCACCGTCGGCACCGTCACGGCGAGGAACACCGGCCACTCCGGCCTGCTCCTGAACGACACCGTCAACGCCACGGTCGGCACCGTGGACGCGCAGAACGCGGGCACCGGCACGGGTTACGCCGCCTTCCGCATGGCCAACAGGAACGGCAGGATCGGGTCGGGCTATCCCACCAACATCCGCGTCGATCAGGTCATCGCGCGGGGCGGCGGCCGGGGCGTGTTCTGTGTCTCGGAGAGCGGCGGCGCGGTGATCAACCGGGTCGACATCGCCCAGACCGGCAGCAACGCCATCCTCATCGAGAACTGCTACAACGTGAACATCGCCGCCCAGGGCGGCAGCGTGCAGGGGCCGGGCGACATCAGGCTCGCGGCCCGCTCGGAGTTCCCCAACACCTCCGACGTCATCATCCAGAACCTCACCGTGACCAACTCCGCGATCAACGAGAACCCGTGCGGCGCCAACACGACCTTCAGGAACAACACGCTGGTCAACAGCCGCCAGACGATCTGCTGAAGGGTCATACCACGGCGATAGGGGCAATCTGGTACCTCTTCCGGGGCTGGTGGGGCGCATACCGTCACAAACACCCCCACTTCCCCGGAGGAGGCTCCGTGTCGAAACGCCTTCGCATCGCCCTGTCCGCCGTCCTGAGCCTGGCGTTCCTGCTCGTCACCGCGCCGGCCCAGGCCACCGCCCTGGTCACGGTCATCCGGTACGACGCGAGCCGCGCCGCCGAGTTCAGCGCCACCGTGGACCAGGCGGCCCAGGTCTGGAACGCCGCCATGTCGAACGTCCGGCTGGTCCGCGGCACGCCCGCGCACTTCGTCGTGCTGGCCGACAACGGCTGGCCCCGCGCGCTGCCCACCGGGCTCGGGCGCGGCACGGTCTGGATGGGACGGCAGGCCGTGAACGAGGGCTACTACCCGCTGCGCATCGCCACCCACGAGATCGGCCACATCCTCGGCCTGCCCGACCGGCGCACGGGCCGCTGCACCGATCTGATGTCCGGGTCGAGCGCGCCGGTGAGCTGCCGCAACGCCAACCCGAGCGCGGCCGAGCGCGCCGAGGTGGACCGCAACTTCGCCGGCGCAACCCCGCAGGTCGAGTTCGGCACGCTCCACGTGAACCGCTGACCCGGGCGGCGCCCCCGGCCCGGCGCCGGGACCGTGGCGCGCCGGAGACCTTGGCAGGAGGGGCGGCCCCGCCCACCGGGGCCGCCCCTCCCCCGCCGCTTCCCCCGTCAGGCGGGAGCGGCTTCGCGTTCAGTCGCAGGTGTAGCCGGAGGGGAGGGCGGCGTCGCCGTTGGGGCGGCTCGCCTGGAAGCCGAAGGACGTGCTCGCGCCCGCCCCCAGCGTCCCGTTGTGCGGCGCGTTGCGCGCCGTGACGGTCCCGCCGCTGACGCTCACGGAGGCGTTCCACGACCCGGTGATCGTGTGCCCGGCGGGCAGGGTGAAGGTGGCGGTCCAGGAGGTCCTGGCGGCGCTGCCGTTGGTGACGGTGGCCTGGATGACGTACCCGTTGCCCCACTGGCTCTGCGTGGACGGCGTGACCGAGCAACCGCCGCCCGTGTCGCCGCCGGACGTCGTCAGCGTCACCGTGCCCGAGCGGGGTGAGCGGTTGCCCGCGGCGTCCCTGGCGTAGACGGCGAAGGTGTAGGAGGTGTCCGGCGACAGGCCGGTGATGGTGGTGGAGGTGGTGCTCACGGAGACCGCCGGCGACTCGGCGGAGCCCTGTAAGCGGACCACGTCGTACCCCGTCACGCCGACGTCGTCGGTGGCGGCGGCCCAGGTGAGGGTGGCCGAGGTGGAGGTGACGCCGGAGGCGGCGGGCGTGCCGGGCGCGGTGGGCGGGCTGGTGTCGTCCTCCTCGCCGCCCGGCTCGTACGTCAGCCCGAACCCCTGCGGGAACAGCGGCGTCTTGCCGTCACCGGCGTTGATCGGCTGCTGGGACGCGCTGCTCATCCAGGTCATGGGCAGCTTCCCGGCCGGCTCGACGGCGCCGAACAGCACGTCCGCCACTCCCTGCCCCTCGGTGCCCGGCAGCCAGGCGGCGACCAGGGCGTCCCAGCCGGGCAGCTGCGCGGCGATGTCGAGCGGCCGGCCCGAGACGAGCACCACGACGAGCGGCACGCCGGAGGCCCGCAGGGTGGCGAGCGTGTTGAGGTCGGTGGAGTCGAGGCCGAGGCCGCCGGGCCGGTCGCCCTGCCCCTCGGCGTACGGGGTCTCGCCCACGACCGCGACGGCCACCCGGTAGGAGCCGTCGATGCCGCTGCCGTCCCTGCTGTAGGTGACGGTGGCGCCGGAGCCGACGGTGTCCCTGATGCCCTCGAGGATGGTGGTGCCGGGGGTGATGTCGCCGGACGAGCCCTGCCAGGAGATCGTCCAGCCGCCGCTCTGGTTGCCGATGTCGTCGGCGCTCTTGCCGGCCACGAAGATCTTGCCGCCGGTCCTGGCGAGGGGCAGCAGGTCGTTCGCGTTCTTCAGCACGACCTGCGACTTGGCGACCGCCTCGCGGGCCAGCGCCCGGTGCGCGGCGCTGCCCACGGTCGAGGTGTACGACCGGTCGGTGAGCGGCTCCTCGAACAGCCCGAGCTCGAACTTCTTGGTCAGGATCCGGCGTACGGCGTCGTCCACCCGGGCGGTGGTGACGCGTCCTGCCTGCACCTCGGCGCGCAGCAGCTCGATGAAGCGGCGCCACTCGGTGGGCACCATCGCCATGTCGACCCCGGCGTTCACAGCGGTGCGCACGTCCTGCGCCGAGGTGCCGGGGGCGCCGTCGATCTGGTCGATGCCGTTCCAGTCGGAGACCACGAAGCCGTCGAAGCCCAGCTCGCCCTTGAGCACGTCGGTGATGAGGTAGCGGTGGCCGTGCAGCTTGGTGCCGTTCCAGCTGCTGAAGGAGATCATCACGGAGCCGACGCCGCGCTCGACGGCGGCCTCGAACGGCGGCAGGTGCACCGCGCGCAGCTCGGACTCGGACACGCGCGCGTCGCCCTGGTCGGTGCCGCCTTGCGTGCCGCCGTCGGCGAGGTAGTGCTTGGCGGTGGCGAGCACGGACGCGGGGCCGTTCAGCGTGTCGCCCTGGAGGCCGGTGATGATCGAGGCCATCTGCGAGGGCAGGTCGGGGGTCTCGCCGTACGACTCGTACGTGCGGCCCCACCGGTCGTCGCGGGCCACGCACAGGCAGGGGGCGAAGTTCCAGTCGATGCCGGTGCCGGCCACCTCCTCGGCGGTGGCGCGGCCGATGCGCTGGACGAGGCCGGGGTCGCGGGTGGCGCCGAGCCCGATGTTGTGCGGGAAGATCGTGGCGCCGACGACGTTGTTGTGGCCGTGCACGGCGTCCACGCCGTAGACGAGGGGGATGCCGAGCGGGGTGGCCAGGGCCGCGTTCTGGAACCTGTCGTACATGTCGGCCCAGCCGGTGGCCGTGTTCGGCGACGGGGCCGAGCCGCCGCCCGACAGCACCGAGCCGAGCCGGTACGTGGTGACGTCGGACGTGCTGACCGAGCCGCGCTCGGCCTGCGTCATCTGGCCCAGCTTCTCGTCCAGCGACATCCTGCCCATGAGGTCGTCGACCCGGGTGGCGACAGGAAGGCTCGGATCCTGGTACGGCAGGGCGGCCGCGCCCATCACAGCGGCCGTCGCCGGGGAGGGCGCCGTCAGGGTCGTGGCGAGGAGGGCGGCCACCACAGCACCGACCACCGGCCTCTTTCTGCTCGGGTTGCTGCTCATCGCACGCTGCTCCGGCTGGCTAGAAGGGATATGGGAGCGCTCCCAACAGCACTGTAGGTCACGATCCCCGAGTTTCCCCGCCGCGTTCGACGCACCACTCCGGCGACGGCGGGCACCAGCGGAAACAAGCCGTACGCCGGTGAAACTTTCAGCTCCTCTTGACCGGTGGCGAGGCCGGCGGGGCCCCGGTTCAGGCGACACTGTCCGCCGTCACTTCCACCTCAGGAGGCCCTCGATGGCGTACGGATCCCTGGCCGGCTACGGCGGCGGCGTCGCGGTGGCCGCGCTGGCCGGCGGTCACCCCTGGCTGGTCGCGCTCTGCGCGTCGATCGCGCTGGGCGCCGCCTTCCTGGTACGCGCCCGCTTCCGCCGCGACCGCACTCCCCTGTGCCCATGACGGACCCGTCCGCCGAGTACGCCGGCCACCCCAGGCTCCTCGCGCTCCTCGTCACCGGCGTCACCGGCGTCACCGTCTGGAGCGTGGCCAGGCTGGCGGCGGCCCTGCCCGGGAACGACGCGGGCCCGGCCACCTGGCTGCTCGCCGCGATGCTCCTGTGGTGGCTGCCGCTGTCGTGGTGCGAGCGCCGGATCACCGCGCCGCCGGGCGAGCGGGCCGGGCTGGACGCGCTGCGGGTGACCGTCCAGGTGCCGGTCTACAACGAGGACCCTGAGGCGCTGCGCGCCTGCCTGCGCTCGGTCCTGGCGCAGAGCCGGCCGGTCACGCGGGTGCGGGTGGTGGACGACGGCTCGCACGTCCCGTACGACGACGTCCGCCACGCGTTCGAGTCGGCGGCGGCGGCCCGCGGCGTCGAGACGACCTGGGACCGCACCCCGAACCGGGGCAAGCGCCACGCCCAGATGCACGCGCTGGCCGAGGACGACGGCGACGTGTTCGTCACCCTCGACAGCGACTCGGTGCTCGACCGGCATGCCGTCAGGGAGGGCCTGGCCCCGTTCGCGGACCCGCGCGTGCAGTCGGTGGCCGGTCAGGTGCTGGTGCTGAACCGGACGGCGGGCCCGATCGGCCGGCTGACGGGCCTGCTCTACCTGCCGTTCACGCTCGGCCTGCGCAGCGCGGGCTCGGTGCTGCGCAAGGTGACGCTGAACTCGGGCGCGCTGGCCTTCTACCGGGCGGGCGTGGTGCGCCGGTGCGCGGGCGCGTACGAGAACGAGCGCTTCCGCGGCCGGCCGATGCAGATGAACGACGACTCGCTGCTCACCTTCCACGCCCTGCTGGCGGGGCGGACCGTGCACCAGCCGTCGGCGATGGTGTTCACGCTGGCCCCGGCCCGGTTCGGTCATTACGCCAGGCAGCAGGTGCGGTGGATGCGCGGCACGGCCGTACGGCATCTGTGGTGGCTGCGGTACCTGCCGCTGACGAGCGTCATCTTCTGGACCACGGTGGCGCAGCACCTGCACCTGCTGCTCATGGCGGCGCTCCCGGTCGCGCTGCTGACCGACCGCCAAGTCGATTGGGGCGCTGTGGCGGCGGCCGGAGCACAGGCGGGGCTGGCCATGAACTACGTGATGGCGCTGCGGCTGTTCACGGTGCGGCGCGGCGACGAGAGCGCGGGGGCGCGGCTGCTGGCGTTCGCGCTCGCCCCGCTCGCCGCGCTGTGGCGGCTGGTGGTGCTGCGCCCGCTGCTGGCGTACGCGGTGCTGACGTGTCACCGGGTCGGCCGCTGGGGCACCAGGGGCGGCGTGGAGGTCGGGCTGACGGCCGGAAAATGATCCCTTTCCTGACAAGATCGCGGCGTGTATGTTCGATCTGAAAGAAAGTTTCACCCCTGGAGGAAGTGTGGGCAAGAAGCTTCAGATGCTGGCATTACCGCTCGCCGCCGCCGTCGTGGCGGCGCTCGGAACGCCGGCTCAGGCCGCCGAGGGCTACGACCGGTGCCAGGAGGGCTACTACTGCATGTTCTCCGGCCTCGACGGCACCGGGGACGTCATCCAGATCAACGCCGACACCCCCGACCTGGCCGCGCTGGGCATGGCCGACCGCGCCAAGTCCGACTGGAACCGTACGGACAGCCTGATCTACCTCTTCTCCGAGGCGAACTACGACGGCTGCGCCGCCGTCACCTTCGCCCGGGACAAGGGCAACTTCTTCTCCACCTACCGCGACTTCTTCGACTCCGTGCGCTTCGACGGGCCCGGCGGCCCGTCCTGCGGCATCACGGTCAAGAGCGGCGCGGCCGACTCCCACGGCTGACGGCCCCCGGCACGGGAAGACCCCCGGCCGGAGCAGCTCCGGCCGGGGGTCGCCCGGTGAGAGAGGGTCAGCCGGTGAAACCGACGATCGACCAGTCGTAGGTCTTGTAGCCTTCGGCGCCCAGGTTGGCGAGCGTCTTCTTGGCGGCCTGGATGTCGGGGCGCTGGTACAGCGGGATCGTGTGCACCATGTCCCAGATCATCTTGTCGGCCGCGTTGGCCTTCTCGATGGCCTTGGCCGGGTCCATCTCGCCCACGGCGTCCTCGATGGCGGCGTCCAGCTCGGGGTTCTCGGACTTCGGGAAGTTGCTCTCGGAGCCGGTCTTGTAGATCTGCGGCAGCGAGCCGATCGGCAGCGGCGTGCCGATCCAGGAGAACGGCACCAGGTCGAAGTCGCCCTTGATGATGTAGTCGGTGAAGAACTTGTCATCGGGGACCGCGCGGATCGACAGCTTGATGCCGGCCTCGGCCAGCATCGCCTGGGTCAGCTCACCCTCGGTCTTGGCGTACGGCACGCCCGCGGGCACCACGAAGGACAGCTCGAACTCCTTGCCGTCCTTCTTGCGGGTCGCGCCCTCGCTCTCCTGCTTCCAGCCGGCCGCGTCGAGCAGCTGCTTGGCCTTCTCGACGTTGTACTTGCCGAGGTCGCCGGAGTTGTCGACGTAACCCTTGTGGTTGTTCATGAAGACGTGGTTGCCGAGCGTCTGCAGCGGCCAGTCCATGTCCTTCAGGTCGGACTGCGTGATCACGTCACGGTTGATCGCGTAGGCCACGGCCTGGCGGACCGACTTGTCCTTCAGGAACTCGCTCTGGTTGTTGACGGTGATGTGCCGCCAGTTGGGGCTGAGCGCCTTGCGGATGTCCACGTTCGGGACTTCCTTGGCCCGCTTGAGGTCGGCGGGGCTGCCCGGCGGGATCTCCACCATGTCGAGTTCGCCGTTGGCGAAGGCGTTGACCTGCGCGGCGGGCGTCTCGATGGTACGGAAGATGACCTTGTCGAGCTTGGCCTTCTTGCCCCACCACTTGTCGTCACGCACGACGGTCAGCGTCTTGGTGCCCTCGTCGATGCTCTCGATCTTGAAGGGGCCCGCGGTGACCGGAACCTTCTGCAGGTAGTCCTTGTCGAACACGTCGGGCGAGTCGATGTGCTTGGCCGGCATGAGGGGCGAGAACAGGCCCTGCCACTCCGGGTACGTCTTGGAGAAGGTGACGACCACGACCCGGTCCGAGTCGCCCTTGGCGACCGACTCGATCCGGTCGTAACCGTCGGTGGAGGCCGGCTTGTACTTCTTGTTCTCGCCGTTGTTGGCCTTCCAGGCCGCCTCGAAGTCCTTCCACGTGATCGGCTCGCCGTCCGACCAGGTGGCCTTCTCGTTGATGGTGTAGGTGATGACCTGCTTGCCGGACGCCGTGTCCACCTTCACGTCGGTGAGGTAGTCGGGGTTCGGCGTGAAGTTGGCCTCCTCGTCCGCCACCATCACGCTCGGCAGGAAGGTGTCACGCATCTCCGTCGTGTCGGCCTGGTTGCCGTCCACGTGGTAGGGGTTCCACTGGCTCGGCCACTGGCCGACGGGCAGGGTGAGCGTGCCGCCGTCCTTCACCTGCTCGTAGGGAACGGGGTTGATGCTGATGGCCGGGGTCTCCGACATCTGCTGCTGAGCCTGCTGCGACTGCTCGGCGCTCGGCTGCTTGGTCTCGGAGCCGCCGCCACCACAAGCCGCCACGGCCATGGCCAGGACCGCCAGCCCAGCGGCCGCACGGTAATGAACCTTCACTCTTCCTCCTGATTGTCCGAGGCCGTGATGACCTCGACTTCCTCCGCGTAGTGGCAGGCGGCGCCGTGATCGGCGCTCGTCAGCCGGGCAACCGAGGGCTCTTCGTCCACACACCGCTGCCGCTCGCCCTCGCTGAGCCGGGCGAACTTGGGGCAACGGGTGCGGAACCTGCATCCGGACGGGGGGTCCGCCGGGCTGGGCAGGTCGCCTTCGAGCAGGATCCGCTTGCGGGTGCGTTCCATCTCGGGGTCGGGCAGCGGGATCGCCGACAGCAGGGCCTGCGTGTAGGGGTGCGCGGGCCGGTCGTAGACGTTCTCCACCGCGCCGATCTCGGCGATCCTGCCGAGGTACATGACGGCCACCCGATCCGCCAGGTGCCGTACCACGGCGAGGTCGTGCGCCACGAACAGGTAGGACAGGCCCAGCCTGTTCTTCAGCTCCTCCAGCAGGTTGATCACGCCTGCCTGGATCGACACGTCCAGGGCCGAGACGGGCTCGTCCAGGACGAGCATCCTGGGCTCCAGGGCCAGCGCGCGGGCGATGCCGATGCGCTGCCGCTGGCCGCCGGAGAACTGCTGCGGGTAACGCTCGGCGTGCTCCGGCGCGAGACCGACGAGCTGCAGCAGCTCGGCGACCTTGGCGGCGACGTCCTTCTTGCCGTGCGCGCGCAGCGGCTCGGCGATGATGTCGCCGATCGGCATGCGCGGGTCGAGCGCCGCCATGGGGTCCTGGAAGACGATCTGCAGGTCCCGCCGCAGCTCGCGGCGGGCCGCCTTGTCCAGCTTGCCGCTGTCCTTGCCGAGCACGACGACGCGGCCGTCCTGCGGCGGCTCCAGCTGCATGATCTGCTGCAGCGTGGTGGTCTTGCCGCAGCCGGACTCGCCGACCAGGGCCAGCGTCTCTCCTTCGGCGATGTCGAAGCTGATGCCGTCCACCGCGTACACGGTGCCGACGCGGCGCTTGAAGATGGCGCCCTTCATCAGCGGGTAGTGCCGCTTCATGCCGTCGAGCTCCAGCACGGTCGCGCGCTCGGCGCGCGGCACTCGGACGACGTCGCTCGGCGGGATGACGGGCACGGGGAACACGTCCGCCCCGGTCAGGCCCTTGTGCTCGATCTCGTGCGCGCGGATGCAGGCCACGTGGCGTCCCCCGCCGAACGGGGTCAGCGGCGGCTCCTCCTCGTCGCACATGTCGACCTTCATCGGGCAGCGCGGCGCGAACGGGCAGCCGGGCGGCAGCGAGGCGGGCGACGGCGGGTTGCCGTCGATCGGCACCAGCGGCCCCTCCTCGCCGTCGACCCTGGGGATCGAGGCGAGCAGGCCCATCGTGTACGGCATGCGCGGCCGGTAGTAGATGTCGTCCACCGGCCCCTGCTCGACCGGGCGGCCCGCGTACATGACGAGCACCCGGTCGGCCATGCCGGCGATGACGCCGAGGTCGTGGGTGATCATCACGATGCCGGCGCCGGTCTCCTGCTGCGCGGTCTTGAGCACCTCCAGGACCTGCGCCTGGATGGTGACGTCGAGCGCGGTGGTCGGCTCGTCGCAGATCAGCAGGTCGGGGTCGTTGGCGATGGCCATGGCGATCATCGCGCGCTGGCGCATGCCGCCGGAGAACTCGTGCGGGAACGCCTTGGCCCGCAGCCGCGGGTTGGGGATGCCCACCAGGTCGAGCAGGTCCACGGCGCGCTTGGCCGCCTTGTCCTTGCCCACCTTCTGGTGCACGCGGACGGCCTCGGCGATCTGGTCGCCGATGGTGTAGACGGGCGTGAAGGCCGACAGCGGATCCTGGAAGATCATGCTGATCGCCTTGCCGCGTACCTTGATCAGCTCGTCTTCCTGCATGCCGAGCAGCTCTTGGCCATGCAGCTTGACCGAGCCGTCCACCACCGCGTTCTTGGGCAGCAGGCCCATCACGGCCAGCGACGTCACGGACTTGCCCGAGCCGGACTCGCCCACGATGCCGAGCACTTCGCCGCGCTCGACCTCGTAGCTGACTCCGCGCACGGCCTCGATGCCGCCTGGGAAGGTGACGGTGAGGTCCTTGACCTCCAAGATGCTCACGAGTTGCTCCCCGGGTCGAGTGCGTCACGCAGCCCGTCGCCGATCATGTTCACGCTGAGCACCAGCGCGACCAGCAGGCCGGCGGGGAAGGCGAACAGCCACGGGTAGCCGGTGGCGTTGCGCGAGCCCTCCGCGATCAACGTGCCGAGCGAGACGTCGGGCGGCTGGATGCCGAAGCCGAAGAAGGACAGCGCCGCCTCGCCGATGATCGCGCCACTGACGTTCAGCGTCGCGTCGATGATCAGCAGCGACGACAGGTTGGGCACGATGTGCCGCATGATGATCTTCCAGCGCGGGATGCCCATGTAGACGGCGGCCAGGACGTACTCGCGCTCGCGCAGCGAGAGCGTCATGCTCCGCACCACCCGTGAGGTGATCATCCAGGAGAACGCGGCCAGCAGCACCACGAACCACAGCCAGGACGCGCCGTCCTTCAGCTGCGGCGAGACGATCGCGATGATGAGGAAGCTGGGCAGGACGAGGAGCAGGTCCACGCCCCACATGAGGGCCTTGTCCACCCAGCCGCCGAAGTAGCCGGCGAACGCGCCCACCAGCGCGGCCAGGCCGGTGGAGATCAGCGCCACCAGCAGGCCGATGACGATCGACTTCTGCATGCCGCGCAGCGTGACCGCGTACATGTCCTGGCCGATCGAGGTGGTGCCCCACCAGTGGTCGGCGCCCGGCGGCGACAGGAAGGCGAGGAAGTCCTTGTCGGTCCAGTCGTACGGGCCGATGAAGGGGCCGACGTAGGCCAGCGCCACCAGCAGGATCAGCGCGATGACCCCGTAACGGGCCTGCTTGTTGCGCAGCAGGCGCCTCAGGACGACTTTCGATCGCATCTTCTAGCTCACCCGCACCCGTGGATCGAGGGCCGCCACCAGCAGGTCCGACAGGAACGACGCCGCGAGCACGCACACCGCGGCGAAGAAGGTCACCGCGGCCACCGAGTTCACGTCGTTCTGGTTGATCGAGTCGACCAGCCAGGCGCCCATGCCGTGCCAGGCGAAGATCTTCTCCGTGAACGTGGCGCCGGTGAACATCGTCCCGAACGCGAACGCGAAGTACGTCGCCGACGGGATCAGCGCCGTGCGCAGCGCGTGCTTGATGAGCGCCGTCCTGCGCCGCAGGCCCTTGGCCATCGCGGTGCGGACGAAGTCCTGGTTCAGCACGTCGAGCATCATGTTGCGCTGGATCCGGCTGTAGAACGCGATGGAGCCGAGGCTGAGGGAGATCGTCGGGAGGATGAGGTGGTTCAGCCGGTTGAGGAACTGGTCCCAGCCGGAGAGCCGGGGGTCGTACTCGCCGGTGTACTCGATGAGCGTGAACCCGAGCCCTCTGTTCAGGTTGTACGTCGCGATCGCCAGCAACGTGGCCAGCACGAACACCGGGATCGCCATGATGACGAAGGAACTGACCCCTATTAACCGATCACTGAGCTTGTACTGCTTGACCGCGGAGATCGCACCCAGCGCCACACCCACCGCGAACCCCAGCAGGGTGCCGATGAGCAGGAGCCGGAGGCTGACCATGACCCGGCGGCCCATCTCGGCGTTGACCGAGCCGCCGTTCCAGGTCTTGCCGAAGTCTCCGGTGATGACGCCCGAGGCCCAGGTCGCGTAGCGCTCGAGCACGGGCGTCTTGTCGTTCAGGTTGTAGGCATCAAGTGTGGCGTCGATGGTCGCCTCGGGAACCGGGGGCTGCCGCCCCTCGTACGCCGCTCGCGGGTTCATGGTGGTGGCCGCGAGCATGTACGCCAAGCTTGCCGCGATAGCGACCAAGATCACATTTATCGCCAACCTGCGGAGCAGGTACTTGCCCATCACTCTCCGTTCGCGTTGATCGAGGGCGCGCACCCCTCGCGGAGCGACGCCTCCTCAACGGAAATCCCATCTCACATCGCGAAATTCACGTGACGCCAAGATGACTGATCACCGCGCAATATATAAGCAAAGCGATAACAGTCAGAATGGTGAAATATAACGGTCAGGTCACTCGCAATAGATCGCCCCGGCCCGCTCCGAGACCCGAAAAACAGGGGGTCACCTGCGGAAATGCGGCTGATCAGATGGTCGTTCCAGCGCCTCTCGCAGGGGCTTGTGTCACAGAATCCGGACATCAATTGACGGCCCCGATCGATGATCAACATCATATTCGGAGAGGCGGCGCTGTGAGCCTCAATCGATCTCCGCGAGCACGGCGGCCACGTCGTCGTAGGACTGCGCGACGCCGTCGGACTCCCCGTGACGGTGACGCTCCAGCCGGACGGCGCCGAGATGGCGGATCTCGTAGATCAGCGAGCGCCAGGCCGCGGCGGGGGTGCGCTCCTGCTTCCCGTACGTCTCCCAGAACGCCAGCCGCTCGTCCTGCTTCGCGTTCGCCATCCTGATCGTCCAGTCGGCGGCCGGGTCGCCCCACCACGTACGGTCGAAGTCGAGCACCCCCGTCAGCGTGGGCTCGGGCGCCTTTTCGGCGATCATGGTGTTGACCGTCCACAGGTCGCCGGTGAGCAGGCGCGGCTCGGTGATCTCGTCGAGCACGTCACGCCGCTCCTCCGCCAGCGCGGCGGCCTTACGCAGGTCGGCGGCGTGCAGGCCGGCGTCTTCCGCGTCCGCCGCCAGCTCGCGCAGGGCGCCTGCCACGGCCTCGCTCCACGTCCGGTACGCGGGCGCCGCCACCGGGCCGAATGCCGGGCCGCGCACGTCGTGGACCTTTCTGGTGACCTCCCCCATCTTCCTGAAGAAGCTCGTCCAGGTGGGGCGGGGGTAGCCGGGCAGGCCGTCGGGGGCCGGCACGCCGTCCAGGAGCGTCTGCACGAGGTAGTCGCGGCCGATCAGCTCGTGCGACCAGTCAGCGGCGATGATCCTGGGCATCAGCGGGGCGATCGGGGCGAGGTAGGGGGCGGTCGCGTACTCGTTGCGCATCAGCTCCCGCTCGGAGCGGGCCTGACGGGCGGGCTCCGGCGCGAACCGCATCACCACCGGCCGGTCCCGCCCCTCGATCGTCACCTTGTACGTGGTGTTGTACATGCCGAGCCCCAGCTCGACCGCCTCCACGACGTCGCGGCCGAACACCCGGCGGCTGATCTCCTGGAGGTGGGCGGGGGTCACGGGCTGCTGGAACGCCTGGGCGGGGCGCTCGATCGGCTGGAAGTGCATGCCGACCATCATCCCGCCCCGCGACCACCGCCCAGGGCCGGAACGGAACCCGCGGCCGCCCGCAGAAAGAAGTCATCCGCCCCCAACGCCGCCACCACCTGCCCCGAGGTGTCACCCCCGGCCAACGCCTCACGTCGAGCTACCAGACTCGCGGCGAGCCACCAGCCTCACGGCAAGCTACTACCGGACCGCGGCTCTGTAGAAGACTTCATCAGATGAAACTCGAACTTCATCTGATGAAGGGTCTAGGAATTCGGCCGGACTCGGGATAGCGTGCGGGTCCGTGGCTACTGATCCCCGCAGTGACGCGGCCCGGCACGTCCAGGTCGTACGCGCGCTCGGCGCCCGCATCGTCAACGGCGACCTCGCGCCGGGCACCTCCATCCCCATCGAGGAGGAGCTGGTCGGCGAGCTGGGCGTGGGCCGCTCGGCGGTGCGCGAGGGCGTGAAGGTGCTGGCCGGCAAGGGCCTGCTGGAGACCAGGAGGAGCGCGGGCACGATCGTGCGGCCCCGCGAGTCGTGGAGCCTGCTCGACGCCGACGTGCTGAGCTGGCGCTTCGAGCCCGAGCCGCGCCCGGAGGACATCCGGGTGCTGGCCGACCTGCGGGTCGCGCTGGAGCCCGGCGCCGCGAGGGTGGCGGCCGAGCGGGCCGACGCGGCGGCGCTGCGCCGCATCGACGAAGCCCTGGCCGCGCTGTACGCCACGGCCGACGACCCCGAGCCGTTCATCGAGGCCGACCTGGCCTTCCACCAGGCGGTGTTCGCCGCCGCCGACAACGACCTGCTGCTCTACCTCTACGACATGATCAGCATCGCCCTGCGGTCCGTGCGCCAGGTGCACACCCGCTCGGTGGCGCACAACAAGGAAACGCTGCCGAACCACGAGCGCGTGGCCCAGGCCATCAGGCGCCGCCACCACCGCAAGGCCGAGGAGGCCATGCGCACGGTGGTCGAGGTGGCCCGCGCCGACGCCGAACAGCACGTACGTCTCTGCTGCTAGAAATGAGCCTCCCCTTGGACGTCCTCCTCGACGTCGACGGCCCGGTGGCCGTCGTCACCCTCAACAGACCCGCCAAGCTCAACGCCATCACCCCCGACATGGCCGCCGCGCTGCGCGCCTGCCTGACCAGGGTGGACGCCGACCCGCAGATCAGGGTGGCCGTCCTGACGGGGGCGGGCGAGCGCTCGTTCTGCGTCGGCAGCGACATCCGCGAGCTGGACGAGTACACGACGCCGTGGGAGTTCCGCAACCGCGGCGACTACGGCGACGCCGTCCGCGCGCTGCGCAAGCCGATCATCGCGGCGATCAACGGTTACGCCTACGGCGGCGGCCTGGAGCTGGCGCTGGCCTGCGACATCCGGCTGGCGTCCGAGACGGCGACGTTCGCCGCGCCGGAGATCAAGCTGGGCTGGATCGGCGGCAGCGGCCAGTCGGCGCTGCTGGCGCACGCGGTGGGCCCGAGCAACGCGGCCACGATGCTGCTGACCGGCGACCCGATCGACGCCGCCCGCGCGCTGTCGTGGGGCCTGGTCACCGAGGTGCGCCCGCAGGACAAGCTGATGGCGGCGGCCGAGGAGCTGGCCGCCACCATCGGCAGGCGTCCGCCGATCGCCGCGCAGACCGCCAAGGCCAACCTGGGCGCCGCCTACTCGATGCCGCTCGACCAGGCCATCAGGTACGAGCGCGACCTGCAGACCGTCTGCTTCGCCACGGCCGACGCCGCCGAGGGCAGGGCCGCGTTCGCCGCCCGCCGCGAGCCCGTCTTCGAGGGACGCTGACATGGGCGTGCTCGACGGCTACCGGGTGATCGACCTGTCCATCGCGATGGCGGGGCCGCTGGCCGCGATGCGGCTCGGCGACCTCGGCGCCGACGTGGTCAAGGTGGAGCCGGTCACGGGCGAGTGGCAGCGTCACGCCCCGGCGGGCGGCGCGACCGGCACCAAGGTCAACGCCTCGTTCCTGTCGCTCAACCGCAACAAGCGCAGCCTCGCGGTGAACCTCAAGTCCGAGGCGGGCCGCGAGATCGTGCACCGGCTGGCCGCGACGGCCGACGTGTTCCTGCAGAACTACCGGCCGGGCGTGGCCGAGCGGCTCGGCATGGACCACGGCACGATCAGCGGGCTCAACCCGTCCATCGTGTACGTCTCCATGTCCGGCTACGGCGAGACCGGGCCCTATGCCGCCCGGCCGGGCCAGGACCTGCTGCTGCAGGCCATGAGCGGGGCCATGCTGAGCACAGGCAGGCAGGGCGACCCGCCGGCGCCCGCGGGCTCGTACGCGATCGACGCCATCACCGCCTACAGCGCCTTCGAGGGCGCGCTGGCCGCACTGCTGCACCGCGAGCGGACCGGCGAGGGCCAGCGGGTGAGCGTGAACATGCTGGACGCGGCGGTCGCCGTGCAGATGCAGGAGCTGTCGATCTTCACGGTCGGCAAGGTGCCGCAGCGGCGCGGCCGCGAGCCGCACGGCCACACCTACATCAGGGCCCCGTACGGCGTCTTCGCCACGAAGGACGGCTACGTCGCGCTCGCCATGCCCCGGCTGGACGGCCTGGCCGTGGCGCTCGGCCTGCCGGAGCTGGCCGCGATGGACGGCGACGCCGACGGCCACACCAGGCGCGACGAGATCACCGCGCTGGTCGCGTCCCGGCTGCCTGAGCGCACGACGGCAGAGTGGCTGGAGATCTTCGCCCGCCACGACCTGTGGGCCGGCCCTGTCTACGGCTACGCCGACCTGGTCGCCGACCCGCAGGTCGAGCGCAACGGCTCGTTCGTCACCTACGAGCACCGCACCGAGGGCACGGTCACCACGCCCGGCTTCCCCTACGGCCTCAGCGCCGCCCCGCCGGAGGTGCGCAGGGGCGCGCCGCTGGTGGGCGAGCACACCAGGGAGCTGCTCGCGGAGCTCGGCTACCCGGCCGAGCGCACCGCCGAGCTGGTGGCGGAGGGCGTGCTGGCATGCGAGGACTGACCTGGGACCATCCGCGCGGGTACGCGCCGCTGGAGCGGCTGACCCGGCTCGACCAGGCGGGCGAGCACCCGTACGGGCGGGTGCCCGAGCCGATCAGGTGGGACAGGCAGCCCCTGGAGGGGTTCGAGTCCGAGCCGATCGCGACGCTGGCCGAGACGTACGACGTGCTGGTGATCGACCATCCAGGGCTGGGTGCGGCGGTGGACGCGCTGGTGCCGATGGAGGAGCTGTTCGCCCCTGAGGAGCTGGCCGGGCTGCGGTTCGCGGGCCGGTCATGGGAGAGCTACCGGCTGGACGGCCGCCAGTGGGCGCTGCCGCTGGACGCCGCGGCCCAGGTGGCCGCCGCCCGGCAGGGCCTGCGGGTGCCGGGCACCTGGCCGGAGGTGGCCGCGCGGGCGCGGGGCGCACGGTTGGCGCTGTGTCTCGGCGGGCCGCACGCGTTCCTCATGTTCTGCGCGCTGACCTGCGGCGACTTCCTGGACGAGGCGGCCGGCGAGCGGGCGCTGGAGCTGATGGCCGAGCTGCTGGCGCACGCGGACCGCGAGGTGTCGCTACTCGACCCGATCGGCGTGCTGGACGCGATCGCGGCGGGCCGGATCGACTGGTGTCCCCTGCTGTACGGCTACGTCACGTACCCGCTGGCCTTCTCCGACGCGCCCGCCTGGCCCGGCGGTCCGCCCGGCAGCGTGCTGGGCGGCACCGGCCTCGCGGTCTCGCGCCGCGCCGCCGGCAAGCGCGAGTCAGTGCGGACGCACCTGCTGCGGCTGACGTCGGAGCCGGTGCAGGCCGGACTGTTCCCGGCCACCGGCGGGCAGCCGGCCGCGCACTCCGTCTGGGAGAACGGCGACGGCTTCTACCGCGACACCCGCGCGACCTTGGAGGCCGCCTGGATCAGGCCGCGCTTCCCCGGCTACATCGAGCGGCAGCGGCGCTCGTCCGCGATCGTCCGCGACGGGCTGCTGGCCGGGACCCCGCCCAGGAGCCTGCTGAAGGAGCTGCACGAGGAATGGAGGACGACTTGACCACGGCGCTCGTCACGGGAGCCGCCGGCGCGCTCGGCGGCGCGATCGTGCGCCGCCTGACCGCCGACGGCCACCGGGTGGCGGCACTCGACGTCGACGCGGGCGGCCTGGCCGGCGCGCTCACCCTGAAGACCGACCTGCGCGACCCGGCCGCGATCGAGGCGGCGTTCGCCGAGACGGCCGAGCGGCTCGGCCCGGTCGGCATTCTCGTCAACAACGCCGCCGTCTACCCGGCCAGGCCGTTCCTCGAGGTGCCGCCCGCCGAGTACGACGAGGTGGTGGCGGTCAACCAGCGCGCCTACTGGCTGTGCGCGCAGCACGCCGCCCGGCACATGCTCGATCTCGGCGGCGGCGCGATCGTCAACGTCGCCTCGATCACCATGCACGGCGGCTGGTCCGACCTGGCCGCGTACGTCTCGACCAAGGGCGCGGCGGCGGCGCTCACCCGGGCGCTGGCCCGCGAGCTGGGCCCGCGCGAGATCAGGGTCAACTGCGTCTCGCCCGGCGGCGGCCGAGGAGATCCACGAGGACCTGGAGGCGTACAACCGCATGGTGCTGGAGCGGCAGGCGCTGCAGCGGCGCGGCACGCCGGACGAGCTGGCCGCCGTGGTGTCGTTCCTGACCGGCCCCGACGCCTCCTTCGTCACGGGCCAGACCATCGAAGTCAACGGAGGGTGGGTGATGGCATGATGCCGAACCGCGGCCGGCTGGCCGAGCTGACGGGCGATCCGAGCGCGGCCGGCGGGGTCCGGCTGGTGACGCTGGGCGACGGCGTCGAGCGCGGCATCAGGACGCTGGAGTTCCGCACCGGCTCTGGGCTGGCGTTCGACGTGCTGGTGGACCGGTGCATGGACATCGGGCACGCCGAGCACGCCGGGCGCGCCTTCGGCTGGCGCTCCCCCACCGGCTTCCGGCACCCCGGGCTGCACGAGAACAACGACGAGGACGGGCTGTCGTGGCTGCGCTCGTTCTCGGGGCTGATCGTGACGGCCGGGCTCGACCACACGCTGTTCGGCGGCGACGTGCCTGCCGAGGGCTACGGGTATCCGCCGCGCGCGTCCGTACGGCACGGGCTGCACGGCCGGGCCGGGAACCTGCCGGCGCGGCTGACCGGCTACGGCGAGCGGTGGGACGGCGAGCGCTGCGTGCTGTGGGCGGAGGGCGAGATGCGGCAGGCGGCGGTCTTCGCCGAGAACCTGCGGCTGGTCCGTCGGATCGAGGCCGACCTGGGCGGCGACGAGATCCGGCTGACCGACACGGTGACGAACGCCGGGTTCGAGCCGACGCCGCACATGTACCTGTACCACATCAATCTGGGCTGGCCGCTGCTCGACGAGGGCGCCAGGCTGGAGGCCGACGTCCGCGAGACGCTGTGGCAGAGCGACAGCGTCGCCGAGCAGAAGGCCGACCACGTCGTCTTCCCCGGGCCGGCGCCGGGGTTCGTGGAGCAGGTGTACGAGCACGCGCTGGTGCCGCGCTCCGACGGGCTGCACCGGGTGGCCGTGGTCAACGACCGGATCGGCATGCGGGTGGCCGTCGAGTGGCGGGCGGCGGAGTTCCCGTACTTCTTCGAGTGGCTGAACCTGCGCTCGGGCAACTACGCGGTCGGTCTCGAGCCCTCCACCCACCACGTGGCGGGCGACGCCGCGGCCCGCCAGGACGGCACCATGATCTGGCTGGGCCCGCAGGAGTCGCGCAGCTACCACACGACGTTCAGGGTGGAGGCCGCCTAGATCTGGTACGCGCGGCGGGCGGTCCCGGCGAAGACGGCGGCCCGCTCGTCCTCCGACAGGCCGGCGCACAGCTCGTCGGCGGCCGCCACGACCTGGTCGTAGCGGGCGGCGAGCAGGCAGACCGGCCAGTCGGAGCCGAACATCACCCGCTCGGGCCCGAACGCCTCCAGCACGGTCTCGGCGTACGGCCGCAGGTCGGACACCCGCCAGGACGTGTTTTCGGCCTCGGTGACCATGCCGGAGAGCTTGCAGAAGACGTTCGGGTACGCGGCCAGCTCCCTGATGTGGCCGCGCCACGGCTCCAGCTCGCCGCTCGCGATCGGTGGCTTGGACAGGTGGTCGAGCACGAACGTCAGCTGGGGCAGCGCGGCCACCGTCCTGATCGCGGAAGGGAGCTGGTGCGGCAGCGTGAGCAGGTCGTAGGCGAGCCCGGCGGCGGCCACGCCGGCCAGCCCGCGGCGCACGTCCGGCCGGTCGAGCCAGGCCGGATCGGGCTCGGACTGCACGCCGTGGCGCACGCCCACGAGCCCCGGCGGCAGCGCGGCCAGCGTGTCCGCGACGCCCGGCGCGGTGAGGTCGATCCATCCGACCACGCCGGCGACCAGCTCGGACGCGGCTGCGAGCGCGAGGAACTCGCGGGTCTCGTCGAGGTCGGGCAGCACCTGCACGAGCACCGTGCGCGTCACGCCGGCCGCCGCGGCGTGCCCGGCGAGGTCGTCCAGCGTGTACGTGCGCCGCACCGGCGCCATCGGCTCCGGGTCGAGCCAGGTGTGCGGGCGGGCCGCCAGGTCCCAGACGTGGTGGTGGGCGTCGATACGGCTCACGGCTTTCCTCCGATGTTTCAACGAAATTACGCCGGGTCTGGACAGATATCGACAGTGTGACGTAAAGATACATCCCATGTATAGGGCGATTCTCGCCCTTGGCTCGTGCTCACGGCAGTGCGCACCCGGCACTGACCCCGGGCAGCCGGCTCGTCGCCCCCCGGGCGAGCGTCCATCCCCCACCCCACCGAACAGGAGCAACCGTGACCAACGACGGCTACACCCGCCGAGGCGTGCTCGCGACCGGTCTGACGGCCGCCGCCGGATCCCTGCTCGTGAACGGCGTCACGGCCGGCCCCGCCTGGGCCGCCGCCGGCGACGACGCCCTGACCCTCTGGTACACCCGCCCGGCCGCCGAGTGGCTGGAGGCGCTGCCCGTCGGCTGCGGCCGGCTGGGCGCGATGGTCTTCGGCGGCGTGGCCACAGAACGGCTCCAGCTCAACGAGGACAGCATCTGGGCCGGCGGCCCGCACACCTACGACAATCCCGAGGCGCTGGCCGCGCTCCCCCAGATCCGGCAGTGGGTGTGGGAGGACAAGTGGAAGGCGGCCCAGAACCTGGCCGACCAGAAGTTCCTCGGGCAGCCCAGCGAGCAGGCGCCGTACCAGGTGCTCGGCGACCTGACGCTGACCTTCCCCGGCTCCGAGGAGTTCACCGACTACCGCCGCGAGCTGGACCTGACCACCGCCGTCACCTCCGTGAGCTTCGTGCGCGACGGCGTGCGGCACACCCGGGAGGTCTTCGCCGGCAACCCCGACCAGGTCATCGTGGTCCGGCTGAGCGCCGACCAGCCGGGCTCGGTGACGTTCCAGGCCGCCTTCTCCAGCCCGCAGAACGTCAGCGCCTCGGCGGCCGGGAGCGACACGATCGCGCTCGACGGCGTCAGCGGCGACACCCAGGGCCTGAAGGGCGAGGTGCGCTTCCGCGCCCTGGCCAAGGCGGAGGCCGAACGCGGCACCGTGCGCACCGAGGGCGGCACGCTGTCGGTCGAGGGCGCCGACGAGGTCACGCTGCTCATCTCCATGGGCTCCAGCTACCGCAGCTACCGGGACGTCGGCGGCGACCCCGCCGAGGTGGCCGGGCGGTATCTCAAGCGGGCCAGCGGGCAGCCGTACGAGGTGCTGCGGCGCAGGCACGTACGCGACTACCAGGAGCTGTTCGGCCGGGTGTCGATCGACCTCGGCACGTCCGACGCGGCCGCGCTGCCGACCGACGAGCGCATCGCCCGCCAGCAGCTCGACACCGACCCGCAGCTCGCCGCGCTCTACTTCCAGTACGGCCGCTACCTGCTCATCTCCTCCTCCCGCTCCCCCGGCCACGCGGCGAACCTCCAGGGCGTCTGGAACGACTCCCTGGCCCCCGCGTGGGAGTCGAAGTACACGATCAACATCAACCTGGAGATGAACTACTGGCCGGCCGCGCCCGGCAACCTCATCGAGTGCATGGACCCGCTCTTCGACCTCATCAAGGACCTGTCGGAGACGGGCACGAAGACCGCGAAGACGCAGTACGGCGCCATGGGCTGGGTCGCGCACCACAACACCGACGGCTGGCGCGGCACCGCGCCGGTGGACTTCGCCTTCTACGGCGTCTGGCCGACCGGCGGCGCCTGGCTCTGCCTGACCCTGTGGGAGCACTACCTCTACACCGGCGACGAGCGGCGGCTGCGCGAGCACTTCCCGCTGATCAGGGGCTCGGTGGAGTTCTTCCTCGACACGCTGCAGACCGACCCCAGGTCCGGCTACCTGGTGACGAACCCGTCGCACTCCCCCGAGGTCGGCCACCACGAGGACGACGACGAGAACGTCAGCATCTGCGCGGGCCCGACCATGGACATGCAGATCCTGCGCGAGCTGTTCGGGGCCTTCGCCGAGGCGTCGGAGGTGCTCGGGGCCGAGCCCGAGCTGGCGGCCAAGGCGTCGGAGGCGCGCGGGCGGCTCGTCCCCAACCAGATCGGGCACCTCGGGCAGATCCAGGAGTGGCAGGAGGACTACCGGGGCGACGCGGCGCTGTCGCGCAGCCGGCACATCTCCCACCTGTGGGGGCTGTTCCCCGCGCACCAGATCGACCCCAGGCTCTCGCCGGAGCTGGCCCAGGCCGCGCGGCGGACGCTGGAGCTGCGCGGCGAGGCGGGCGCCGGATGGTCGCTGGCCTGGAAGATCAACTTCTGGGCGCGGCTGCTGGACTCCGTCGAGGCGTACAAGCGGCTGTCGAACCTGCTGGTGCCGGCGCGGACCGCGCCCAACATGTTCGACCTGCACCCGCCGTTCCAGATCGACGGGAACTTCGGCGGCACCTCGGGCATCACCGAGATGCTGCTGCAGAGCCACGCCGGCCAGGTGCACCTGCTGCCCGCCCTGCCCGCCGCCTGGCCGGCCGGGTCCTACCGGGGGCTGCGGGCCCGTGGCGGGTTCGAGGTGGACGTGGAGTGGGCCGGCGGCGCGCTGCGGCGCGGCCGGATCAGGTCGGACCTCGGGCGGCGGCTGACGCTGCGCACGGCGGGCCCTGTGACGGTCACCGAGCACGGCCGGCCGGTCAAGGCCGGGCGGCCGGAGCCGGGCGTGATCGTGCTGGACACCCGCCGCGGCGCCACCTACGAGGTCACCCCGTCCGCCTGAACCACCACGGCCTCTCCCGCACCTGCCGCGTTCTTGGGGCGGGTGCGGGAGGCCTCGCCGCGGGCGTGGGCGGCGAACAGGCGGGCGGCCTCCTCGGGGTCGCCCGCGGCCAGCGCCGCGACCAGGTCGTCGTGGTGACCGGCCATCGCGCCCCAGTCGCCGTCGTAGAGCGGGTTGCCCACGACGTGCAGGCTCCACAGGTTCGACTCGATCGTCCGCCACAGCCGCAGCAGGAAGGAGTTTCCGCAGGCCGCGCAGACCCGGCGGTGGAAGGCGAGGTCGGCGTCGCGGAAGGCGCCGATGTCGCCGTCGCGCGCCGCCTTGCGCATGGCCAGCACGTCGGCCGAGAGCTGGCGCAGCGTCTCGGGCTGGATGCGGGCGGCCGCACCTCGTGCGGCATACTCCTCCAGCAACACCCTGATGTCGCGAACCTCCCGGGCCTGCTCGTCCGAGATCTCGGCGACGTAGCTGCCTCGGTTCGGATAGGAGATGACCAGGCCCTCGTGCGCCAGCCGCTTGATCGCCTCACGCGCCGGTGCCTGGCTGGTGCCGACCCGGCGGGCGATCTCGGCTTCCACCAGGCGCTGCCCGGCCGTCAGCTCGCCCGAGACGATCCAGCCGCGCAGCAGCGCGTAGACGCGGTCGGACAGCAGCTCTCTGGGCAGCAGGCGGGCGGCGGGCGGCGCGATCTGCTGCTCCTGCCAGATGCGCGCCACCGTGGACTGCGAGAGGCCGAGCTGGGCGGCCATCGTCCTGGTGGACGGTACGGCGGCGCCGTCGGCCGCGGCGGCGATGACCCGCTCGGCCTCCTGCCGCTCGGGGCTGCGCGGGCGGCCCGGCCTGGGCGCGTCGGCGAGCCCGTCGATGCCGCGCTCGACGAAGCGGGCCCGCCACTTGGCGACCGTGGCGGGACTCACGCCGAGCCTGCTCGCGATCTCCTTGCGGGGCAGCCCCTCGGCACAGGCCAGGACGATGCGGCTGCGCAGCGCCTGGCCCTTGGCCGGCTCGCGCGCGGCCCACTCTCGCAGCGTGGCGAGCTCCTCGTCGCCCACCACCAGCCGCTTGTCGTCATCGGGTGCGTTCACGGGCTCACTTTAACGTACTTATGACTCAGCAAGCCGCTGGAAACGTTTTTGTAGCGTCACATATCCCCTTGACGACCCCATGTGACCAACGTATTAAATAATCGCTAATCGAGTACCGACCCATTAAAAGGCGTCGCAGATCTCGCCCCTTTGGAGGTGCGATGCGTTCCCCCCGACCGTCCCTCGCCCTATCGGCCCTCGGCTGCCTGCTCGTCCTGACCGGCTGCGGCGGGGGCGGCTTCGCCGGCGACTCCCAGGCGCGGCAGAACGAGGACGGCCAGGTCACCGTCCGGATGCTGGTGAACATCAGCCCGAACCTCACCCAGACGTACTGGGAGGGCCTGGTCAAGCCGTTCGAGCAGGCCAACCCCGGCATCGACGTCAAGATCGAGGCGCCGACCGGCAAGGGCGTGGCCGACACGCTGCCGCAGCAGCTCGCCGCGGGCAACGCACCCGACGTGGTCGAGACGCTGATGGCCGACGAGACGCTGGCCCAGCAGCTCCTCGACCTGACCGACCAGCCGTGGGCCAAGGACACGCCGCTCGCCGAGCAGGCCAAGCTGGGCGGCAGGATCTACACCGTCGGCGTCGGCGTGCAGGCCCAGTCTCTGGTCTTCTACAACAAGACCGCGTTCGAGAAGGCGGGCATCGAGGAGCCGCCGACCACGTTCGACGAGTTCGACGCCGCCATGGGCCGGCTCAAGGACGCGGGCTACCTGCCGCTGCAGACCGGCGGCGACTTCCTCACCGGGCTGCAGCTGCTGCAGCTGTCCAACCCGAGCAGGGCGCAGCTGCACCCTGCCTGGCAGCAGGACGTCAAGGCGGGCACGATCAAGGCGGGCGAGTCGCTGCTGCCCTACCTGGAGCGCTACCGCACCTGGATCGACAAGGGGTACGTCGACGAGAACGCGCTCGGCATGAAGTACGCCGACGCCGAGACCAATTTCCTGTCCGGCAAATCCGGCATGTACGTCATGGGGAGCTGGTTCACCGCCACCGAGGCCAAGGCGAAGAAGGACTTCGAGGTCGGCGTCTTCCCCGCCCCCGTCGACAAGGGCCAGACCTACCCGGGGCCACAGGGCGCGACCCTGGCGGCCCCGTACATGATCCTCAAGTCCACCCCCAACAAGGACGCCGCGCTCAAGCTCGTCCAGTGGCTCGTCACCGACCCCGCGGCGGTCAAGAGCCAGCTCGCCCAGGACGGCAACTTCCGCACCGGCGTCGAGCGCGAGTTCACCCCGCTGGAGAAGCAGGTCCAGGAGATCCTCGACCAGGCGCCGCAGGGCGTGCCGCAGGGTGAGGGCTACGGCGACGCCACCCTGCCCAAGGGCTTCAACGCCGCGTGGAACACCGAGGTCCAGGGCCTGTACGTGGGCAAGTCGCCCAAGGAGGTCGCGGAGGGCGTGGACCGCTGGGTGGCCTCCAAGTCATGACGCTCACCCGGGAGGCACCCCCGACCGTGCGACGGCCCCCGGCGGGCGAGCGCTCCAGGCGCCGCACCGAGGGCCTGGCGACCACGCTGATGGTGGCGCCGGCGACCGTGCTCTACGTGGTCATGCTGATCGTCCCGGTCGGCCTGGCCCTCTACCTGAGCCTGACCGACTGGGACGGCTTCAGCGCCGACCCCGCCTTCGTGGGCGCCGCCAACTACGTCACCCTGCTCGACGACCCCGAGCTGCGCCGCGCGGCGCTGGTCACCCTGCTCGTCGCCGCGGCCGGCACCGCCGGGCTCAACCTGTGCGGCCTCGGCTTCGCCCTCCTGGTGAACGGCGCCTCCCGGCTCAACACGTTCTTCCGGATCGTGCTGTTCTACCCGCACGTGCTCAGCGCCCTCGTGGTCGGCTTCCTCTGGTCGGCCATCCTCGGCACCACCGGCGCCGTCAACAACCTCGTCACCACGTGGGGCGGCGAGGTGCTGCCGTTCCTGTCCGACCCCACGTGGGCCACCGTCACCATGATCGCGGTGCTGGTGTGGGCCGGGTTCGGCGTCAACGTGGTGCTCTACCTGGCCGGGCTGCAGGCGGTGCCGCACTCGCTGATCGAGGCGGCCCGCATCGACGGGGCCACGCGGTGGCAGGTGTTCAGGAACGTCACGCTGCCCGCGCTGGGGCCGTCGGTGACGGTGAACGTCGTGCTGTCGCTGGTGACGCTGCTGAAGACGTACGACCTGGTCGTCTCGCTGACGGCGGGCGGCCCGGCCGGGCAGACGCAGACCGTCGCCTACCTCATCCTCTGGAACTCCTTCCACGACGCCCGCCTCGGCTTCGGCTCGGCGCAGTCGGTGATCCTCATGGGGGTCACGGCGGCGCTGGCGTTCGTGGTGACGAAGCTGCGCAGGCGCGGCGAGCTGGCGGTGCACCAATGAGAAAGACGTTCCTCTGGGCGGCCGCCGCCTTCATGCTCATCCCCCTGTACGTGCTGACCGTCAACGCCTTCAAGGGCCAGCAGGACATCCTGGCCAACCCGTTCGGCCTGGGTGGCCTGACCCTCGAACCGCTCGGCAGGGCGCTGACCAACCCGAATTTCAACGTGGCCAAGGGCTACGCGATCACGCTGCTGTTCGTGGTGGCGGTCAACGTGCTGTCGGTGGGGCTGGCCGCGCCCGCCGCGTACGTGATCGCCCGCAGCCCCAAGCGCCGCTTCCGCGTCCTCATGCTGTTCTTCCTGGCCGGCACCTTCATCCCCGGCCAGGTGCTGGTCATCCCCGTCGTGTACGTGCTCAAGACCCTGGGCCTGATGGGCACCATCCGGGGGTTCGTGCTGTTCGAGACCACGCTCACGCTGCCGTTCTCGATCTTCCTGTACGCCGGCTACATCGCGACCGTCCCCGCCGTGCTCGACCAGGCGGCGGCGGTGGACGGAGCGGGCAGGCTGCGGACGTTCTGGCAGATCGTCTTCCCGCTCATGCGGCCCGCGGTCGCCACGATGATCATCCTCAACACCTTCTCGGTGTGGAACGACTTCGTGAACCCGCAGATCATCCTCGGCCCCGGCAGCGGCCTCTACACCGTCACCACCGGCGTCTACGCGGCGGTCAGCCAGTACTCCACCGACTACTCGGTGGTCTTCCCGACGCTGCTGCTGGCCATCGCTCCCCTGCTCGTCTTCTTCGTCTTCATGCAACGGCACATCATCAGCGGCCTCACGGCAGGAGCTACGAAAGGGTGACCATGCGCGAGATCAGAGCGACCGTACCGCTCGGCGCGCCCCCGGCCTGGGCGGTGCTGGAACGCCGGCTGTTCGACGCCCTCGACGAGGCCTGGCGGGCCTTCGCCGGCCGCTACTGCGGGCCCGACGGGCGGCTGATCTACCACGGCCCGGCCGCCGACCGCGACGGGGCCGACGACTTCTACGAGGCGTTCTTCAACTGGCCGACCCTCTACCAGCTCGGCGGCGCCGACGACCTGCTCGGCGCGGCCAAGCAGCACTGGGAGGGCGTCACCGCCCAGCTCACCGAGCTGGGCTACCTGGTGGAGGAGTACGAGCGCGGCTACGACTGGTTCCACCAGGGCGAGTCGATGCTGCTGTTCTACGGCATCTGCGCCGCCGACCCGCGCGACGAGCGCTTCGCCGAGCGGGCCCGCCGCTTCGCCGAGCTGTACCTGCCGGGCTCGGCCAACTACGACGCCGAGCACGACATCATCCGCGCCCCGCACAACGGCGCCGTCGGCCCCCGCTACGGCCTGCAGTGGGAGTGGGCCTCCTACCACACCGACCTGGTCAGCATGCGGCCGTTCGGCCTGCCGCTGCGCGACCTGCCCGGCATCACCCGCTGGGAGGACCTCGGCGACCCGTGCAACGCCGCCCGCATGGGCGCCGCGATGAGCGAGCGCATCGGCCGCGGTGACGTCGCCGTCAACCTCGCCGCGACCAGCCTGGCCGTCAACGCCTGGCTGTACGACGGCGACGACCGCTACCGCGACTGGGCGCTGCGCTACATCGGCGCCTGGCAGCGCAGGGCCGAGGCCAACGACGGGATCATCCCCGACAACGTGGGCCCGTCCGGGATCGTCGGCGAGCTGCACGACGGCCGCTGGTACGGCGGCAACTACGGCTGGCAGTGGCCGCACGGCCTCTACAGCGTGGGCGCCGCCGCCGCGATCGCCGCCGTCAACGCCCACCTGCTGACCGGCGACGACGCCGCGCTCGCCATCGGCCGCGACCCCTTGGAGGCGGTGTACGAGCGCGCCACCCAGGCCGCCGTCACCGAGACCGAGATGAGCATCAGCGACCGCTGGCTGGCCGAGCTGGGCGACGAGGCCGGCAAGCCCACCATGCTGGTGCCCAACCGGCACGACGACTCCGGCTGGTTCGACTTCCAGCCGCCGCAGCTCGGCCTGCCCGTCTGGCTCTGGCACCGCTCGCCCGGCGGCGCGGACGCCGACCGGCTGGAGCGGCTGCGCCGCGCGTCCGGCTACGACTGGACGACCGTGCGGCCGTTCCGCAACAAGGAGGAGGCCGGGCACGAGGCGCCCTGGCTGGAGTACCTGCGCGGCGCCAACCCGGCCTACCCCGAACTGATGCTCACCACCGCGCTCGGCCAGGTGCAGCGCCGCATGGCGCTCATCGAGGCCGACGACGCCGACCTCGCCACCATCCACGTGCACCACTGGCAGCGGCTCAACCCCGTGCTCACCGAGGCGCTGCTGCAGCTCGTCACCGGCACCCCGCAGGTGCTCTACAACGGCGGCCTGCTGCCGGCCCGCCTGGCCTACTTCGACGCCGACCGCCACCGCCCCGGCCTGCCGCCCGACGTGGCCGCCCTGGTCAGCGCGGTCCGCGCGGACGGCGCCGAGCTGGAGCTGGTCAACCTCGGCCTCCGCAGCACCCGCCGCGTCGTGGTGCAGGCAGGACAGTTCGGCGAGCACGACATCGACCACGTCACCACCACCGGCTTCGCCGGTGACGGCTACCCGGGCGACCCCCGCGCCTACACCGCGCCCCCCATCCACGAGAGCGAGCAGGACGTGCCGGTGCACGGCCCGCGGCTGCTCGTGGAGCTGCCGCCCGGCCGCCGCATCCGGCTCGACCTGCACACGACCGCGCGCGTCCGCACGCCGTCACACCAGCACTACTGAGGAGTCACATGGACGAGGCCATCTGGGATCTCCCCGTTCGCGGGTCGCTGCCCGCGGACCCCGATCCCGCGCTCATCGCGGGGCTGTCCCGGATCAGCTCGGCCACCGCCTGCGCCAAGCTGCACGCCCAGGGCATCCGGCGGACCTTCATCGAAGGCCCGCGCCCCATCGCCCAAGGCCAGAAGATCGCCGGACGGGTCCGCACGCTGCAGTTCATGCCGCAGCGCGAGGACATCGCCTCCGGGCTCGGGCAGGAGTACGTCGAGCGGCACACGGCCCTGTGGCACGTGCTCGAGGACATCAGGCCGGGAGACGTGCTCGTGGTGCAGGCGTACGGGAGCGCCTACACCGGCTGCTTCGGCGACATGCTGGTCCGCTACTTCAAGCGCCGGGGCGGCGCGGGCATCGTCGTGGACGGCAGGATCAGGGACCTGCCCCGCGTCAGCGGCGTCGGCCTGCCCATCTGGTGCACCGGCGCCACCCCGCACTACGCCTCGCAGGCCGAGCTGTTCCCCTGGGCGTACGACGTGCCGGTGGCCGTGGGCGGGGCGCTCGCGCTGCCCGGCGACCTGTGCGTGGCCGACGACGACGGCGCCGTGGTGGTGCCGCTGCGCCGGGCCGGCCAGGTGCTGGAGGCCGCCGCCGACCACGAGCAGTGGGAGCGCTACAGCAGGGCCCGCATCGAGGAGGGCGGCGCGCTGTCCGACTACTACCCCCTCACCCCCGAGACCCGCGCCGAGTACGAACGGTGGCGGGAGGTTAAGGAGAGCCAGTGATCCTCAGGTCCATCGGCGCCGTCGCGTTACTCCTGGGCGGCCTGACCGCCCCGGCCACCACGTCCGCCGTCTCCGCCAGGACGTGCGACTACTACGTGGCCACCGACGGCAGCGAGCGCGGCGACGGCAGCGCCGGAAACCCGTGGAAGACCATCGAGCAGGCCCGCGACGCGCTCAGGAACCCGAAGTACCAGAAGAACTGCGACATCGTGGTCAACGTCAAGGCCGGTGACTACGTCGTCGACAAGACCATCGAGTTCACCGACGCCGACTCGGGACGCGACGGCCACACCATCACCTACCGCAGCGCCGACGGCCCCGGCAAGGCCCGCCTGGTCGGCGCCCGGCCGGTCACCGGGTGGGAGAAGTACAAGGACGACATCTACAAGACGAAGGTCGACCGGACCTTCTACACGCTCTTCGAGGACGGCGCCCGCGCCACCACCGCCCGCCACCCCAACAGGACCGCCGACGACCTCTGGTCGCCCTACCTGTTCTCGGTGACGCCCGAGGCCGAATACCAGGCCGTGCACAACTGGCTGTTCTTCGACCCCAAGGACATCCCGCAGGAGTGGGACGCCGACTTCGACCAGAACGCCCAGATGGTGGTCTGGTCGGGCGGGTCGTGGAGCTGGTTCACCGACCACGTGCCGCTCGGCGGCGCCGACTTCCGCAAGAACTTCTTCACCCTCAACCACGACAGCCGCTTCGCCCTGGTCAACAGCCGCAGCGGCTCCCGCTACTTCGTGCAGAACACTCTGCGCTTCCTCGACCAGCCCGGTGAGTACTACTTCGACTTCGCCAACAGCGAGGTCTACTACTGGCCGAAGACCTCCATCGACAAGGTCATGGCGCCCACCGTGAAGACGATCATCTCGCTGGCCGGCTCGTCGCCCGGCAAGCGGGTCGAGCGGCTCACCTTCGACGGGCTCGCCCTGCAGTACTCCGACTTCGTCAACTGGTACCGCTACGGCTGGAACTCCTCCGGCGACTCCGGCTACGAGCACAAGTACCCGATCTACGACCGGCAGATCGAGATGCCGCGCAACCGGTTCGGCATGATCACCCTGGAGAACACCCGCGACATCGGCCTGACCAGGCTGCACGTCTCCGACACCGGCTTCACCGGCATCTTCCTGCTCTTCGCGAACGAACGGGTCAAGATCGCCGACAGCCTGCTCGCCAACCTCGGCGGCGACGGCATCAAGGTCGAAGGCGGCTACCCCGGCGAAGGTGACATCTCCGGCCACCACACCATCAGCAACACCTACATCGACCACGTCGGCGAACTCGTCCCCGGCGACGCCTCCGGCATCGAGCTGATGAGCACCGGCCACAACGAGGTCAGCAACGTGGTCGTCAAGCACAGCGCCCGCTACGGCATCAGCCTGGAGGTCCGCCCCGAGATCGCCAACGCCGACAACTACGCCAGGGGCAACCGCTTCTCCTACATCCGCCTGGAGGAGACCGGCCTGGACAGCGGCGACATGGGCGCCTTCTACACCTACGGCGTGCACAACACCGAACCGCACGCCATCGACAACCACGTCACGCAGATGGTCATCGGGGACGTCATCAACGACCCCGCCGGCCAGATGCCCGACTCGGGGACGCGCGGCGTCCACATGGACGCCGGCGGCTGCGGCTTCTCCATCTCGAACATCGAGGTGGGCGAGGTGAGCGACGACAAGTACCAGTCGTACCAGTGCAACGAGGTCACGAACGCCAACTGGCAGGACGACTTCGACCCCTCGAAGATGGAGTACGACAAGATCGGCGTCACGACCACCTTCCCCTACCCCCTCCCCTCCTGACCACCTGGCGAGCGGCTGAGGCCGGTGCCCGGCACCGTCCGGACACCGGCCGCAGGCCGACTGACCGTCTGGCACGAGTCAGGGCGGTCGGCCAACCCGGGGCTCATCGACCCGCCAGGCGGCGCAGGTCGGCAACGTGTGCCACCGGCAAGCCCGGCCAGCCGCCAGGCCTGGTCGCGTCCTGCCGGGCGGCCTCGGGCGGTCGTGTTCCGGTCGGTCTCCTTGCCGGGGCGTCGGGCCCAGTGGCCCGGCGCCCCATCCACCCCCGCAGGACCTTGTCTCCTGGAGGACCCGTGTCCGATTCCACCCCCCACGGCCACACTCCTGCTCACCCCTCCGCCACTCCCCCAGCACCCGATCCGGCCTCAGGACCCGCTACGGCCGCTCGCCCTCTGCCAGGCTCTCCGCCGACCTCCGGAACCGCTACGGCCGCTCACCCTTCGCCGGGCTCTCCCCCGACCTCCGGACCCGCCTCGGACGCTCGCCCCGTGGCCGGCGCTGCTCCCACCTCCACGCCCTCCCCTGCCGCTTCTGTGACGCGGCGGGGGTTTCTTGTGCTGGGTGGGGTGGCCACGGCTTCCGTTGCGCTGGCCGGGCAGCCCCTTCCTTCCCCTGCTACCGCTGCCCCCGCGTCCGGAGCCGGGTGGTTTCAGCGGCCGGAGGCCGGGGTGCGGCCGATGGTGCGGTGGTGGTGGCCGGATGCCCATGTCACGCCCAGTGAGATTCGGCGGGAGGTCGATCAGCTGGCCGATGCCGGGTTCGGTGGGGCGGAGATCGCGGCAGTTCATCACAGCATTTCGGATAAGTCCGTACTCGATCCCGCGAAGCACGGCTGGGGCACGCCCGCCTGGAACGCGGCCGTCGAGGCGGCGCTGGACCAGGCGGCCCGGCGGGGCGTCACGATCGACCTGACCATCGGCCCCTCCTGGCCGGCCGCCGTCCCCACCATCACCCCCGAGAGCGAGGCCGCCTGCAAGGAGCTGGCCCACGGCTCGGTGCAGGTGGCGGGCGGGAGCACGTACCGGGGTCCGGTGCCGCCGCCCGCCGTCGAAGGGCGGAGTGAGCGTACGTTGCTGCTGGTCCAGGCGGCCGAAATCGAGCCCGCCCACTCGACCCGCGACGAGACCGGCCTCGACCCCGCTTCGGTACGGACCGTCCCGGTGGACGGCGACACGATCACCTGGACGGCCCCGGGCGACGGCGACTGGCTGCTCATCTCCTACTGGCAGCGCGGCTCGGGCCAGCGCCCCGAGTCGGGCCCGCACACCGCGCCCGAGGCGTACGTGGTGGACCACTTCAGCCGCGCCGGCACCCATGCGGTGATCGACTTCTGGGAGCGGCGGCTGCTCACCCCCAGCATCAGGAAGCTGCTGAAACGATCGGGCGGGGCGCTGTTCGAGGACTCGATCGAGATCGAGAGCGACGCCCTGCCGTGGACGCCGGAGCTGCCCGCGGAGTTCGAGCGGCGGCGCGGCTACCCGCTGACGGACGTGCTGCCGGTGGTCGTGCTGGCCGACGAGGACCCGGTGTTCGCGTTCGACCCGGTGCTGACCAGACATGCCCGCAAGGACTACTGGGACACGGTGTCCGAGCTGTTCAACGAGCACCACTTCACCGCGCTGCGCGACTGGGCGCACTCGCTGGGGCTGCGGTTGCGGGCGCAGCCGTACGGGCTGCAGACCGACGCCATCGAGGCGGCGGCCATCCTCGACGTGCCCGAGGGCGAGTCGCTCGGCTTCAAGAACCTCGACGACTACCGCTGCCTGGCCGGCGGCCGGGACATGGCGGGGGGCGCGGTGCTGTCCTGCGAGGCGGGGGCGTACCAGGGCGGGGCCTACACGACGACGTGGCGCAAGCTGCTGCTGACGATGGGCGGCGGGTACGCGGCGGGGCTCAACCAGACGGTGCTGCACGGCTTCTCGTACGCGAGCGCGCCGGGCGCGCGGTGGCCGGGGTTCGCGGCGTTCACGCCGTACGGGGGTTCGGTGGGGTACGCGGAGTCGTGGGGCCCGCGCCAGCCCACCTGGGACCACATCACCGACATTTCCCGATATTTCGCGCGAATCAACCTGATCATGCGGCAAGGGACGCCTCGGGTGGACGTGGCGGTGTTCCGGCAGACCGGCTACACCAAGACCGGCATCGGCGCCACGTGGTTCACCGCGAACGGCGTACCGACCGGCTGGACCCACCAGTTCGTCAGCGGCCCGCTGCTCGACCTGCCCGACGCCCGCGTCAGGGACGGGCGGCTGGGGCGGCTCGCGTACAAGGCGCTGTTCGTGGAGGGCGACCGCTTCGGGGGCAACGAATGCACGATGACGCGCCGGGTGGCCGAACGGCTGCTCGCGTACGCCAGGGACGGGCTGCCCATCGTGCTGCTCGGCGCCTGGGAGTCGGCGTCGGTGCCGGGCGTCCCCCGCGAAGGCGACGACGAACGCCTGCGCGCCCTCGTGACGGACCTCCTGACCCAGCCCACCGTCCGCCGCGTCACCACGGCCGACGAGGTGCCGGGCGCGCTCGAAGCCCTCGGGGTGCGCCCCGACGTCCGGTACGCGACCCCGTCCACGCTGCTCACCATGCGCCGGGTGGCCGGCCGGGTGGACTACTACTACCTGTGCAACGGCAAGCATCAGGAGAACGCCAAGCCCCCGGTCACCGCCATCGACCACGAGGTCACGCTGGCGCGTACGGACGGGAACGGCGTCCCGTACCTGTTGAACCCGTGGACCGGCCGGGCCGAGCGCATCGCCCGCTACACCGAGGACGCCGGCGGCATCCACCTGCGCGTCGCCCTGCACCCCGGCCAGGCCCGCGTGATCGCCATCGGCCGCCCGGGACTCTTCGGCGACCGCACCGGCACCCGCCCGCACGCCACGGACACCTCCGCCGACCAGGTGGTCTACGACAACGGCCATCTGGTGATCCGCACGACCAAAGCCGGCCGGCACACGACGACCCTCTCGACAGGCCGCACGATCACCACCCGCATCGACGAGATCCCCCAGCCCACCGAGCTGCGAGCCTGGCACCTCAAGGTCCGCGACCGCCGCCCGGACGGCGACCACACCCACACGCTCGACCTCGACCGGCTGGCGCCTTGGCACGACCTCCCGGGCCTGGCGGACGTCTCAGGCGTCGGCACGTACACGACCACGGCGCACCTGGACGGCCCCGCGTACCTGGACCTGGGCGAGGTCACCGACACCTGCCGGGTCCGCGTCAACGGCCACCTTCTCGACCCGGTGGACCTCCTCCACCCGGTCATCGACGTGGGCCCGCACCTCGAACGCGGGGAGAACACCATCGAGGTGGAGGTCGCCACCCCTCTGGGCAACCGCCTCCGCCAAGCCGACCCCGCGGTCTACGGCTCCCTGACCCCCCAGGCATACGGCCTGCTGGGCCCGGTCCGGCTGGTGCCGTACGGCGAGGAACGGATATAGAAGTCGACTTATAATAAGTGTACTTCTACATTAGTCAGCGTGACCATCACCAAGCCAGCCGAGATCTTCGATCGCGAGGTGGAGTGGGCTGAGCTGGCCGACTTCATCGCCGACGCGTCCCCGCACCCTACCCTCGGCGTGGTGTCAGGCAGGCGGCGTCAGGGGAAAACCCTCCTGCTGGGCTCTCTGTGCGAAGCGGCGGGCGGCATCTACATCGAGGGCACCGAGGCGCTGCCCGCCGAGCACTTCCACCTCATCGGCGAGCAGCTGGCCGCCCGGCTCGGCAGCCCCGCTCCCCTGCGTTTCACGTCCTGGCGCGAGGTGATCCAGGCGATCCTCGACCTGCGGACCTCCGCTCCCCTCCCGGTGGTCATCGACGAGTTCCCCTACCTGGTCAAGGTCTCGCCCGAGCTGCCGTCTGTGCTCCAGGCCGCCCTGGACGTACGCCGGCGTAAGGGCGGGTCGCCGATCCGGCTGATCCTGTGCGGCTCGGCGCTCACGTTCATGGGCGGGCTGCTGGCCGGCAACGCCCCGCTGCGCGGCAGGGCCGGCCTGGAGCTGGTCGTGCCGACACTGGACTACCGGCTGGCCGCCGAGTTCTGGCAGATAGACGACCCGCGGCTGGCCCTGCTGACTCATGCCGTGGTCGGCGGCACCCCCGCCTACCGCCGCGAATACGTCCGCGACGACGCGCCGCGCTCCCTGGACGACTTCGACGACTGGGTGCGGCGGGCCGTGCTCAACCCCGCACGTCCGCTGTTCCGCGAGGCCCGCTACCTGCTGGCAGAAGAGCCCGACCTGCACGACGTGGCGCTCTATCACTCGGTCCTGGCCGCGGTCGCCGAGGGCAACTCCTCGCGCGGCGGCATCGCCGGTTACATCGGCCGCAAATCCACCGAGATCAGCCACCCGCTCGCCGTCCTCGAGGACGCCGGCCTGCTGGCGAAGTCGCCCGACATGGTCAGGGCGGCACGGCCGCTCTACCGGATCACCGAGCCGTTGATCACCTTCTACCACGCCGTGATGCGCCCGGCCTGGCGGGAGCTCGAACGCCGCAGGGCCCGCCAGGTGTGGCAGCGCAGCCGCGACCGTTTCCTGAGCCAGGTCGTAGGGCCGCACTTCGAGGAGATCTGCCGCACCTGGGCCGCGGACTTCGCGGACGCCGGCACCTTCGACGGCGTACCGGCGGAGGTCGGTCACGGTGTCGTCAACGATCCCGGGCGCCGTACGAGTCACGAGGTGGACGTCGTGGTGCTGGGCGAGCCGGACGGCGGCCCGCGCAAGGTCCTCTCACTGGGCGAGGCGAAATGGGGCGACACCATGTGCGAAGGCCACGTCGAACGGCTCCGGCGGGTCCGCGACCTGCTGGCCAAGCGCGGCTACGACACCCGATCGACGCGGCTGGCCTGCTACAGCGCCGCCGGGTTCGCCCCCGATCTGCGCACGGCGGAGGACGGTGAGCTCCTCCTGGTCTCCCCCGAACGCCTCTACTCCTGAGGCTCGTCCCCCTCTCGGCGCGGGCCAGGTGAGGGGCTCGGATCGTAAGCTGGGTGCGTGAGAGCCGAGGTGGGACGCGCATGGTGACGCGCAATGATGTGGCGCGCCTGGCGGGCACTTCGCCGGCCGTGGTCTCGTACGTGATCAACAACGGGCCCAAGCCCGTCTCCGAGGCCGCGCGGAAGCGGGTGCTGGCAGCGGTCGAGCAGCTCGGATACCGGCCCAACGCGGTGGCCAGGTCGTTGCGGTCGCGGCGGACGTGGACCATCGGGCTGATCGCGTCCGACAGCACCGGGGGCAAGAGTCCGTTCTTCGGGCAGTTCACCCGGGCCTGCGAGGAGGTGGCCTGGCAGCGGGGTTACTCCGTGCTGCTGGGCAACTCGGCCGAGGATCCGGAGCGGGCCGAGGGGTACGTGCGGCGGTTCATGGAGCGGCGGGTCGATGGGCTCGTGCTCATGCGGGTGCCCGTCTCGGTCGAACGGGCGGCCGAGTTGCGGGGCGTGCCCGTGGTGACGATCGACCATGAGGCGCCGGCGCATTTCTCCCGGCTCGCGGTGGACGACGAGGAGGGCGGCTACCAGGCCACCCGGCATCTCATCGCGCACGGCCACCGCCGCATCGGGTACGTCGCCGGGCCGCTCGACGTCACTCCCGTCGGGCTGCGGGCCGACGGGTGGCGCCGCGCACTCCACGAGGCCGGCGCCCAGCCGGACGCCGATCTCGGTGCGCTCGTCGCCGAGGGGGAGCTGAGCCTGGAGGGCGGGTACGACACGGCGCTGCGGCTGCTGTCCCGGCCCGACCGGCCGACGGCGTTGTTCGCGTCCACCGACGACCAGGCCATCGGGGCCATGCGGGCCGCGGCCGATCTCGGGCTGCGGGTGCCGGACGACGTCGCGGTGGCCGGGTTCGACGGGGCGCGGGAGGCGGCGTACACGGTGCCGGGGCTGACCACGATCAGCCAGCCGATAGACGAGATGGCACGGCACGCCACCGAGACCCTGGTCGGCGCGATCGAGGAGGCCGCCGAGCCGGTCACCAAGATCTTCTCGGCGAGCCTGGTGACTCGCGGCTCCTGCGGCTGCCCCGAGCCGCACCTCATCCGCTGACCGACCCGGGTCCTGCCTACGTGGCCGCCGCCACGATGCGCCGGACGATTTCCTGGGCGACGCGGTCCGGTGGGGCCGAGGTGGTGACACGGGTGCGGCCATCGCCCGGGGTGAAGGTGCTGGAGCCGTCCGGGCCGATGGTGACGTGGCCTTCCGGGCTGAAGCCGAACAGGTCGGGCACCAGCATCGTCAGGACGGTGATCGGGTCGTGCGGGCAGTTCCACTCCTCGTTCCAGAACCGCCACCACTGCTCGATCTCCGCCTTGAGCGCCTCCCCCAGCGGCCCGGCGCCGGCGATGGCGGCCACGTCGGCGGCGTCCATGCGGACGGTCGTGGTGATCTCGAGGCCGGTGACGGTGATGGGCGCACCGGAGCCGAAGACGACGGCCGCGGCCTCGGCGTCGCACGTGAAGTTGTGCTCGGGCTCGGGGCCGTCGAACCGGCCGCCCATGATCCACAGGTGGCGGACGTCGCGGGCGAAGGCGGGCGACGCGGTGACGGCGTGGGCGATGTCGGTGAGCGGGCCGACCGCCACGACGTCCACCTGGCCGGGCGCGGCGGTGACCCGGTCCACGAGGTACGCCACCGCGTCCCCCTCGTCCACCTGCTCGGTGCCGAGGTCGGGGAACAGCCGCCCTTCGTGCCCCGCCCACCACACGGGCCGCCCGCTCAGTGTCTCGGCGGCGCCGGCCACCACGGGCAGGGCGCGACCGGCCAGGCCGGCCAGCCGCTTGGCGAGGCGGGCCCGCAGGAGCGTGTCGCCGTAGACGGTGGTGCAGCCGATCAGGTCCACCTCGGGCGAGCCGAGCAGCACGGCGAGGGCGAGCGCGTCGTCCACGTCGCTGCCGATGTCGGTGTCGAAGATGACGCTCCTGGACGAGGGTGCCATGGTGACCTTTCTCGAGGGCTACTTGAGCCCGGTGGTGGCGATGGACTGCGTGAAGTGCCGCTGGAACCGCAGGATGATCAGCAGCGGGATGACGGTCAGGACGATGGAGCCGGCGAAGAGCTGGCCGTAGTCGATGGTGAACTGGCCGCGCAGGTTGGCCAGCGCGATCGGGCCGAGCTGGTGGGCGGCGTCGGTGCCGATGAGCAGCGGCCAGACGTACGACTGCCACTGGAAGATGAACAGCGTCAGCCCGGCGCTCACCAGGGCGGGCCGCGAGAGCGGCAGGTAGATGCGGGCGAACACCCCCCACCACCCGAGCCCGTCGATGCGGGCGGCCTCGACGAGGTCGCCGGGGATGGCGAGGAAGAACTGCCGCAGCAGGAAGATGGCCAGGCCGTGGCCGAGCCCCGGCAGGATGAGCCCGGCGTAGGTGTTGGTGAGGTCGAGGTCGCGGAAGAGCGTGGCGAGCGGGATCGCGATGGCGTCGAACGGGATGAGGAAGCTCAGCACGACGATCGCGAACAGCGCGCCCTGCCCCTTGAAGCGCAGCGCGGACAGGCCGAACGCGGCGGCGGCCGAGATCAGCAGGCCGCCCGCCACGGTGACGAGCGCGACGATGAGGGAGTTGACGATCGCCACGCCGAAGTCGCCGGAGGCGAGGGCTGTGTAGTTGGCGACGGTGGGGCTGGACGGGATCAGCGTCTCCCACGACAGCCGGGAGATGTGCTGGAAGATCTCGGAGCCGCCGCGCAGCGAGCTGGACAGCGCCCACAGCAGGGGCAGCGCGAACGCCACGCCGATGACGACGGCGAGCAGGGCGTAGAGGCGTCGGGACAGTCGGGGCACGAGGGGGTCAGTCCTTTCCGCGCAGGAGGCGGAACTGCACGACCACCACGGCCAGCACGAGCAGCACCAGCAGCATCACCTCGGCCTGCGCGAGGCCGAGATCGCCCACGGTGTAGGCGCGGGTGAAGATGTCGTACATGGTGAGGTTGGTGGAGCCTTCCGGGCCGCCGTTGGTCAGCATCTGTACGGGTGCGAAGACGAGGAAGTTGGAGACCGTGTCGGCCACCAGCACGAACGCCAGCGGCCTGCGCAGCAGCGGCAGCGTGACGTGCCAGAAGCGGTGCCAGGCCGACGCGCCGTCGATGGCGGCGGCCTCGTACAGGGTGGCGGGGATGTCCTGCAGGCCGGCGATGAGGAACATCATCCAATAGCCGACGCCGATCCACGACAGCAGCACGATCAGCGACCACAAAGCCTGGCCCGGTGAGGTGAGGAACGGCTGCTCCGGCACGCCGAGCACCCTGAGCACGGAGTTGAGCAGGCCGTCCGGCCGGTACGCGACGCTCCACACGGCGGCCGAGACGGCGGGCGGCACCGCGATCGGCAGGATGACGAGGGCGCGCAGGAAGCGCACGCCGCCGAAGCGCCGGGTGAACAGCACGGCGAGGGCGAGCGCGGCGGCGATCTGCAGCGGGTTGACGACGACGCTGAACAGCAGCGTGACGCGGACGCTCTGCCAGAACGTCGGGTCGGCGAAGAGCGCGGCGTAGTTCTCCAGGCCGACGAACGAGGTGCGGCCGGTGAGCAGGCTGGTGTGGTAGAGGCTGCTGACGACGGCCATGCCGGCCGGCAGCAGGCGCAGCACGAGGAGCGCGACGAGGGCGGGCGCGAGGAACGCCAGCGACACCAGCACCGGACGGCCGACCCTCCTGCGCGGGGTGCCGGTGACGGCGGGGCTCTTGGCGGCGGGGCCCGTGGTGGGGCCGGTCATCGCAGGCGGTCCCAGGCCGTGGTGACCTGCTGGGTGGCCTGGGTGAGCCGGGCTCTGGGGTCGGCGCCGTTGCGGATGTCGGCGAACGTCTTGGTCATGATGTCCTCGAACTGGATGTACCCGACGGACCTGGGGCGGGCGACCGCGGTGTGGTCGGCGTCGTACGTCATGATCGTGCTGACGCCCGCGCTGTTGTCGCCGCCGAGCGCCTCGAGGGTGGGCAGGTAGCGCTCGAAGGCGGCCCGGTTGGCCGGGATGACGGTGGTGGCCTTGGTGGTGAGCAGGTTGCCTTCTGGGTCGAGTGCGGCGTACTCGAGGAACGCGCGGGCGAGCCGCTGCTTCTTGGAGGCCGGGTTGATGCCCCAGGACCAGGAGCCGGTGGGGGTGACCTGCTTGCCGCCGGCGAAGTAGGGGTAGGGGGCGACGCCCCAGTCGACGTCCTTGTTCTCGGCGAGCGTGCCGACGTTCCACGGGCCGCCGGCGAGGAAGGCGACCTTGCCTTCGGCGAACAGCGGCGAGGTCTGGAACGAGCCGACGCCGCGCGGCGCGAGCCCCTGGGCGAACAGGTCGCGGTACCACGTCATGGCCTTGATCCAGCCGTCGGTGGTCAGGGCGGGGGTGAGCATGTCGGGGCCGGTGACGCCGGAGCCGCCGCCGAGCGACTCGGGCAGGCTCTGGAGCTGGTAGTACTGCTCGATCTGCTCGGGGATGAGCGCCCACTGGGCGCCGCCGCGCTCCTGCGCCTTTCTGCCGGCCTCGGCCGTCTGCTCCCAGGTCCAGCGTTTCGCCGGGTCGCTGGAGGGCGGCTCGACGCCGGCCTTCTTCAGCAGGGTCTTGTTGTAGAAGAGGAACTGGTCGGAGGTCCAGATGGGGACGGACCAGAGCTTGCCTCGGTGCTCGTTGACCTCGTACTGCGCGGGCAGCGCGGCCTGCTTGACGCGGTCCTTCCAGTCGCTGAGGTCGGCGAGGAAGCCGCGCGCGGCCAGCGCGGAGACGCGCGGCTGGTCCACGGTGTAGACGTCGATGCCGTCGTCGCCGGCCGCGAGCCGCTGCTGCAGGGTGCTGTTGAGGGTGTCGAACGGGATCTGGCTGTAGTCGACCTTGACCCCGGGGTGCTTGGCCTGGAAACCGTCGATGACGGGCTGGAAGGTCTTGGGGTCCTCGGGGCCGACGAAGTGGAGGGTGTTGGCCGAGTCGGCTCCCGCGCGCAGCCCGCAGCCTGCTGTGAGCACCGCCAGCAGGCAGGCGGCAATCAGGCGTCCTTTCATCGGGGCTACTCCTTCTGACCAGGACGTTCACCGAGTCTACACGTGTCACTCGGAACGATTGGCCGCCATCGTGCCACGGGCGCGCAGGAACGGACAAGCCCTCACAGCCCTTGACCTTGGATGCCAGGCGGTCTACCTACGACAGCATCGACGCCGTTCATCCACGAGGACTTCTTCGCCAAGATCCGCGCCTTCGCGGAGGCCCGATGAGCACCGGCTGCACGGCCGGCGGCACGCGCCCGTGCGGACGGCGTGCGGACGGCGTCGCGTGCTAGCACAATGGCACTCGGCAGTGGCCCGGGCTCGCCACCGGACCAGCAGGAGCGGCGGAGCCGAAGCGGAGGCCAGCGATCGTGGGAGCTGACAGTGGGTTCGACAAGGGCCGCGCGGGCGAGGTGAGGTTCGGCGGCCGGCGGCTCGGCGCGGAGTCCGAGCGCATGCGGCTGCTCGTCCGCGTCGCCCGCCTCTACCACGAGCACGGCGTACGCCAGCCGCAGATCGCCGCCCAGCTGCGCATCTCGCAGCCCCGGGTGTCGCGGCTGCTCAAGGAGGCGGCGGAGATCGGCATCGTGCGCACGGTGGTCGTGGTGCCGTCCGGCGTGCACGCGCTGCTGGAGGAGGACCTCGAGCGCAAATACGGCGTGGAGCAGATCATCGTCGTCGACGCGGCGGGCGAGAACCACGACGTGGTGGCCGCGCTGGGCTCGGCGGGGGCGACCCACCTCGACGCCACGCTGATCGGCGGCGAGCACCTCGGCATCTCCTCCTGGAGTGCGAGCCTGCTGGCCACGGTCGAGGCGATGCAGCGCCGTCCCGTGCGGGTGGCGGAGGAGGTCGTGCAGCTCATCGGCGGCGTCGGCAAGGGCTCCGCGCAGGTGCAGGCGACCCGGCTGGCCGCCCACCTCGCCGACCTGACGGGCGCCGAGCCGGTCTTCCTGCCCGCTCCGGGGCTGGTGGGCTCGCCGGCGGCGCGGCAGGCGCTGTCGGACGACGACGTGGTGCGCCAGGTGGTCGAGGCGTGGTCTCGGCTGACCACGGTGCTGGTGGGCATCGGCAGCCTCAACCCGTCGCCGCTGCTGCAGGAGAGCGGCAACGCGATCTCCGAGGACGAGCTGGAGGCGCTGCGCGGGCTCGGCGCGGTGGGCGACGTGTGCCTGCGCTTCTTCGACGCGGAAGGTGGGCTGGTCGACTCGCCGCTGGAGGAGCGCATCCTCGGCATCCCGGCCGCCGACCTGCGCCGGGTGCCGCGCCGCATCGCGATCGCGGGCGGCCGCCGCAAGACGGCCGCGATCAGGGCCGCGCTGAAGGGCGGCTGGGTCAACACTCTCATCACGGACGTCGGTGTCGCCGAGGAGCTATTCATGACTGAATAAAACCTCTCGCCCACGACGGCGGACGCCAAGAAGGTGCCTGCCTTTCCTGGGGGCGGAGGGCGCGGGCAGGTACGTGACCGGCGGCCGGGGCGGCGCGGTGTACGAGGTGACCACCCTGGACGACGACGGGCCTGGCTCGCTGCGCGAGGCGGTCGCCAGGTCGGACGGCACGATCGTGTTCCGGGTGGCCGGCACCATCGAGCTCAAGGGCGGCAACATCATCCTGCGCCACCTGCGCTTCCGCGGCGGCGACGAGCTGGGCACCCCGATCGACACGTTCGGCGCGCGGGGCGTGCGCGACCTCATCATCGACCACTGCTCGTTCAGCTGGGGCGTGGACGAGTGCTGCTCCGTCTACGGCAACACCAACGTGACCGTGCAGTGGTTCGTCATCTCCGAGGGCCTGACGAACTCGGTGCACGACAAGGGCCGGCACGGCATGGGCTGCCTGTAGGGCGGCGACACGATCACGTACCACCACAACCTGCTCACCCACCAGGACGCCCGCAACCCGCGCTTCAGCTTCGAAGAGGGCATGACGCTGCTGGTGGACCACCGCAACAACGGGATCTACAACCCCGGCATCACGTCCTGCTACGGCGGCGAGTGATCCGAGTTCCTGAGCGAGTTCCTGAGCGAGGCGGACGCCTGGCGGTACGCCGACGAGCTGCGCGAGCGGGTGCGCCCGCCGGAGTTCCCCGGCCGGTGGTTCGACGTGACCGCGTACCGCAGCGGTGAGACCTGGACGGAGGCGTTCCGCGCGGCGATCCGCAACGTGCGGGTGTCGGGGCTGCGCAGCGACAGGACGCGCAGCGCCTACCTGCTGCGCGGCTATCCCGAGCAGCCGCTGCGCGACATCGCGATCAGGGACAGCTCGTTCGCGCGGGTGCTGCGGGCGGACGTGGTGAGCGACGTCGAAGGGCTGTCGGTGACCGGAGTGATCGTGGGCGAGACCCCCTAGAGGGTCTCGCCCGGTGGTCAGTGCATCGGCGTCCAGATCGTCATGGCGCCCGGGGTGCGGTTGGCCCAGGCGTAGTACGGGACGAAGGTCAGGTCGACCGGGCCCACGTGCTCCGGCTCAAGAGGCGCGGCGGCGGTGCGGTAGGGGTAGCCGCCGTCCTCCTTCCTGTGCACGTGGGCCCGGCCGCGCGCGTGGACCGGCACCACCTCGGCGGGCAGGCCGGCGATCGGGCCCCCATCGGACAGCCCGTCGGACAGCCCGTCGGACAGCCCGTCGGACAGCCCGCCCTCCAGGCACAGGTCGTCCACGCCGGCGCCCGGGTGGTCGGCCTGCTCCAGGCAGTAGACGAGCGGCCCGCGTTCCACGGCGACCTGGCCGCGGGCCACGTCGAGCCGGGGCACGGCGGCGGTCAGCCGGGGGCGGATGGCGAAGTCGAGCACGATGCGGTCGCCCGGCCGCCAGACGCGGCGGGCGCGGTAGTACGAGCCGGGCCGCACGGGGAGCCCGGTGCCCGACAGGCCGTCCACGCTGGCGCCGTCGGCCCACGACGGGATGCGGGCGGCGAGCGTCCACGGGGTGGCCGGGGCCTCGGCCACGGTGATCTCCACCCGGCCGTCCCACGGGTAGCCGGTCTCGACGCGCAGCACCACGTCGCCGGCCCTGAGCGTGCCAGGGGCGTACAGGTGGAGCTGGACGCCGCCGTCGTCGCGGGTGGCGAGGTAGTGGTCGAGGGAGGACAGCAGGCGCATGACGTTGGGCGGGCAGCAGGCGGTGCCGTACCAGTCCTGGCGGCCGCGGGCGGCGGCGCGGCGGTCGTCGGGGTTCGCGCCCGCGCGCACGCGCAGCGCGTTGACGTAGAAGAAGCGGTCGCCGGAGAGCGAGACGCCGGGGAGCACGGCGTTGTAGAGGGTGCGTTCCATGAGGTCGGCGTAGGCGGACTCGCCGGTCGCGAGGAGCATCCGGTACGCCCACTGGACGCTGCCGACGGCGGCGCACGTCTCGCAGTACGCGGTCTCCGGGGTCAGCTCGTGGGGGCCGCCGAACTGCTCGCCGTACCAGACGGAGCCGAGCCCGCCGGTCAGGTACGTCTTGGTCGCCACCATGTCGCGCCACTGCGTCGCGAGCGCGGCGAGCAGCGCGCGGTCGCCGGTCTCGGCGGCGACGTCGGCGGCGCCCGCGGCGAGGTACATCGCCCGCACGGCGTGCCCCTCGACGGTGGTGGCGGCGCGCAGCGGGACGCGGTCCTGGCGGATGCCGGGCCCGTGGTGCCCCTTGAGCGGCAGCGTCTCGTGCCCCCTGCCGTCGATCATGCGGGCGGCCAGGTCGAGGTACGCGCGCACGCCGGTCTCGCGGTAGAGCTCGGCCAGCGCGGTCTCGATCTGCGGATGCCCGTCGAGCGCGTCGGGCGGCAGGTCCTTGACGAGGTGGTCGGCGAACCGGGTGGCGACGCCGAGCAGGCGTTCGTCGCCGATGGCGCGGCGGCCGGCGACGGCGGCCTGCATGAGGTGGCCCGCGCAGTAGAGCTCGTGGCTGGAGGCCATGTCGCTGTAGCGCGGGCGGCCGGTGAGCTGGGTGTGGGTGTGCAGGTAGCCGTCGGGGGCCTGGGCGGCGGCGACGAGCGCGGACGCCTCCTCGTACGCGCCCGCCAGTTCGGCCGACTCGGCCCTGCCGCGCTCCCAGGCGAGGGCTTCGAGCCATTTGTAGACGTCGGAGTCGGCGAAGACCTTGCCGTGATGCCGCCCGCCGCCGCGTGCGGCCTGTTCGAGGTTGGCGAAGGCGCCGGATTCGCGGATGCGCACGCCGCCCAGGGGAATGGTGACCTCGCGGTTGACCCGCTGCCGTGCTGCCCAGAAGCCGCCTTCGATCCGCATGCCGGGCGCGGGTCGCAGGGTCACGGCGGCTTCCGGGCGGGGTCGTACCACTGAATCATCGTTCATGCGGACATCCTGCCTCACGGTTTATATATCCAACAAGATACGAATATATATGCTCACCTTGACGCCACAGGAGAGGCGGCGGAGGCTGGAGGGCAGGTTTTATGCGGCAGTGAATATTTATAAGGGGAACGATGGCTGAGATACCCGACACGGTCGTGCTCGAAGAGCGAGCCGAGCTGGCAATGAACGCCGTGACCGGGCTGCCCGACGCCGGCATGGACGGCATCCCGTACTTCAGCGCCGACCTGCTGGCCCGCCCCGCGGTGCTGCGGCACGGCGACTGGGACTGGGGCTCCAGCCACGGGCGGCTGCTCGACGCGTGCGTGCTGGCCAGGCACATGACGGGCAAGGACACGTGGCGGGCGGTCGAGGACGGCTACCGGCGGCGGCTGGCCGGCTTCTTCGGCCCCGACGGGCTCAGCTACCGCCAGGCTCGCCCCGAGGCCGGCTGGCCCGCCCACGCCAACCTCATCGACCAGCGGGCCGTGCTGCTCTCACTGACCACCTCCTACCTGTCCGACGGCGACCCCGAGGTCAGGAGACTGGCCGACGGGCACGTGGCCGCGCTCAAGCGCATCGCCGTCAAGGAGCGCGACGTCTGGTTCTACCCGGCCTCGGAGTACACGCCGGACGGCTGGCCCTCGCCCAACGCGATCGCGCTGCACCTCGCGCCCGACCCCGCCTCGTTCAGCGGCCGGCTCATCATGCCGCTGCTGCGCTACCACCAGGCCACCGGCAACGAGGACGCCCTTGAACTGTGCGGCTGGTTCGCCCGGCTGATCGTCGAGAAGAGCGGCGTCTACCACGAGGACGGCAGCTTCAACCCGGCCCGCGCGTACCGCAGCGGGCACTTCCACACCCGGCTCGGCACCCTCGAAGGACTCGCCCGGTACGCCCTGCACACCTCCGACCACGAACTGACCGCGTTCGTGCGCCGCTCGTACGACTGGGCGCTCGGGCAGGCCACCGCGTTCGGCTGGACGCCCGGTGACCTGGCCGACCAGCGCTACGAGCACGAGAGCTGCTCCCTGGTGGACCTGATCGGGCTCGGCGCCACGCTGGCCCGCGCCGGGCACACCCCTTATTGGGGCGTGGTCGAGCGGTTCCTGCGCAACCACCTCGTGGAGTCGCAGCTGCTGGATCTGTCCTGGGTCGAGTCCGCGCACGACACCTCCCTGGACGAGCCCGGCTGGACGACGCACGTACGGGTGGGCGAGCGCGTCCTCGGCGCCTTCGCCGGGTACGGCGCGCCCAACGACTTCGTCTGCGACGTCGAGCTGGGCCGCGGGCACACCGCCGACGTACAGGCGTGCTGCGTGGGCTCCGGGGTGCGCGGGCTGTTCCGGGGCTGGAACAACGTCGTCGCCGCCGACGACCGGGTCACCCGCGTCAACCTGCTGCTCAACCGGGCCACCCGCCAGGTCACCGTGCTCAGCCACCTGCCGCACGAGGGCCGGGTGGACCTGGACGTGCACGAGGACCTGCGCGAGCTGCGCGTCCGCGTCCCCGACTGGGCCGGCTACGCCAAGGTCCGCGTCACGCGCCCGTCCGGCGGCTTCGACGGCACCCGCACCGGGGCCTGGGCCCCCGACGGCTACCTGTCGATCCCCGCCCCACGCCGGGGCGAGCGCGTCACCGTCACGTTCCCCGTCCCCGAGCGGACCAGCACGGAGGTGGCGGCGGGGCGCGAGTACCAGGTGCGGTGGCGGGGCGACGACGTCACCGGCATCAGCCCGGAGGGCACGGCCCGCCCGATGTACAGCAGCCGCAAGGTCCACCCGGCCGCGGCACGCCGTACGTACGAGCTGAACCGGCCCACCACGGAGTGGACCTGGTGACTGGCCCGGCAACCGGGCCGGTGACGGCCTGGTCGGCCGCCGCCGAGGCCCTGGGCGGGAGGCTGTGCGAGGTGACGGTCCGCAACATCATCCGCCCCGCCGTCGGCGGGACGGACCTGCGAGTCCGCCTCACCAACGCCTACGGCGACCGCCCGCTGCGCTTCGGCCACGTGTACGTCGGCGTGCCAAGCAGCGGACCAGCCCTGGAAGCGGGCTCGAACCGCATGCTGACCTTCGCCGACGATCCCGAGGTCACCCTGGTCCCGGGCACGACGGCGCTCAGCGACCCGTTACCGGGCTCGGTGGCGGCCGGCCGCCGACTCGCGATCACCCTCTACCTGCGCGGCCCCAGCGGCGCTTTGACCGGCCGCAACCGCGCCACCTCCCCATCCCTGCCTTCCGAACGTCCCGGAATGCCCGCCTACCGCTCCTTACCTGGCGACCACGCCGCCGACGAGCGCGGCGCCCCGTTCATCGAGGAGGCGACCGTCTGGCACTGGCTGGACTCCCTGACCGTCGTCCCTCCGGCACCGGTGCAGGTGGTGGCGGTGCTGGGCGACTCGATCACGACAGGCGTCGGCTCGGAAACGGGCCAAGGCTGGCCCGACTTCCTGCCGCTCCCCGTCGCGAACGAAGGCATCTCAGGCGGAAAACTCCTGACCGCAGGACCTGGGCACTCCGCCGAAATCCGCCTGACCACGGAGGTGCTCCCCAAGCCAGGCATCACCACCGTGATCGTCCAGGCCGGCATCAACGACGTAGGCGCAGGAGCCCGGGCACACGACCTGATCGCCGCGTATGAGCGCATGGCCGCAGCAGCCCACGCCACCGGCGTGCGCCTGGTCGCCGGCACACTGACTCCGTTCGAGGGCGCGGAGTACTGGACGGCGGAGAAGGAGCGCACCCGCCAGAAGGTCAACACCTTCCTCCGCCGAAACACCACCCCCGACCACCCGGACGCCACGCCCGGCCACCCGGGCGATGCGTTCCGGCGTCGGGGTGCTGGTTTCGACGGGTTGGCCGACTTCGATGCGGTGCTTCGCGACCCCGCCCGTCCTGCCCGGCTTCTGCCGGTCCACGACAGCGGCGACCACCTTCACCCCAGCACGGCGGGTCACCGTGCCATGGCCGCCGCCGTCGATCTCGGTTACGCCGGGTAGGTCGTGGCGGGTTCTGGGCGGTGGACGCCTCGGGGGCGGTAGCCGAGGGTGTCGGAGAGGCCGAGGTAGTCGGCGAGGAGCCAGATGATGGCGAGCCACATCTCCGTGCCTTGCAGGCCGGGGGCGCGGGTGGGGCCGGTGCCGGAGGTGAGGGCGAAGCTGAGGCCGGCACCGTCCTGCCAGCCGCCCAGGGCTCGGTTCAGGTGATCCCTCGCCCAGGACTCGCCCTCCGCGCGCCGGTGGCCCGTCTGGCGGCCGGTCAGCCAGAGCGGGTGGATGACGTCGAGGACGTTGCAGGCGTTGCCGGTGTCAGGGCCGAAGTAGCGGGGGTCGCGGGCGTGGGCGAGCACGGTGTCCACGGCCCGCTCTGGGTACGGCAGCGGCAGCCCGAACTGCGCGTACGTGCCGCGCGTGAGCCGGTAGAAGCCGTTGACCACGTGCAGCCGGCCCGCCTCGGAGTCGGGCTCGCCCCACATCCCGTGCGTCGGCCTGCACCGGGTGAGCAGCCAGCCGTACAGGGTCTCCAGCTGGGGGCCGGTCAGTCCGAAGTCGGTGAGGTTGCGGTGCAGGCCGGTGCCGATGGCGTCCACGACCGAGCCGGCCGTCCAGGCGCCGCGCGCCCAGTCGAGGCCGTCGAGCAGCGCGACGAGGTCGGCGGGCGGCAGCTCGGAGATGGCTCTGATGGGGTGGCGGAAGCGGGTGCCGAGCAGGTCGAGCGCGTAGCCGACGGACAGGATGTGGTACGCCGTGATGCCCTCAAGCTCCGGCCCGCCCCCACCGGCCCCTTCGCCGGCGGCCCTCTGCCCGCCGATGACCCCCTGCCCGCCAATGAGCCCCTCGCCGGCCTCTTCGCCGGCGGCGGCCCCAGCGTCAGCTCCCTTCCCGCCGACGGCCCCCTTTCCGCCTGCGGTTGCCTCCGGGGAGCCGGGGGCGCCGATCTCTGGGACGAGGCCGGTGGCGGGGTCCTGGCGGTCGCGGAGGAAGGCGATGATCTCGTCGCGGGTGGGGGTGGGTGGCGGGCCGCCGAGCAGCAGGTCGGCGATCTCGACGGCGTCGGCCCAGGCCCGCACCGTGGGCTCGGCGCCGGGGCGGTCCACATAGCGCTCGCCGGTCCAGGAGCGGGCCAGCACGTCGTGCGCCTGCTCCCTGGCCCGCTCAGCGAACGCGACCAGCCGCCCTTCCAGATCACGCGGCGCGGCAGGTCGTGCCGGCCGGTCGCTCGGCGCGGCGGGCCGTCCCTGCTCGTCGCTCGGCGCGGCAGGGCGCACGAGCTGGTCGGTCGGCGCGGCAGGGCGCGCGAGCTGGTCGGTCGGCGTGGCAGGGCGCGGGTGCTGGTTGCGGGGGGTGCGGCGGTCGCGGATCGCGCGGGCCGGGTTGCCGGCGACCATGGCCCAGGCCGGCACGTCCTTCGTGACGACCGAGCCGGCGCCGATGACGGCGTGGTCGCCGATCGTGACGCCGTCGAGGATGACGACGTTCGAGCCGATCCACACGTCGTCGCCGATGCGGATGCCCTCGCTGGTGATGGGCTGGCGGAAGACCTCACGATCGGGGGCGGTGCCGTGGTTGAAGCCCAGCAAGGAGGTGTGGGCGCCGATCCGTACGGCGTCGCCCAGCGAGATCGTGCCCCGGACGACGGCGTACGGGTTGACGGTGCAGTCGCGCCCCATGGAGACGTCGCCGGTCACGTAGGCGTGCGCGGCGAGGTAGCAGAAGTCGCCCATGCGCAGCCGTTCGGTGTGCACGGCGGCCAGCGGCGAGATGTACACCTTGCCCGCCGCCTCCAGCCCGATCTCCGAGCGCAGCCCGGCGACGTGGGCCTCCTGGGCGCGGCGGTCGTCGTCGGTGGCGTGGTCCCAGTAGAGCCACGGACGGAAGTCGAACGTCATGTCATTCCTCTCAGGGGCGCACCGGGGTCAGCGTCATCGACCAGGTGCGGGGGCGGACCTTCAGCCGGTACCGCTCGGGCAGCGCCGGCCCGCACGACGCGCTGCCGACGCCCTGCTGGCCGTGGTCGAGGTTGAGCCATACGCGACCGGAGTCGGTGAGGTCGTGCGGGTGGCGGGCGGCCCGCAGTGCCTCGCTGGTCCAGCGGCGGGCGGTGAAGTCGACGTGCGGCTCGCCGTCCACGCGCAGGGTGGGCAGGCCGTCGCCGGACACCTCCAGCCAGCGGGTCTCGACGTGGTTGCCGTTCTCCTGGGGGACGACGTACGGCGTCTGCAGCGCGTCGATGGAGCTGCGGAACCGGCCGACGCGGGCAGCGGCGCGGCTGTCGGCGTACGACTCGCCCGGCCCGAGCCCGAACCAGGTGACGTCGGTGTAGCCGCCGGGCAGCGCGAACCTCGTGCCCATGCGGGGCGGCGTCACCGTCAGGTGGCCGTAGGCGGTGTCGTCCCAGTCGCCGACGGGGTCGGCGTCGATCCGCAGGTGGAGGGTGCCGTCGTCGAGCAGCCGGTAGGTGTACGTGGTGCGGAAGCCCAGGGTGCGGGTGGCGGGGCCGCTGCGGACTCGGACGACGAGGGTTCGCTCGTCGGGGCGGTCCAGCGCGGCGGTGCGGTGCAGGAACCTGTCGACGCCGACGGCCTCCCAGTCGGCGGCCGGCGCGTTGGCGCCGCCCAGGCCGTGGTCGTTCTCGATGGGGGCGCGCCACACGTCGAGGACGGGCCCGTCCAGCTCGACGTCGCCCAGCCGGGCCAGCCGCCCGGTCCTGCCGTCGAACACCGCCGTCCCCAACCGCACCTCCCCGACACGCCCGCCGACAGCCGGCTGCGGGGTGGGGGCCGGCTCCGCATCAGGGGCAGGGCTGCTCAGAGCGGGGCTCGGGGTGGAGGGAGGGCGCCCACGGGCGGTGGTGCCCAGGTGGGTCTGGGTGAAGGCGATCACGTGGCCGGCCGGTGCCCACCTGGTCTCCTCGGCCAGGACCGCCTCGACCGTGAGCCAGGTCTCGCCGTCCCCGCCGGCCTCGGCCGAGGGCAGCGGGACCCGTACGGACGAGCGGGCCGGACAGTGCGGCACGGAAAGCGTCCCGGAGGCGCCGCGCATCCCGTCGGCCTCCACGAACCACCGGAAGGTCAGCTGATCGAGCGCGGTGAAGTCGTACTTGCTGGTGATGACCAGCTCGCCGCCGGAGACCTCCATCGCCACCGGCTCGACGGCCTTGCGCAGCTCCAGCAGCCCTGGCGAGGGCGTGCGGTCGGGGAAGAGCAGGCCGTCGAGGCAGAAGCGCTCGCCGTTGGGACTGGCGTCGATGTCGCCGCCGTGCCGGTAGTAGCGGCGGCCGAGCGCGTCGCGCCCCGCCAGGCCGTGGTCGATCCACTCCCAGACGAACGCGCCGCAGAACCGCTCGTACGACTCCAGGATCCGCTGGTAGTCCACCAGCGACCCGGGCCCGTTGCCCATGGCGTGCGCGTACTCGCACAGCAGGAACGGCAGCTCGCGCCGCCGCACGTCGTCCGGCGAGCCGGGCTCGACGCCCGCGGGCGTGTCCTCCTTGCGCTGCCCGATGCGCTCCAGGGTGTCCTGGGCCGGATACATGAGGCTGTAGAAGTCGGAGTGCCGGTAGGAGGGGTCGCGCTCGTAGTGCAGCGGCCTGGTGGGGTCGCGCTCGCGGATCCACTCCTCGATGTCGCCGAACGTGGCGCCGCCGCCGCTCTCGTTGCCCAGCGACCAGATGATGACGCTGGGATGGTTCTTGTCGCGCTCTACCATGCGCCGGGCCCGGTCGAGCAGGGCGTCGCGCCACATGGGCTCGGCGGGCGGGTTGCCCTCCCAGCCGGCGTAGATGAAGCCGTGCGTCTCGATGTCGCACTCGTCCACGACCCACAGGCCGTACTCGTCGCACAGCCGCAGGAACTCGGGGTGCGGCGGGTAGTGGGAGGTGCGGACGGCGTTGAGGTTGTGCCGCTTCATCAGCTCGATGTCGCGGATCATGGTGGCGCGGTCGAGCGAGCGGCCGCGGTCGGGGTCGTGCTCGTGCCGGTTGACGCCGCGCATGAGGATGGGCCTGCCGTTGACGAGCAGCCGCCCGCCGGCGATCTCGACGGTCCTGAAGCCGACGGCGAGGTCGATGGTCTCACCGGCGGCGGTGAGCGTGCCGCGGTGGAGGCAGGGGTCCTCGGCGCTCCACGGGCGCACGCCCGGCACGGTGACCTGTTCGCCGGTGGGGATGGCGAGGCCGAGCGCGGGCAGCTCGACCAGTCCAGGGGCGTCGGCGGTGACGAGCAGGGTGCCGGTGCCGTCGTGGTAGGAGGCGTGCACGGTGAAGTCGTCGATGCCGCCCTCGGGCCGTGACAGCAGCTCGACATCGCGGAAGATGCCGGGCAGCCACCACATGTCCTGGTCTTCGAGGTAACTGCCGGACGACCAGCGGTGCACGCGGACGGCCAGCACGTTGCCGCGCTCGCGCAGCCGCCCGGTGACGTCGAACTCGAACGGCAGCCTGCTGCCCTTGGAGTGGCCGAGCAGCTCGCCGTTCAGCCAGACCGTGCCGCAGGAGTCGACGCCCTGGAAGCGCAGCACGTCCCGCGCCGCCGGCCAATCGGCGGGCAGGTCGAAGCGCAGGCGGTAGTCGCCGGTGGGGTTGTCGTCCGGCAGGTACGGCGGGTCGATCGGGAACGGGTAGGCCGTGTTGGTGTAGAGGGGCCGGTCATGGCCTTCCAGCACCCAGTGCGACGGCACCCTGATGCGCTCCCAGCCGCTGTCGTCGAGCGCGGGGTCGGGGAGGCCGGGGCCGGTGCCCGCGGCGGTGCCGGAGAGCAGGAAGCGCCACTGCCCGTTCAGTGAGTGCCTGGGGGCGTCGGAGACGAAGTCCGCCCGGGGCGCCCGCCGCCCGGTGCCTGGCCCTGGGTCCTCATGGAAGCCGGCGATCACGTAGGTCCCTCCGGAGAGGTGCGACAAAACGTTTTAACCCTAATGTCCCGGCCCCGGGGACACCAGACCTTCCATGCATTGACATTTGGGCATGAATAAATATATCATCTGGTAAATCGTTTTAAGATCGTTGGGTGACTCCATGACGCCTTCACCCCCGAAGAGTCCGGCCCACGTCCGCTTCGGCACCGCCTACTACTGGGAGTACCAGCGGGCCCCCGACCTGCGGCGCGACCTCGACCTCATGACCCAGGCGAAGATCGACACGATCCGCGTCGGCGAGTCCGTCTGGTCCACCTGGGAGCCGCGCGACGGTGTCTTCGACCTCGGCCGGCTGACGCCCGTCCTCGACGGCGCCCACGAGCGCGGCATGAAGGTGCTGCTCGGCACCCCCACCTACGCCATCCCGCCGTGGTTGCAGCGCAAGCACCCCGAGCTGGCGATCGAGCGCGCCGACGGCCGCCGCGTGCCGTGGGGCGCGCGCCAGGAGGTCGACTTCACCTCCCCCACCTTCCTGCGGTACGCCGAACGCGTCATCCGCCAGGTCGTCGGCCACCACGGCGGCCATCCCGCCGTGCTCGGCGTCCAGCTCGACAACGAGCCCGGCCTGCACCTGATCCACAACGAGCCGGTGTTCGAGCGGTTCAAGGCGTGGCTGGCCGACCGGTACGGCGACGCCGACCGGCTCAACGAGGAGTGGGGCCTGACGTACTGGTCCCACCGGATCGGCGGCTGGGACGAGCTGTGGCCACCGGCCGGCAACACCACCCCCTCCTACGACCTGGCCTGGCGGCGCTTCCAGGCCGAGCTGACCACCGAGTTCATCGCCTGGCAGGCGGACCTGGTGCGCGAGCTGGTGCCGGAGGACCGGGAGCTGACCACGTGCCTGGCCTACCAGCGGCCGGCGCTGCACGACGTCCAGCTCTCGGAGCACCTGACGGTCACCAGCGGCAACGCCTACTACCTGCCGCAGGACCACCTCGTCCTGGACCCCGGTGACGCGCCGATCGAGGTCTCCTGGTTCAGCACCACTCCGGAGGGCCTGTTCCAGGCGGCCGACCGCATGTACGCCTCCCAGGGCCGCCGCTTCTGGGTGACCGAGACGAACGCCACCTCGATCGCCGGCTCCCAGCTCAACCTCACCCCGTACGACGGGCAGCTCCGCCAGGCGGCGTGGGCCCTGGTGGCGCGCGGGGCGGAGATGATCTCGTACTGGCACTGGCACACGCTGCCGTACGGCGCGGAGACGCACTGGGGCGGCATCCTCGGCCACGCGCTGGAGCCGGGCCGCGTCTACCGCGAGGTCGCGGCGCTCGGCGCGGAGCTGGAACGGGCGGCGGGCGACGTGGCGGGGCTGACGCCGGACGCCGACGTCGGGTTCCTCTACTCGCACGAGAGCAAGTGGGCGCTGTCCTTCCAGCCGCCGCTCACGCTGGACGGGCGTAACCCGGACAAGGACGCCTACGAGCGGATCGTGGCCACGTTCTACCGGGGCGCGTCGGACGCGGGCCTGCAGGCCGCCTTCGTCCCACCCGCGTTGGTCAATCGTTTGCCCGTCGTCGTGGCGCCCGCCTTCCACTGCCTGCCCGACTCCGTGGCCGAGGCGCTGACCTCGTACGTCGAGGGCGGCGGCCACCTCATCCTGACGTTCCTCACCGGGTACGCCGACGAGGAGGCGCGGGCCCGTACCGAGATCGCGCCCGGCCCGCTGCGCGACCTGGCCGGCGTGCGGTACCTGGAGTTCGCCACGCTGCTGGACCCGCTCCCCCTGCACGGGCTCGGCGTCCAGGACGTGGCCAGGCACTGGGCCGACGCGCTGGAGCCCGAGGGCGCCGAGGTGCTGGCCCGCTACGACCACCACCATTACGGCCGCTGGCCTGCCATCACCCGCAACCGCGTCGGCGCCGGCACCGTCACCTACGTCGGCACCCTGCCCGGCCGGGAGTTGACCGCCGAACTGTTCCGCCAGGCGAGCGCGGGCCTGAGCCGGGCGAGCGCGGCTGGGGGCCGGGCGAGCGCGGCTGGGGGCCGGGCGAGCGCGGCTGAGGGCCGGGCGAGCGCGGCTGAGGGCCGGGCGAGCGCGGC
>NZ_JBHMCF010000052.1:0-121196 GCF_042428605.1 Nonomuraea salmonea
CGACAAGACGACCACGCTCGCCTTCACCGCCGCCGGCAACAACTTCGAACTGGCCATCGCCGTGGCGGTCGGCGTCTTCGGCGTCACCTCCGGCCAAGCCCTGGCCGGCGTGGTCGGCCCGCTCATCGAAGTCCCCGTCCTGGTCGCCCTGGTCTACGTCAGCCTGGCCGGCCGCCGCCTGTTCACCGCAGAGGAGCCCGCCCGTGGCTGACAAACCGTCCGTCCTGTTCGTCTGCGTCCACAACGCCGGCCGCTCGCAGATGGCCGCCGGCTGGCTGACCCACCTGGCCGGCGACCGGATCGAGGCCCGCTCCGCCGGATCGGCCCCGGCCGATCAGGTCAACCCCGTCGCCATCGAGGCGATGCACGAGATCGGCATCGACATCACCGCCGCCCAGCCCAAGGTCCTCACCGTCGACGCAGTCGAGGCCAGCGACGTGGTCATCACCATGGGCTGCGGCGACGCCTGCCCGATCTTCCCCGGCAAACGCTACGAGGACTGGAAACTCGACGACCCCGCCGGGCAGGACATCGAAGCCGTCCGCAAGATCCGGGACGACATCCGTTCGCGCGTGGAGCAGCCGCTCGGCGAACTGCTGCCTGACTGACCTGCCTCCACGGACGGGTTGAGGCCGCGACCGTTGGGGGTGTCTCAGCCGTATCGCTCGACGAGCGCGTTGCCGATCAAGGTCAGGTGGTCCCGCACACCACGCGGGCCGGTCACTTCGAGCCATTCGACCAGTCCGGCCAGCTCGCCCGCGAGCGCGTACTCGTTGTAGCCGCGGATCACGACCTCGATGCGACCGTCGATCGTGGGACCTCCGACCTCGAGCCGGTCCCCAAGCGGCATCCGGAGCTTGCCGATCCCCTCGGGAGCGCACACCGCCTGGACTTCGAGAGGTGTTCGCCTTCGGTCGACCTCGTCGGCGATCTCCCTCCAGCTCTCAGCGAGATCGAACCCCTCGGGTCGGTGCACGGGATCGCCGGTCGGCTCGACGGATGACACGCGGTCGATCCGGAACGTCCGTCGACCGGCGTCGGTGTGCGTGACGAGATACCACGTCGGTCCTTTGGCGACGACGCCGAGCGGGTGGACGATCCGCTCGGTTCCGGAGCCGTCGCCGTCGACGTAGCCGAGCCGAGTCTGGACGCCACGGATCACCGCGTCCTGGACGTCGTCGAGGAACAGCGGGGTTGGGTACTCGACCCGGCTCACACCCCATCGATGCGGATCCACCAGCCTCGACGACGCCGCCGCCTCCGCTGGTACGCGGAAGGGCTCCGGCAAGGCTTGGACGAGCTTGCGCAGAGCGGCCTTTGCGGCCGGGTCTGCCGCCGCGGCCGGGCCGGCCACCAGGAACAGAGCCCTGGCCTCCCGAGCAGTCAGCCCGGTCAGGTCGGTACGGGCGCCGCCCACAAGCCGCCAGCCACCTCCCCGGCCCCGCGCGGAGTACACGGGGACCCCTGCCATGGCCAGAGCGTCGAGGTCACGGCGGGCGGTCCGCTCGGAAACCTCCAGCTCCCGGGCCACCTCCGCTGCCGTCACCCGCTCGCGCCGTTGCAGCAAGAGAAGGACGGCCACCAGCCGGTCGGTTCGCACGCCGACAACACTTGCACAAAAAACCGGTCATGAGGTGACCGGTTTCGGCTGCCAAGATGGCCGCATCTCCCCGCCCGATCACCCCGAAAAGACAGACAGGAAACGCGATGTTCAAGCCAACCGATTTTCCCGAGCCCACGCTTATACCGGTCAACGGCGTGGAACTCGAAGTCTTCGAAGCGGGCCGAGAAAATGCGGGAAAACCCATCGTGCTCTGCCACGGCTGGCCGGAGCACGCCTTCGCCTGGCGCCACCAGATGCCCGCCCTCGCCGCGGCCGGCTACCACGTCATCGCACCGAACCAGCGGGGTTACGGCAACTCGTCCCGCCCGGCGGAAGTGACGGACTACGACATCGAACACCTGTCAGGCGACCTCGTGGCACTCCTCGACCACTATGGATACGAAGACGCCGCCTTTGCCGGGCATGACTGGGGTGCGTTCGTCGTCTGGGGACTGACGCTGTTGCACCCCGACCGGGTGAACAAGGTGATCAACCTGAGCCTGCCCTACCAGGCGCGCGGAGAGAAACCCTGGATCGAGTCCATGGAGGACACGTTCGGCGGCGACTTCTACTTCGTCCACTTCAACCGGCGGCCGGGTGTCGCGGACGCCGTGTTCGACGAGAACACCTTCCGGTTCCTCCGCAACCTGTACCGGAAGAACGTGCCCCCAAGGGAGCCTCGGCCGGGCATGGCGCTGATCGATCTCGCCCGGGCGGAAACACCCCTCGGTGAGCCCATCATGAGCGACGGCGAACTGGCCGTGCTCGTCTCCGCCTTCGAATCATCGGGATTCACGGGCGGCATCAACTGGTATCGGAACCTCGACCGCAACTGGCACCTGCTGGCGGACGTGGACCCGGTCATCCGGCAGCCCACTCTCATGATCTACGGCGACAGGGATGTGATCGCACGGGGTGAGAACCTGGCGGAGTTCGTGCCCGACGTGGAGGTGGTCAGCCTTGATTGCGGTCACTGGATCCAGCAGGAGAAGCCGGAGGAAACGAACCAGGCGATGGTGAAGTGGCTGGAACGGCAGGATGCCCCCTGAGCGCGACATGACCGGCCCGCATCCGGGAAGTGGCCGTTCCGCTCGATGGCGAAGACATCCATGACCTCTGCGCAACCCCGGCCAATCGCCGTCCCGAGCACCCCGCCACGTGGAGGCTCGACCACCCGGATGGCCGATGGCGGCTCGGGTACAGCCACACGTCAGCTCGCGGCGTGTGGCTGTGCTCATGGCGCACCGGCATCGGCCGGTAGTGCTCATCGAGGCGGCCGGGCGGCTCGGTGTTCAGCCCGGCCGGCTGGCCGGGGCGGGTGCCGCAGTGGCTTGCTCCTCCGGTCTCGAGCGGCCGCGGCGCAGGACGTACCAGCAGGCCGTGGCTGTCGCTGTGGCGCCACCCAGGATCCACGCCGTGGCCTGGTTGCTCACCTCCAGCAGCTTCAGGGCGGAGGCGAGCAGGACCACGGCGAGCATGGCGCGGATGACGGCGCCGGGGGCGCGGGAGGAGATCCGGGCGCCGAGGTAGACGCCGGGGATGGAGCCGAGGATGAGAGAGGTGGTGAGGTGGAGCTGGAAGTCGCCGTAGAGAAGGTGGCCGACGGCGGCGGCGGCGACCATGGGGACGGCCTGGACCAGGTCGGTGCCGACGAGTTGGTTGGCCTTCAGCGTGGGATAGAGGGCGAGCAGCGCGACGATGATCAGGGAGCCGGCGCCGACCGAGGAGATGCCGACGGTCGCTCCTCCGATCATGCCGACGAGCAGGGTGGGGATCGGGCGCAGGGAGATCTGCGCGATGTCGGCTTCGGCTCCGGACCGTTCCCGTACGGCGAGGAAGGCCTTGGCGACCAGGCCGGCCACGGCCAGCAGCAGGGCGACGCCGAGGGCGTACTTCACGGCCTGCTGGGCAGCGGCCTCGGTGTCGAAGGCGCGGGCCAGGAACACTCCGCAGAACGCGGCGGGAACCGATCCGGCGCAGAGCCAGGCGACCAGGCGCAGGTTGACGGTTCCGTGACGCAGGTGCACGTAGCCGCCGATGGGTTTCATGACGGCCGAGGCGACCAGGTCACTGGAGATGGCGGCCAGCGGCGGCACGTTGAAGAACAGCATCATCATGGGGGTCATCAGGGCGCCGCCGCCCATCCCGGTGAGACCGACGATCACCGCGACCAGGAAAGAGCCGGCCAGGAGAGGGAAGTCGATGATCACGCGAACTGCCTCCTGCGGACCATGGGCGTGCGGCGGGCGTGTCTTCTGCGTTTGAGAGGTGATGGCCGGCGATGACGCGGGGCAGGCGCCAGACCGTGCAGGAGCGCGAAGGAGATGGACATCCAGAACCCTTACTGTGAGTGATGAGCAACTACTCTCAGTAGCTGAATGTGATGCTTGTGCATCAAGTGGCCACAGAGACAGATGCTTGTCGCCCCCGCGCGCCCACCTGGCGCGAATCAGTCCATTACCGTCCGCCTCACCGAGCCCGCCGGGCGACATTTTCCAGCCCGGACCGGCCGGCGCCGGGGCCCTGCTGCCTGTCTCGCCCGCGCCTCTTGCACCTGGACAAGTGACTGCGTTCAGTTATCTATTGATTACATGGAGAATACAGCTTCAGCCCCCGTACCCGCCCACAACGGCACCCCCACCGACGCCGAACCCGATGTCCGCTTCACCTTCGCCAACGAACGCACGTTCCTGGCCTGGAGCCGCACCGCCCTCGCCCTGTTGATCGCGGGACTGGCGATCGTGCAGGTCCTACCCCCTTTTCCCGGCCTGCCCGGCGCGCGGCGCATGCTCGCGGTGCCCCTGATCGCGTTAGGTGCACTCCTGCCCGGCGGCGCCTATCTCGAGTGGCGGCGCAACCAGCACGCCATGCGCCACGGCCACCGCCTGCCACGTTCCCTGCTGCCCCGCATCCTCGTCATCATCATCACAGCGGTCGCGCTGATGGCCGCCCTCGTCGTCCTGCGCGGCTCATGACCCCCGAGCTTCGCCGGCGCCCTGGCGGCACCCCCGGCCGAGATCCAGGTCTGGCCCCCGAACGCACGCATCTGGCCTGGATCAGGACGACCGTGTCCCTGCTGGCCCTGGGCGCCGCCGTCACCAAGGCCGTACCACCCGTGGGCCTGATCATCCTGCTTCTGGGCGTCTCGTGCTGGCTGCTGAGCCGCCACCACCAGCCGCCCCTGCGCTCGGGTGAGCACCATCGGCACCGCCCGCTGCGAGCGCTGGCCACCGCCCTCACGTTCGCCTCGCTCATCACGCTCGTCTCGATCTTGCTGACCAGCCGATCGCCCGCGCTCCCCCTCCTTCCGGCGCATCGGCCGCAGACTCCCTCGATACCCTCTCCCTCCTCGACCGTGCCGCCTCGCTGACCCGACAGCAGTGGCACCTTCGCCCTTCGCTCCCGTCCCGGCGCTGCGGCTGGCGGCGGGAGCGAACACCCGCGCCGCCGCGGCCGATGCCTGCCCCACGAGGTGCCCCGCGCCGACGACAGCGCGCCTGCCACGCCGCCGCTGCAGCGCCCGCAACGCTAGGCCCGTCCGCCCGTCGAACCGGCACCGACCACGATCACGTCCCACGCGTCCACGTGCTCCCGTCATCCTCACTGTGCCGGCCGACCTTGTCCCCACGCCGGGATGCGAGGTCCTACTCGGTGATGCCGCCGTAGGCGATGACCTTGGTGGGGCGGAGCCGGACGACGACCTCGCCGGGCACCCCGTTGCGCCTGCCGAACTCCTCCGCCTGGTCCGGACCCACGTACCGGGCGGCGGCCCGGGTGGCGACATCCAGGAGCTCGTCCAGGTCCTCGCTCAAAGTCACCTCGCCGCGAGCCTCGACGTAGGCGAAGGGCGGAGCATCGTCATCGACACACAGCGCCGCGCGCGGATCACGTCGCAGGTGGCGGGCCTTGGCCGTTTCAGCGTTGGTGGTGAAGGCGAAGTCCTCGCCGTCGAAGACGTACCAGACGGGCGTGACGTGGGGAGCGCCGTCGGCTCCCAATGTCGCGAATTTCCCGGTACGCGCGCCGCGCGTGACGAACTCGTGCCACTCCTGGGTCGTCATGGTGTGCACAGATGTCTGCCTTTCAATGTTCGCCCGAACGGACCCCGCAAGGCGTGTCGCCGTTGCCATGGCCTGCGGGCAGCGAGTCACGGACGAGTTCATAGGTGCGGAACCAGGTCCTTCGGCGAGCGACGTCATCATGCGTCTTTCCCGCCGCTGTTCCCCTCAGTCCGCCACCGGCGTTACCAGTGAGCCGATTCGTACACTTCGGCCCCTACCCTCCTGATGAGGCATCCGCGTCAGAAGCGGTCATGCGTCAGCAAAGGACCCCCATACGCGCGCCAGGGGCGGCACGCTGGCATCGCAACCGGTCGTTCGATCACCCGAGCACGCCCATCCCGGCAGACAGCATCGAACTCCGGGTGCCTCCTGGCGACTATGAGCTGTCCGCCCCGCTTGCCGAGCGCTGCTGATCGAGGCCGGTATCGCCGGCCCGAGTTCCGGCACAACCTCGGGGTCTCCACGCTTCGAGGTCCTGAGACGAGCCGGGGAACCGGAACCGTTCAATCCATCAGGGCGGTCCGGGCAGCGGCGAGGTCGCCGCGCGCGACCGGACGCTTCCCGGTGACACGCCGAAGGCACGTTTGAACGCCCGGCAGAACGCCGTCTCCGACCGATACCCGAAACGATGGGCGACCGCCGAGAGCGGTTCCGGCGTCCGCCGCAGGTGGGTGCGGGCCAGCTGCAGCCGCCATTGGGCCAGGTATCGCATGGGGGGTTCACCGACGAGCTCGGTGAAGCGCGCCGAGAACGCCGACCGCGACATACCGGCCTCCCGGGCGAGGGAGGCGACGTTCCAGTCCTGCTCGGGTGCCCGGTGGATCGCGGTGAGCGCGCGTCCGATCTGTTCGTCGCGCAGGGCGGCCAGCCAGCCCTGCCGCGCTTCCGGCGCGGCGTCGAGCCAGGATCGGATCGCCTGGATGACCAGGATGTCGGCAAGCCGGGTGAGAACGGTCTCACCGCCCGGACGCAGCGCCTGCGCCTCCCTCGACGCCAGCCGCAGCATGCTGTGCAGCCAGCCGGCATCGTCGTCGTCCCAGCCGTCGAGGTGGATGATCGGGGGGAGCTGGGCGACGAGCTTGCTCCCCGCGGCATGGTCGAAGCGGACCACACCGTAGGTGACGTGGGTGCGCTCACCCCCGCCGCCGTGGCGCAGGATCTCGTACCGCTCGCTGATCTGCTCGACCGGGATGTCGAAGAGATCGTCGGTGGTGGCCTCGGGGTCGCTGCGGAACCGGTGCGCGACGCCGTGAGGGAGCAGGGTGAGGCTGCCCGGCTGCAGGAGGCGGGGGCCGGCGCCGTCGATGTCGGCGTCGACGTCCAGCCAGCAGTGCCCGGCGGTGACCACCACCAGCGCCATCAGCTCCGGCAGCGGTGGCACGGCTATGCCCCAGGGCGCGGTCAGCTCGGCCCGGCAGTAGAGCGTGCCGGTCAGGCGCAGCAGGTGCAGCGCCTCGCCGAGGAGGTCGCCGGCAGCGGGAGGAGTACGGACGCGATCGTGCACGCCCGCCACTCTGCCGCATGTCCCTCGCGTCCGCCAGTCTGGATGAACGGCTAAGAATCACGGACTTCTTGTGATTGCCCGTCCAGGACGATGTGGCCGAGACTCGGTCTGTCACCAGCCCCAAGGAGCGCAGGAACCATGTCATCACGTCCCATCCTCGTCATCGGTTCGACCGGCAAGACCGGCCGGCGCATCGTCAGCCGGCTCACCGGCGGCGGCCACCGGGTCCGTCCGGCCGGGCGGCGCACCGACCCGCCGTTCTCGTGGGAACAGCCGTCGAGCTGGCCCGCAGTGCTCCACGGCGCGGGCTCCGCCTACATCGCCTACGCTCCCGACCTCGCCGTCCCGAGCGCACCCGCCGCGATCGAGGCGCTCGTCTCGTACGCGATCGAGGCCGGTCTCGAACACCTGGTGCTGCTGTCCGGCCGTGGCGAGCACCACGCACAGCGCTGCGAGAAGATCGTCCAGGGCTCCGGGCTGAGCCACACCCTCATCAGGGCCAGCTGGTTCGCCCAGAACTTCAGCGAAGGCGACCTGCTGGAGCAGGTACGGCGCGGCATGATCACCCTGCCCGCTGGCCAGGTGGCCGAACCCTTCGTCGACGTGGAGGACATCGCCGACGTGGCGGTCGCCGCCCTCACCGACGACCGGCACTCCGGCCGGCTCTACGAGCTCACCGGGCCGCGGCTGCTGACCTTCGCCGACGCCGCGGCGGAGATTTCCGCCGCGGCGGGCCATCCGGTCGGCTACACCGCCGTCGCGGCCGGCGAGTTCCGCGCCGCGCTGGCCGAAGAGACGGGGCCCGAGTACGCCGACCTCTTCACCGCCCTGTGCGAGGAGTTGTTCGACGGACGCAACGCCACGCTGGGACGCGGCGTGCAGGACGCGCTCGGCCGCGAGCCACGCGACTTCGCCGGCTTCTGCCGGTCCGCCGCCGCGTCGGGCGTGTGGCAGCGATGAGCAGGCGCGTGGACCCGCACTCCGTCCTTCTCTTCGTGGCCGGTCTGGTGCTCATCGTCATCGGCGCGGCCAACCTGTTCGCGCCCGTGGCCTTCCACCAGGCCAACGGCATCATGGTCGTCGCCGACGCCGGCCTGTTGAGCGAGACGCGCGCGGCGGGCGGCGTCCTGCTCACAGCCGGGGTGTTCATCATGGTCGGCGCGTTCTCCACCCGGTTCGCGGTCGCCGCCGCGGCCGTCGGCGCCACGGGGTACCTCGCCTACGCGCTGTCCCGCCTTCTCGGCATCGCGCTCGACGGCGTACCGGCCGGCGGGCTGGTGCTCGCCGCGGTGGTGGAATCGGTGCTCGGGCTGGCCTGCGCGTACTCGCTCCTGCGGCGTTCCCGCGAGGGCGCACGAGTCTAGAGCGACGTCACGTGGCCCCTGCTCGGCGGAATGGCGCGATCATTCACGACATCGTCCCGCGCGGGACTTTACGCTCGGCGCGGAGGTGGTCGGGATGGACGAGGGATACTCATCGGCGGCGATGGTGGCACTGGTCACGGCGTCCCTGCGCCGTCGTGGCCTCCCGGTGCCGGACGGGGCGAGGTGCGAGGGGCCGCGCGTGACGTTGAGCGCCAAGCGGCGGCTGCTCGCCGCCGTCGCCGCCGCCTACGGCGAGAGCGCGTTGATCCTCGCGGGGCAGGCTGTGGCCGGCGGCCCGTTCGATCCCCTGGGGCACGCGCTGACGTCCGCGCCCACTCCCGTCGAGTGCCTGGCCAGGTGGGGACGGCTTGAGCGCTACGTGCACTCACGGCACCGGACGATCATCGCCTCCGAGAGCTCCCGCGGTGTCCGCGTGCGGCACTCGGCGCCGGCCGGTTCACCGCCCGTACGGCATGAGAGCCTGCTCGTGGCGGGGGTGCTGGCGGGCCTGCTCTCGGCCCAAGGGTGCGTGAACGTCCGGCTGAGCCTGGCCGACGGGACAGCGCTGCTCGACCACGGTCACCTCATCACCGGCCACGTGCCGCCGGGGCCGGTCGACCGGTTCCGCCTGGCCTGGATTCCGGGAACCGCCCATCCGCCCGGGGAAGCGCGGCATCCGGCGCCCCCACCCGAGGCCGGGAGGGGACCGGTCACGGGCGCCGCGCTGCGCCGGGTCCTCGCCGACACAACCAGGCGGTGGACGGTCGGCGAGCTCGCGACGGCCGGCGGCATGTCCGCCCGTACGCTGCAACGGCGCCTCCACGAGGAAGGGAGCTCGTTCTCCTCAGTGGTCGCCGCCGCCCGCGTCATCCGCGCGTCGATGCTGCTCGGAAACGCCGACGTGCCGTTGTCAACCGTCGGATTCCTGGCCGGGTACGCCGACGGCCCCCACTTCGCCCGCGAGTTCGCCCGGCGAACCGGCGCCAGCCCGGGCCGCTACCGGACCGTCATCACCCCTACGGAGACCGATCATGAGCCTTCCCTATGACCGCGCCCTCATCACGGGCGGCAGCACCGGCGTGGGACTCGCCCTCGCCGCCGAACTGCTGCGACGCGGCTGTAAGCGGGTCGCGCTGTGCGGCCGCGACCCGCACCGGCTGGCCCGCGCCCGGCACGCCCTCAGCGCGGACGTGCTCACGGTGCCCTGCGACATCACCGAACCGGACGACCGATCCCACCTGCTGACCGTGGTCGAGAAGGAATGGGGAGGGCTCGACCTCCTGGTCAACAACGCGGCCGTGCAGATCGAGACCGATCACCTCGCCGGTGCCACACCCGCGGTCCTTCGGTCGGTGTCCGACGAGATCGAGACCAACCTCACCGCTCCGGTGCTGCTCACCTTGCGGGCGCTGCCCGCGCTGCGGGCCTCCGGTCACGCCGCGGTGGTCAACATCGGTTCCGGCCTCGCGCTGGCGCCCAAGCGGACCGCTCCGGTGTACTGCGCCACCAAATCGGCCCTCTCCACGTACACGCGGGCGCTGCGGTACCAGCTGCAGGACTCCGGCGCCCGGATCCAGGCCGTCGAAGTCGTGCTGCCCCTCGTCGACACCGACATGACGCGGGGACGCGGCAGCGGGAAGATCAGCCCCGAGCGTGCCGCGGAGGCGATCGTCAACGGTCTCGCCGGGAACCGCTCGGAGATCTATGTCGGCAAGGCCCGGCTGTTGCCGCTCCTGATGCGGGTGGCTCCCTCGATACCGCGCCGCATGCTCCGCGCCGGCTGAGCTTGCCGGGTCGGGTGGTTCTGCCCAACCGGCGAGGCGTTCCTCCGAGAGGCGCTCGGTGCACGACGAGCTGGCCGGTCAGGTCCAGCTCCTCGAACAGCGCGTCAGGGGCACCGACCTCGCTCCGGCACACATCGACGCGACGGGGAGATCTGGGCTGAGCTGACGGTCGGATGCGACGGCAGGCACTCCATCCTGCGCCGCGAGGCGGGTCTGGCGCCCAAGGAGTTCGGTGTGCCGTTCGACGTCTGGTGGTTCCGCCTGCCGACCTCGGCCCGAGACAGGCGCACATGACGCCGGCGTGGCGCCGATCGTCCGGGGCCGCGAGGCGCTGGCCCGCGACGACGATCATCAACGTCTACCTCACCGTCAAGGGCTCCGACGCGCGGCTACGGGCCGAGGGGGTTGAGCGCTTCCGGAAGCGCGTCGCTCGTTCGCGCCCCGACTACGCCGACCGGGTGAGCCGGCTGGAGAGCATGGACGAGGTCCACTTGCTCCACGTCCGGTTCGACCGGCTCAAGCGCTGGCACCTCGATGGGCTGCTGCTCATCGGCGACGCCGCGCACGCCATCACCCCGCGCTGACCTGGCGACCGTACAGCGGCGCAGGCAACGCCCCACCGTGATCATGAAACCGCGCAGCGGGTATGCAACGGCTCCTGTTCTGAGCCCGGTTCTCCGGCAGGCGTCCCGGCCGTGCGACGTTCCTGCTCTTCCTCCGCCACGCGTTTCCCCGGCTGCGGGTGATGCCTGCCCGGTTCGTGGGCTTCGGACCTCATCCTGCACACACGCCCGCCTTCGCAGGCGATCCGCCGAACACACACTCTCGGACGCCGCGGGCTGCGCGAGATTTGCAGGCGGCGTCGGCGGAAACGGCCAGGAAACTTCGCCAGGACTAGACACGGAAGCCACCACGCGCCGAGACCGATATGACCACTCCATACCGGCGCGTCTCAACAGAAGGGAACGCTAATCGTGAAGCGTGCGAAAGCGGCCGGCCTGGCCGGTGTGGCATGCGCGATGCTGACGCTCGGCACCACAACACCCGCCACCGGCACGGATCGTCCCGAGTTCGGTGAGGTACAGAAAGCGCTCACCGAGCTGGCCGCCAGCTCCAAGATCGTGGGCGCGATCGGCGCCGTCTACGTCGACGGCAAGCGGGTCGCCCAGGGTACAGGCGGCACCCGCCTGCTGGACGACAAGGGCGGCAAGATCCCGCCCAGCGCCCGCTACCGGATCGGCTCCCAGACCAAGCTCATGACCGGTACCGTGATCCTCCAGCTGGTCAAGGAGAAGAAGCTCGCCCTGGACGACAAGCTGAGCGACCTGCTGCCCATCGTCGTCGAACAGGACCTGGTGAAGCTGGCCGACCAGATCACCCTCCAGCAGCTGCTGCAGCACACCTCCGGCATTCCCAACCTGCCGGCCGCGGACGTCTTCGACATGACCTACCACACGCCGCTGGAGATGGTGAAACAGACCAGCGACCTGAAGCGTACGGGAGAGCCCGGCTCCCAGTTCAACTACTCCAACACCAACTACTTCCTCCTCGGCCTGATCATCGAGAGGCACACCAAGCACACCGTGTCGGCGGAGTTCGAACGGCGCCTGTTCGACAAGCTCGACATGGACAGGACCTACCTGCCCACCAAACCGCCCGGCGGTATCAAGGGCCCGCACGGCCACGGCTACTACCCTGACAAGGACGGCAAGCTACGCGACGTCGACCGCCAGAACATGAGCCACGGCTACGCCGCCGCAGGAGTCATCTCCACCACCGAGGACCTCAGCGCCTTCCACCGCGCCCTGGTCAAGAACGAGTTGCTGCCCAAGGAGCTGACCCAGGTACTGCTGGGCCGCCTGCTTCCCAAGGAGCAAGCGGCCAAGAGCGCAGCGAAGCCGGCGGCCAACGGCCGGATCTGCGACGGCCAGGGCGGCTACTTCAGCGTCACGGGCGGTGGACCCGGGGGCAAGTCCATCACCTACAACACCCCGGACGGACGCGTGCAGTTCGCCCTCTCCACCACCCTGGGCGCTTCCAACCTCGATCCCGATCTGGACCCCCTCATGGAGAAGGCCGCCGAAGCCGTCCTCTGCCCCTCGAAGTAGCGCTCTCCTCGCGGCAGGCAGCTCGCTTGCCGCGAAGGAGGAGCGCTCCGCCCACACCTCGCCCCGCTCGTCGGCACTCGGACCGCGGGCCGGGTTGCCGGCGACGGGATCACGTATCCACTGAACGACGGCAGCGTGCTGCAACTGCCGTCCCTCCACCACTTCGGCCCTCATCGGGAACTGATCGACACCATCGGCGTCCCCGCCGACCACCAGGCCCCGACGAGCCCGGCCGATCTGGCCACAGGCCTCGACCGGCCCTGGCCGAAGCGCTCACTCTGCTGCCACAAGGCCACCCCGGATGCGAGGGCGAAAGCCTTCACGGAAACGGCCACGAAACAACCTCTGGTGGATAAAGAAGTTGATCGCCGGCGACCGACACCGTGGTGGGTGGTCCTCTTGTCCGGCCAGGTCGTTCTCTCCGAGGAAAGGCTCGATCAGTGAATGGTGCGACAGCGGTCCGCGCGAGTGGTTGCTTGATCTCGGGAGCTTTGCTGATGAGTTCCCTTACGGTCGGCACCCCCGCCGCCGCAGCCGGCTCCCGGGCCAGAACTCCTGCCATCGTGTGGCGGAAATGCCCGGAATTCTCCAACGATGATCTGCGCAAGATGGGTTACAAGGAGGATCAGTTCGCCGCGGTCAGGAAATTGCACGGCCGTATGGACTGCGGGACGATCAGCGTACCCCAGGACTATGAAGACTCAGGCGGAGAGCAGATCATCGTAGCCCTGACCAGATTGAAGGCCGCCGACCAGAAGAACCGCCTGGGCAGCTTGGCGCTCAACCCGGGCGGGCCTGGCGGCGCCGGCTACCTGATGCCTCTCAACCTCGTCATGAGGGGCGCGGCGGGACTCGATGAACGTTACGACCTGATCGGGATCGACCCGCGCGGCGTCGGCCGCAGCACCAAAGTCACCTGCCCCGATGACCCGCGGGGCAAGCCCTCGCCAGGGCCGATCGCCGAGGAACAGGCCAAGAAAACCTACGCCGACATGGTCGCGTGGAGCAAGCAGTGCACTCAGCAGGACCTCGCATTCATCGGGCAGCTCACCACCCCGAACGTGGCCCGTGACATCGACCGGATCCGCGCCGCGCTGGGCGATCGGAAAATCAGCTTCTTCGGCGTCTCCTGGGGCACGTGGCTCGGCGCGGTCATGCGCACCATGTTTCCCGGCAATGTCGACCGGATGTGGCTGGACAGCTCCACCCCGCCCGATATCTGGAAGGGTTTCTGGACGGCAACCCACACAGACGCCGTCGACCGCAACTTCCAGCGGATGGCCGCATGGATGGCCGAGCGCGACGACACCTACGGGCTGGGCACCTCGAAGCGGCAGGTGGTCTCGGCGGTGGAGGACATGGTCGCCTCGTACGACGCCGAACCGCTGACCTTCACGGACGTCGGCCTCACCGTGGACGGGGCGCTCATCGCCCAGGCCGCAGGTCGTCCCAGCACTCAATGGCCCATGATGGCTCAAGTACTCAAAGAACTCACCGACGCCAAGGGCCCGGTCGCGCCACCGACGGTCAAGAAGGCGTTCGGCGACCCGCCCGCCGGGGACGAAACGCAGACCGACAAGACAGCGGGCCGCGCGTTCCACTGCAACGAGGATTCCAGCCCGAGCACGTTCGCGTCGAACTGGAAGGACTACCAGCAGCGTCTCAAGGACTATCCGGTGACCGGCCGGACGAGCCCCTTCGTGCACATGTGCGCAGGATGGCTGCTGCCGGCGAAGCCGCCGACGGTGCGGCCCGTCAGCGGCTCGCTGGTGTTGTCCGGCCATCGCTACGAGACCCGGACACCGTACGAATGGACGCCTGCCATGCGCGCGGTCATCGGTGGAACCCTGGTGACCGTCAACGACGACGTCCACGGCTCCGCGGCCCAGGTACCCGGTTGCGCCGCGAAGATCATCGACTACTTCGAGACCGGCAAGCGCACCACCACCTGCCCAGGAAAACCGGTGCCGGCCTCGGCCAAGACTCCCCAACGCGGTTGACATCGCACCGCCCCGCGACCGGCAAGAGCTGCGCGAACCGCTCCGGAGCGACGGCACCCAGCGATCTCCGGCGGCACCGGCGAACTGCGTCGGCGCCAATACTCCCGGCATCCCGAGACGGCAATGCCGCTCATCGAAATGAAGGAAGAGGTGGATTCGACGGCATGTTGAGAGGTTCACTGGCGACCATCGTCGTAACGGTGGTCACCGTCACAGGTGTCGGGACGGCGGCCCCGACGTCCGCCGCCGCATTACAGGCGCCGGACCAGCAGTCGAGCGCGTCACTCAAACTGACGGCGAAGCAGAAGCGGAAGTTCACCGACATGTGGCTCTACGAGATCTCGATGTCGGCATTCCAGAAGCTCCGCGTTGAGCGGCCGTACGCCGGCCAGGGCATCGACTGGAGCAGTGACGCCTGCTCCAAGTCGCCCGACAGGCCCAGCGGGTTCAACTTCAAGCCTTCGTGCCAGCGGCACGACTTCGGCTACCGCAACTACAAGAAGCAAAACCGCTTCACCGAAGACAACCGCCACAGGATCGACAAGAAGTTCAGGCGCGATATGTACGACGTCTGCGACAAGTTCGACGGATGGCAGTCCGCAGCCGGCGTTTTATGCCGGCGCGAAGCAGACGCTTACTACAACATCGTTCGAGCCACCGGGAATCTGTGACGAACAGATCTCAGAGAAATAATTCGGATGATTGGGGATTTCTGACGTCCGCAGTCACGTACCGGAATTTCGCGAGGAGTCGCCGAAGGCCGGAGACAGGCGTGGAGCCTCCGGTAGATGAGCTCCCACCACAGGATCCCCATCAGCCGAAAGGCTCCACGTAATTGCTCATCGTGCCATGCTCGACGTCTCCCGCACGCTGGTTCACCACGTTGCCCGACCGCTGCGGGAGGAACGGCACCGACTCGGCACTCCCAAGGGCAGTCGCGCTCCGACTCCGTCCTGGCAGGGGGTGCTGGTGCTGCGGTGGTTCCGGGGCGAACGCGCGACGTCCCCAAGCGAGCAGCGCGAAGCCGGCTCGGCACTCGCATGCTGGGCGACATCGATGAGACACGCGTCTACCAGCGGCCGCTGAGCGCGCAGGATGTCGCTGGGCTGCACGCGCCAGCCGACGCCATCATGTCCGAGATACCGGCCCCGAACAGACCGGCACAACCGTGACGGCGACGGTCAAAACTGGATCAGGCACACTTTCCGTGATCGGACCCTGGTCAGTGGGACAGCAGCATGCGTTTCCGCAGGAGATCGAGGTTGGCGCGGCCGTACATCTGTCGCTTGAGCATCTTGGTCCGGTTGACGTGCCCTTCGACGGGTCCGGAACTGTAGGGCAGGGTGAGCCCGGCGGTGACGGCGTCTTGGTCGCGGCGTAGCCCGGTGACGAAGGAGTGCAGCTCAGGTAGGTCGTCGCCCAGGACGGCGTTCATCCACGTCTCCAGGTTGTGGCCGTGGCGGTGCGTCATCATCTCGGCGAACTGGCGCACGTGCAGCTGAAGCGCCGCCAGTTGGGGACAGGCGGCGGTGAGCGCTTGAAGTTGGCGGTGTTCGTCGGGGTCGAGGTGGGCGGGGTTGCGCAGGAACCAGCCGGTGGCCTGCCGGACCGTGGGCGGTCGCGTTGATGTCGGTGCGGGAGGCGTTCCGTCGCGCCAGGGGCGGACGTACTGGCGGACGGTGGCGCTGCCGCCGCGGTAGCCCAGGGCCTGCAGCTCCTGATGGAGGAGTTCGGCGTTGGTGCATCCCTCGGCCCAGCGTTTGCGCAGGTAGGAGTCGTGAATTTCCAGGTTCTTGGGCCGTCGGCCGGTGCCGTTGTGAACGAGCAGGTCTTCGGGGCTGGTGACGCGGGCGAAGCGCCTTACAGTGTTGCGGCCCAGGGACAGCAGGCGGGCGATTTCGCGCAGTCCTTGGCCTTGCTCGAGCAGGGCGTGAACAGCGGTGTGCCGTTCACGGGTTCGGGCGGCGATGCGGTCCTGACGGTCGGCGGGCGAGTGGGGCGGGACGGACGGCGCCGCAGGTGGCGAGGTGTCGGTGCGCGTGCTGGGCGTGGCGGTCAGGGCTTGGAGATGGTCGCGGTGGCGGGTGACGGTGCGTTCGACGGCCTCGCCGAGGTTCCGCCAGAGGTGCCACCTGTCCGCGACCTGGGTCGCGTGCGGCGCACCCCGAGCGATGCCCTCGGCATAGGCGCCGGCTCGGTCGCGGCAGACGATCTCGACCCCGGGATGCGCGCGGAGCCAGGTGGCGAGGGTGTCAGCCGTCCGGTCAGCGAGTACGTCCACCACGGTGCTGGTGGAGATGTCGATGAGGATGGTGCCGTAGGTGTGGCCTCGCCGCAGGGCGAAGTCGTCCACGCCGAGCACCCGCGGACCGGATTCCAGAGGCGGGTCTGGCAGGGCGCGCATCAGCCTGATCAGCGTCATCCGGCTGACTGAGGCCGCCAGACGGCTGGCGAGCCGGGCTCCGGCGCGGCCACCCAGAGCCAGCGCGATCGCCTGTAAGGCCCTCGCCGCCCGGATACTGCGGCGGCCATAACGCACGGTCAGCCCCGGGACCTGCTCGGCAAACGTCGCCTTCGCACACGTGGGAGTGCGGCAAAAGAACCGGTGAACCCGCAGGTGGAGGAGCACCTCCTGGCCCCCGACCGCGGTATCGGACAGCCGCCGTTCATAGTGGCTGTGCACCCGCCGCGACGGCGTTCCACAAGCCGGGCAAGCGGCCTCCACGGTTCCGCTCCTGGCCCGAATCCGCACCGTGGTTCCCGATCGGAACACCTGCTCCACGCACACACCGCCCAGATGAGGGAACAGGACAGCGACCAGCTCCTTGATCAACACGCTGCAGATGCTCGTGAGCAGAGAAGCGGCTACCGGCCGGAACACTCGAACCGTGATCCATCCGATGGATCCGATCACGAAAAGTGTGCCTGATCCCGTTTTTTCAGACGCCGTTGACAAACCGAAAGAACCAAAGGCTAGGAGGGTAAAGGGAAGCAGGAGAACACACCGAAACCGCGGACGACTGCCGGTCCAACGGTCGCCGCGGGCGAGGCCTTCCCGTACAACCGGGTGTCCACTCGTCAGTGCCAGAACCTCCGGAAGCGAAGTTCCCCAACCAGCCGCTGGGCACGAAAGCCACGTGGTGGAGTACCGGAGGGTGCACACCTACTGCACCAGCCGGCACCACCATTGGCAGATCTACTCCGGCAGTAGGAAGACGAAGGTCGGTGCCGTCTTCATCTCCGCGACCGCGGTGATGAAGGCATGCGTCGCCGCCGTTCGCAGGGCTTCCTCTACCTGGCCACGGTGATCGACTGTCACAGCAAGGCGGTGCTGGGCTGGGCGATGGCCGAATCGTTCTTCTCCGCGCTCAAGAACGAGTGGCTGCACCGCTTTGTCTTCACCACCCGAGCCAAAGCCAAACGGCAGGCCATCCGCTACATCGAAGGGTTCTGCAACCACCGGCGCCTACACTCGGCGCTCGGCTACCGGCCACCCCTGGAGGTGCTCAACGAGTTCCTCTCAGCCCAAACAGCCGCATAGGCTACGCCCCATAAGACGGCTGTCCGGAATCACCGCGGCCCCTCAGGCTCGATGTCGCGCTCGCGCCCCCGCATTCCCTTGACGGGCGTTTAGGCGATCGACGGTCAAGAAACGATCAGACCAAGGCCGAGCAGCGCTGCTAATACGGCGCAAGCCCGGACCGGATGATGACGAGGAAACAACCGAATCACCACCGGACCAACACCCCGGCACTGCTTCCGCACCTCTTGTCCTCCACCACGAAGCCGACAGGATTCCCGATGTCCTTCGCAGCCTCGACGGCTCCACCACCCGCTTTCTGGCCGCCTTGCTCGGTAAGCAGTTGAAGGCCCGCGCCATCCTCCAAGCCCAGCGGCCCGCAGCAGGTGCCCCCCAAGTATTCAGGGCGGGCGCTTGTCGGGCGAACTTCGGCGGCCGGCCACCACGGGAGCTGAGTCTTTTGCGACTGCGGGCCTCGTCGACCACGTCGGCATCGACAACGCCGCCGCCCGCACCGCCACCGAGCATCTCCTCGACCTGGGCCACCGCCGTGCGCAAGTTGCTCAAGCGAACGGGCGTCCCCGTCTGACCGACACATGGCCAGTGGTGCCCTGCGCGGGCAGGGCACGGTCGGAGAAGCGCGCGCCGCACGTGACGTCGAATACTCATTCCATCTCGGTAAGAGGCTTCGGCGCGAAACGCATCGGATCATCGGGGCGGAAGCGTCCCCGCCTGCTCTTGCGGGGCTGAGCTGCGCGGCAGCGTGCCGAGGCCCGAGGAAGGGAGCTAAGGCGAATGGCGACGGCCAACAACGTCCCGGCGAGCACCACTTTCGAGCCCCGAGAACTACGACGCATCTTGGGGAGCTTCGCGACCGGTGTCACCGTCGTGACCGCCGGCGGGGACGAGCCGCGCGGCATGACCGCGAACTCGTTCACGTCCGTGTCGCTGAATCCGCCGATGGTCCTGGTCTGCGTCCTGCGCGACGCCGCGATGCACGAGATGATCCTGCGGCACAGTGCCTTCGCGGTCTCCATCCTGTCCGACCGGCAAGAAGGCGTGGCCCGGCACTTCGCCGACCGCCACCGCCCCCGTGGCCTGGCCGAGTTCGCGAACGTCGCCTGCTTCCCCGGGCCGCGCACAGGGTGCCTCGTGCTGCCCGGCGCGCTGGCGTGGTTCGAGTGCTCCCTTGCCGCGGTCTATGACGGCGGGGACCATTCGATCTTTCTCGGCGAGATCGTCAACCTGGAGCGCGGCTCCGGTGAAGACGCGCTGCTGTTCCATGCCGGCGCGTTCCAGCGCATCAACACCCCTGCCGACTGGCGCGACCACATCCTTCTATGAGTACGGCCACGCGGCCGGCGACATCCCGCCGACGGCGATCAGTCTGGGGGCGATGGTGAACGGATTCATGGGCCGCGTTCTCCGAGCGGTCGGCATGGCGGTGCGGGCCGTGCACGTGGGCGGCATCATGGCGGGTTACGCCCTGCTGTTCGGCGCGGCGGAAGCCCGTCGCCTCCTGGGACCGCGGCGCGCCGGTCACGGTGCGCGGGCCGGCGGCCTGCACGACGGAGACAGGTGGGTCAAGATGCTCACCCGCCTGGGCCCGTCCTACATCAAGATCGGCCAGCTGGTGAGCACCCGCCGGGATCTCCTGCCGCCGGCGGTGACCGGACCGCTTTCGCGGTTGACCGATGCGGCACCGCCTCCCAGCAGACGCCGGGTCCGGCAGGCGGTCCTCGCCGCTTACGCCGGGACGCGCTGGCCTTTCAGGGAGTTCACCTGGGAGCCCGTGGCCTGCGGCAGCATCGCGACGGTGCACGAGGCCGTGACCTTGGACGGGCGGCGGGTCGCGGTCAAGGTGCGCCGGCCCGGAATCCAGTGGGTCATGGAGCGCGACTTCGCGCTGACGCTGGCCATGATGCGTGCGCTCGGTGCCGTCCCGAAACTGCGCAAGATGCCGTTCAAGGTGATGCACGAGCAGGTCGGCTCGGCGATCCTGCGGCAGCTGGACTTCCCTGCGGAGGCCGCGGCGCTGGCCGAGCTGCGGACCAACCTGGCCGGGCTCGGCAACGTACGCATTCCCGAACCGCTGGCCGACCTGTGCACGCCCGAAGTCGTGGTCATGGAGTACATCATCGGCCTCAGGCGTTTCGCCCCCGGTGACCTGGACGCCGGCACGCGGCGTCAAGTGGTGCAGGCGGTGCTGGCCGCGGTCTATGAGATGTTGTTCATCGACGGCGTCGTCCACTGCGACCTGCATCCGGGCAACCTGTACTTCGACGAGCGTGCCGGCCTGGTGATGCTCGACGCGGGGTTCGTCATCCGGCTGCCCGACGAGGTGCGCCGTTCCTTCGCCGACTTCTTCATCCACATGGCGATGGGCGACGGCTGGACCTGCGCGCAGATCGTGATCGAGAGCGCGGCGCACGTCGCCGACGACTGCGACGTGGCGGGCTTCCGCGCCGGCCTGACCGAGCTCGTCCAGGAGGCGTCCGGAGCGAAGTCCGGCCAGTTCGCGCTCGCGCCCTTCGCCGGCAGATTGTTCGACCTGCAGCGGCGCTTCGGTCTGTTCCCGGCGCCGGAGTTCGCCTTCCCTCTGCTGTCACTGCTGGTCATCGAGGGAATGATCAAAGACTTCGACAGCGCCGTCGATTTCCAGGCCGAGGCCGTGCCGGTTCTGCGGCGCCGCAACATGCTGCGCGACCGTACGGCACAGCTGCACAAGTGAGCATCCACAGTGCCGGCCGGCCCGTTCGCTCTGGCTGACGATCCGCAGAGCAATCTGGAAGAAGACGCTTTCTCCGCTTTCTCCCCATAATTGGCTCCGTCAGCGAACATGGGCTTGCTCGAATCGTAGGCGAAATGGGCATTTTTCTGCACGGCGCCCAGATTGTAACGCGAAGGGCAAGCAACAGGCGACCGGCGAACTTCGGAACAAAGCCGTGGTGATGCCGACGCGAGGAAAGCGTCCCGTGGAATACCGACCCGTCAGGATTTATCCGACAAAAACGTTGCGTATTCCATGGACCGCCATACGGGGGACGAGCGTGCGGGCTGCCGGCGCGCCTTGGCCGTCAGCGGACGGCTGACGCTGACGCTCCTTACCGAGCGAAAGGGACAACGTACTATGGCACAACGACGGGGGCTGGACCGGCGGAAGTTCCTGGCGGGAACCGCTGCCGGCGTCGGCGGGGGGATCATCACCGGTGGTTTCGCCTCGAGCGCCGCGGCGGCCACGGAGCCCGACCCGGCGGTGGTGGCCCGCCGGACGAGCACGGCCACGACCGTAGGCCCCGACAGCCCGCAGTACCCGGACCTGGTCCGGGCGCTCAACGCCCGCTACACGGCGGCACCGCGCTCGGTTCACGTGGTGGACGCCCCGCGGCAGGTGCGGGCGATCGTCGAGCAGGCGGTCAGCGCGAACAAGCGGCTGACGGTACGAGGCGGCGGGCACTGCCTGGAGGACTTCGTCTACAACTCCGACGTTCAAATGATCATCGACCTGTCCAACATGAACCGGGTCTACTACGACGAGGCGCGCAACGCGATAGCCGTCGAGTCGGGCGCCACGCTGCTGGACGTCTACGAGAAGCTGTACCAGACCTGGGGCGTCACCGTTCCTGGCGGCATCTGCTACTCCGTGGGCATGGGTGGTCACGTCGCCGGTGGCGGCTGGGGCTGGCTGGTTCGCCGCGACGGCCTGATCATCGACCACCTGTACGGGGTGGAGGTCGTGACGGTCAGGGCCTCGGGCGTCGTCCGCAAGGTGGTGGCGACCCGGGAGGCCGACGACCCCCACCGAGACCTGTGGTGGGCGCACACCGGCGGCGGCGGAGGAAACTTCGGCGTCGTCACCCGCTACTTCTTCCGCTCGCCGGACGCCACCGGCACCGACCCCACCCGCCTGCTGCCCAGGCCGCCGTCGAAGGTGCTGTACGCGGTCGCCGCCTGGGGGTGGGACCAGCTGAACAAGGACAGGTTCCTCCAGCTCATCCAGAACTACGCCAACTGGCACGTCACCAACGCGGCCCCGACCAGCCCGACCCGGTTCCTGAGCAGTTTCATGGTGCTCAACCACGTCTCGAACGGCACAGTGGTCCTGCTCACGCAGGTGGACGCCGGCGCACCCAACGCCGAAACCATCCTGAACGACTACCTGACCTTCATGAGCAACGGCGTGGCTCAGCCGTTCATCAGCCAGGTCCGGCTCCCATGGCTGCAGGCGGCCCGCCTGACCGGCACCACCAACCCGCTGCTCAACGACCCGACGCTGCGCGGGGAGTACAAATCCGCCTACATGAAGGCCGCCTTCCCCCAGGACCAGGCGGAGGCGCTGTACAAGCATCTGGCGCGCACCGACATCGACAACCCGAATCTCAGCGTCCAGCTGTCGCCGTTCGGCGGCATGACCGCCGCCGTACAGCCGGGTGACACCGCCTCGGTCCACCGCGGCGCGGCCTTCAAGATGCTCTGGGCGGCGAATTGGAGCGATCCCGCTGACGACGCCAAGAACATCGCCTGGGCCCGCGAGAGCTACCAGGACACCTACGCCGCCACCGGCGGCGTGCCCGTTCCCAATGACGTGACCGATGGATGCTACGTCAACTACCCCGACGCCGACCTCAGCGATCCCACCTTCAACCGCTCCACCTCCACATGGCACGACCTCTACTACAAAGACAATTACCCAAGGCTCCAGCAGGTGAAGAAGAAGTACGATCCACGTGACTTCTTCCGGCACCGTCAGTCGGTCGAACTCCCGCCCTCGAAATCAGCGGGCTGACCGGATCACCCCGCCAGGGCCGGGAATCACCGTTTCCAGGTTCGCATGGCCACCGGCCGGCTCGGCGCAGTCGTCACCGAGCCGGCCGGACGGGCCGTGACAGCGCTACGGGCCCGCACGCCGGCCCTCAGGTCCGGCTTCGTCGTTCTTCATGGATCTGTGGATTCTCCGCAATTGACTGAGCGTCAGCGCGGCGCCGGCAAGCAGCAGCGCGACGGTGAACACCCATTCGTTCGACCCTCCGGGACCGTACACCCTGTTGGGGAAGCCGATGTCGACCGCCGAGGTCTGCCGGCCCGCCTGGAGCTGTCCTTTCCCCATCCCGTACATGAAGATGTCCGTCCGGCTCACCGTGCCGTCCTCGGAGCGGAAGTCCCCGTACCACTGGCAGGACTCGTGGCCGGGGTGCTGGACGCATTCCATGTGCTCGGCCGTGAAGATTCCGGGCACTCCGTCCGCACGCGCCGCCTGGATGGCGGGCCAGACACTCGGCGCCGTGAAGAACGTCAGGGACGCGCCGATGAGAGCGACCGTCGCCCGGAAGGCGAATCCGGGCGGCAGCCGCCTGCCTCGGGTTCCCGCTGCTTTCAAGACACTCTCTCGGGGGCGCAGGCGCAGGCCATCGTCGCCCGTTCCTGGGAATTGGGTTTGCGGTGCAGCAGCATCGCCACCACCATCGGGACGAAGACGATGGCGTTGTAGAACAAGTGCAGCTCGAGCCGGGGCACGAGGAGCTGGATGATGCTGCGCGGCGTCGGGCCGCCGAGCAGATTGGCGCCGATGATGACCTGCATGAGCAGCAGGAAATGCTCGAAGTGGTGCCAGACCTGGATGCCCAGCGAGATGTTCCACCATGTTCGCGAGCGCCCGGTGAAGCCGCGCCTCAGCAGTACGAGACCGATGAGCATGAGCAGCGCGTAACCGTAGTGCATCCATTCCGAGGTGACCAGCCACGGGAAGGGAAGGCCCAGGACCCCACGTGCTTCCGGAAGCGGCCAGTTGAGCACGTAGACCTGATACGCCTGCGCGATGTGCTCGGCCCAATGCGCAACGACGATGAAGGCGAAGAAACCGAGTGCCGGCTTGTGCCTCTCCCCGTTCAGATTCGCGACAAGGCCATACGGCGGGTTTACAGAGGCGCTTGTCATCCGACCTCCCGTTCGACCGGTCAAAACAATTCGATGGGCGTCACCCGCGGTGCGTCCCGGACCGATTCTCCACGGATCACGAGCCGGCGGCCTCTCCCAAATTGCTCACTGCGAAAACCGAATACCACGCGAGTCAGAGAGGGATGTTTCCGTGCTTGCGCTGCGGCTGGAACTCGCGTTTGTTACGCAGCATCGCCAGCCCGTCGGCCAGCACTTTGCGCGTCTCGCGGGGATCGATGACGTCGTCCACCAGCCCGCGCTCGACGGCATAGAACGGGTGCAGGAACTCGGCCGTATAGTCGTCGAGCAGTTGCCGCTGCAGCTCCGCGGGATCCGCGGCGGCGGCGAGCTCTTTGCGGAAGAGAACGTCCACCGCGCCCTGCGGGCCCATGACCGCGATCTCATTGGTCGGCCAGGCGAACGACAGGTCAGCACCGACCGACCGGGAGTCCATGACGATGTAGGCGCCCCCGTACGCCTTGCGCAGGATGACCTGTACGCGCGGGACGGTCGCCTCGCAGTAGGCGTAGAGCAGCTTCGCCCCGTGCCGGATGATGCCCTGATGCTCCTGATCGACTCCGGGCAGGAAACCCGGCACGTCGACGAGCGTCACGAGCGGGACATTGAACGCGTCACAGGTGCGGACGAACCGCGCCGCCTTCTCCGACGCCTTGATGTCGAGCACTCCTGCCCTGACCAATGGCTGGTTGCCGACGACGCCCACGACATGCCCGTCGATCCGCGCGAAGGCGCAGATGATGTTCCGCGCCCACGATTCCTGGACCTCCAGGTACTCACGGTCGTCGACGATCTCCGCGATGACCTTTCGCATGTCGTACGGCCGGCGTCCATCGGCGGGCACCAGGTCGAGCAGGGCGTCGCAGGCCCTATCGGCGGGATCGGCGGCGTCCACGACGGCGGGGAACTCCGTGTTGTTCGACGGCAGCAGCGACAGCAGATACCGGACTTCTTCCAGGCAGGACTCCTCGTTGTCGTGGACGAAACTGGCCACGCCGGAGACGGAGCCGTGCACCTCGGCGCCTCCGAGAGCCGAGTGCGTGACCGATTCACCGGTGACCGCACCGATGACGTCCGGGCCCGTGACGTACATCTGGGAGGTGTCCTTGACCATGAAGACGAAGTCCGTCAAGGCCGGGGAGTAGGCGGCGCCGCCGGCGCACGGGCCGAGGATGACGCTGATCTGCGGGATCACGCCGGAAGCCTGCACGTTCCTGCGGAAGATGCCTCCATACCCGGCCAGCGCGTTCAGCCCTTCCTGAATGCGTGCGCCGGCTCCGTCGTTCAAGGCGATGAGCGGTGCCCCCATCGAGATGGCGAGATCCATCACTTTGTGGACCTTGGCGGCATGGGCATGGCCGAGAGAACCGCCGAAGAGCCGGAAGTCCGTCGCGTACACGAAGACCCGGCGGCCGAGAACCAGGCCGGAACCGGCGATGACGCCGTCCGTCGGGGGCCGCTTGCGTTCGAGGCCGAACCCTGTTGCCATGTGGCGCCGGAACAACTCGATCTCGGTGAAGGTGTTCTCGTCCAGCAGCAGATCGATCCGTTCGCGGGCCGTCAGCTTGCCTTTGGCGTGCTGGCGCCTGGTGGCTTCCGCGTCTCCGTCCCTGATCGACTCGCGCCGGCGGCCGAGCAGCTCGGCCAGTTCCCGCAGCGTGTTCGTCCGGCCGGCCGCCGGGTCGTCGAGGACGTGGCCGTTCGCCCCCGGCGCGGCGACCCGCGTGCGGGTGCCGTTGTGCCCGTTGCCCGGCTGATGGCCGTTTCCGTGGGGAGGCGCAGCCGGAGCATGAGCCGCGATCGGTCCAGAGTTGCCGGCATGTGCTCCGGTCATCCCGCCTACCTCTCTCATGAGCAGCATCCGCCACCCGGACGAGCAAGAAAGCAACGTGCGTAGGTTAGGCAGGCGGTGACGAGGGGCGGCCACTCCCAGATTGCCCGATGCGGCGCCTTCAGGGGCTCACCGCCGGCCTGCCGGGAGCAAGCTGAGCACGAGGAAAGAAGACCCCCCGGTGTGGCGGCGCGATGCTGGATCCCATCCGATTGCGCACGGAACCGCACCGGCTTCCAAGGCGGCTGCGCGTCGATCGAACCAGAAGCGAACCTCTTCGACGGCCACAGGAGGAGCACGGGATGTGCGGTATCACCGGCTGGATCTCGTTCGATCGCGACCTGGCACGCGAGCACAAGGTCCTGGATGCGATGACCGAGACCATGGCGTGCCGCGGACCTGACGCCCGCGGCAGCTGGGTCGACCGGCATGCGGCGCTCGGCCATCGGAGACTGGCCGTGATCGACCTGCCCGGCGGGCTGCAGCCGATGACCGCCCGCACGGACGCGGGCGACGTCACCCTGGTCTACAGCGGCGAGGTCTACAACTTCGCCGAGCTGCGCGACGAACTCACCCGGCAGGGCAAGCGCTTCAGGACGTCAAGCGACACAGAAGTCGTCCTCCAGGGATATCTGCACTGGGGGCCGGCGGTCGCCGAACGACTCAACGGCATGTACGCCTTCGCGATCTGGGACGGACGGGACCAGAAGCTCGTCATGATCCGCGACCGGATGGGGATCAAGCCGCTCTACTACTACCGGACGCCTGACGGAGTGCTGTTCGGCTCGGAGCAGAAGGCCATACTCGCCCACCCGCTCGCCAAGCGCGTCGTCGATGCCGATGGGCTGCGCGAGGCGTTCTCCTACGCCTTCACCCCAGGACACGCCATATGGGCGGACATGCGGCAGGTCGAACCGGGCACGATCGTCACCGTCGACGTCACCGGCGTCCGCGAGCGCGCCTATTGGCGGCTGGAGACCCGGCCGCACACCGACGACGCCGGCACCTCCGTAGGCCGCGTCCGGGAGCTCCTCGACGACATCGTGCGGCGGCAACTGGTCGCCGACGTGCCACGGTGCCTGCTGCTGTCCGGCGGGCTGGACTCCGGCGCCCTCACCGCCCTGGCCGCGGCTCACCTCGGCGCCGGACAGGTGCGGACGTTCGCGGTGGACTTCATGGGTCAGGCGGAGAACTTCCGGCCCGACGACCTGCGCGACACCCCGGACACGCCGTTCATCCAGGACGTCGTGCGGCACGTCGGGACCCAGCACGCCGACATCGTGCTCGACCCCAGGACGCTGGCCGATCCCGGCGTGCGCAGGGCCGTGGCCCTCGCGCGCGACCTGCCTGTCGGCACCGGCGACATGGACCTGTCGCTGTACCTGCTCTTCAAGGCGATCCGCGGGAAATCAACGGTGGCGCTGTCGGGCGAGGCGGCCGACGAGATCTTCGGCGGATACCGGCACATGCACATCCCCCAGATCCAGGCCGCACGCGCGTTCCCGTGGATCGCCGTCAACGTCGGCCCCTTCGACAAGGACTCCACCGGGCTCGACCCGCACCTGCTGACGCGGCTGGATCTCGACGCCTACCGGCTGGACGCGTACGACACCGCCATCGGCGAGGTCGGGCGTCTCGACGGCGACGACGACTTCGAGCACCGCATGCGGATCATGATTCATCTGCACGTGACCCGGTTCATGAAATACCTGCTCGACCGCAAGGACCGCATGAGCATGGCGGTCGGGCTCGAGGTCCGGGTGCCGTACTGCGACCACCGGCTCGTCGAATACGTCTACAACGCCCCCTGGTCGATGAAGACCCGCGACGGCCGGGAGAAGAGCCTGCTGCGCGGCGCCACCCGGCAGTTGCTGCCGGACTCGGTCGCCTGGCGGCCCAAGAGCCCCTACCCCTCCACCCAGGACCCCTACTACAGCCAGGAGTTGCAGAACCAGGGCAAGGACTTGCTGGCCGACCGCGACCACGACGTGTTCGCCCTGGTGGACCGGGACTGGCTCGAAGGCGCCACGAAGCGCGATCCGGCCGCGGTGGACCGGCTGACGCGCCTGGGCCTGGAGCGCGTCCTCGACCTGGCTGCCTGGCTGGACGTCTACCGGCCCGAGCTCAAACTTCCGTGACCCAGGGTCCCGGCAGCACGAACCGCAGCCGAGGCCGGCCGCGCGGTGACCACCGGATGACCACCGGATGACCACCGGATGACCACTGACCGGTTTCGTCTCATGGAAGGAAGTCCCGCCGGATGTCACCGCGCAAGACGGACCCGCTTTTCCGCGCCCAGCTGGTGGACGTCGCCGCACGGCTCCTCGCGCAAGACGGGCCGCAGGCCATGACGGTACGGCGCATCGCCAGTGAGGCCGGCAGCTCGACCATGCCCGTCTACACCTACTTCGGCGGGATGAGCGGCCTGGTACGCGCGATCGTTCACGAGGGTTTCGCGCGCATGCAGCAGTACTTCAGCCTCGTCGGCACCTCCGACGACCCCGTGTGCGACATGGCCCTGCTGGGCCGCGCCTACCGCCACAACGCTCTGGCGAACCCGCACCTGTACGCGGCCATGTTCGGCGGTTCCGCGCTCGCCGGGTTCGAACTGTCCGAAGAGGACCGCCAGTACGGCCGCTACACCCTCGTGGACGTCGTCGGCTGCGCCGCCCGATGCGTCGCGGCGGGCAGGTTCCGCGCAGCCGACGAGGAACTGGTGGCCCACCAGATGTGGAGCGCGATGCACGGCCTCGTCACGCTGGAGCTCGGCGGCTACCTCATCCCGCCCTACGATGCGGAGGTGTGCTTCGAGAACCAGCTCATCAGCCTGATGGTCGGCGCCGGAGACACCATCGCGGCCGCCGGTGGATCGGTCGAGGCGTCCAAGCGACGCATGGCGTACGAACTCGCCCCCCACCTCGCCGACCAGCATGGCGCGGCATCGCCCGCACCGTGAAGTCCCACATCCGGCAGGAATACCGGGAACAAAACTAATTCATTAAATGACGCCATTATCAAACGATGTTATTCGAATTAAATTGGCGCCAGGGCACTCTGGAATAAATCTCGCCGGTCGCGACGCGGCATGCTTGCGCTCAGTGCAACAGCGAAGGGGGCGAGCCAGGACATGCAGAAGATCGCCATTGTCGGAATGGCATGTGTCTATCCTGACGCCGATTCACCGGACGAACTGTGGAAGAACGCCGTCGCCGCCCGCCGGGCCTTCAGGCGGCTGCCTGACGAGCGCATGCGGCTGACCGACTACTGGCGGGCCGACCCGTCCGCCCCGGACAGCTTCTACTCCAGGAACGCCGCGGTCATCGAAGGCTACGACTTCGATCGGGTGGCGCACCGGATCGCAGGAAGCACGTTCCGATCGACCGATCTCACGCATTGGCTCGCGCTGGACGTCGCGGGCCGGGCGCTGGCCGACGCCGGTTTTCCCGGCGCCGAAGGGCTGCCGAGACAGAGCACCGGCGTCATCGTCGGAAACACCCTCACGGGCGAATTCGCCCGCGCCAACCTGATGCGGCTGCGCTGGCCGTACGTACGGCGCACGGTCGGCGCGGCGCTGCGCGAACTCGGCTGGGAGGACGACCCTCTGGGCGAATTCCTGGACGGTCTCGAACGCTCCTACAAGAGCCCGTTCCCCGCGCCGGACGAAGACACCCTCGCCGGGGCCCTGTCGAACACGATCGCCGGCCGGATCTGCAACTACTTCGATCTCAACGGCGGCGGCTACGCGGTGGACGGAGCCTGCTCCTCCTCGCTGCTGTCGGTGACGACCGCGTGCAAGGCGCTGCTGGACGGGGACCTCGACATGGCGATCGCGGGCGGGGTCGATCTGTCGATCGACCCGTTCGAGGTCGTGGGTTTCGCCAAGACCGGGGCGCTGGCCAGGACCGAGATGCGCGTGTACGACCGCGGCTCCAACGGCTTCTGGCCGGGCGAGGGCTGCGGAATGGTCGTCTTGATGCGGGAAGAGGACGCCGCCGAGATGGGCCGCCGCGTCTATGCCACCATCGCCGGCTGGGGCATCTCCTCCGACGGCAGCGGCGGCATCACGCGTCCAGAGATCGACGGCCACCGGCTGGCGCTGCGGCGCGCCTACGAGCGGGCCGGTTTCGGCATCGACACGGTGGCGCTGTTCGAAGGCCACGGCACGGGGACGGCGGTCGGAGACGCAGCGGAGCTGACGGCCTTGTCCGAGACCCGGGCGGAGGCCATCGCGGCAGCCGGTGCCGGCACGCCCGGGGCGCCGGCGGCGCTCGGCTCCGTCAAAGCCATGATCGGCCACACCAAGGCGGCCGCCGGAGTGGCCGGCCTGATCAAGGCGGTGCTGGCGGTGCACCATCGCGTCCTGCCGCCGACCGTCGGTTGCGCGGATCCGCATCCACTGCTCGCGCGGGACCCCGCGATGCTGCGGGTGCTGCGCAAGGCCGAGCCGTGGCCGCAGGAGGCCGCGCTGCGGGCCGGCGTCACGTCCATGGGATTCGGCGGCATCAACAGTCACGTGGTGGTGGAGGGCGTCGGATCGCGGCGGGCGGCGTCGTTCAACCGGCGCACGCGTGAGCTGGCCGCATCCGTCCAGGACGCCGAGCTGCTGCTGGTCGACGGGGGCTCGCCCGGCGAGCTGCGCGAGCGGCTCGCGGAACTGGCCGGCTGGGTTCCCGCGCTGTCGTACGCGCAGCTCGGCGACCTCGCCGCCACGCTGCAGCGCCGGCTGCGCGACCTGCCCTACCGCGCCGCGGCGGTCGTGGAGTCTCCGGAGAACGCGGAACGGCGGCTGCGGCGGCTGCTGGACGTCCTGGACGCCGGCGAGACGACCCTGTTCGACGCCGACGGCGGCTGCTTTCTCGGCCACGCCGGCGGCGAGGGCCGGATCGGCTACCTGTTCCCCGGGCAGGGCTCGGGCCGGGGGCTGAGCGGCGGCGCGCTGCGCCGGCGCTTCGCCGAGGTCGAAGAGGTGTACGAGCGGGCCGCGCTGCCGCGGACAGGCGACACGGTGGCGACCGCCGTCGCTCAGCCGCGGATCGTCACCGGCTCCCTGGCCGGGCTGCGCGCCCTGTCACTGCTCGGAGTGGAGGCGAGCGTCGGCGTCGGACACAGCCTCGGCGAGATCTCCGCGCTGCACTGGGCCGGCGCACTCGACGACTCCGCGCTGCTGAGCATCGCCGGCCTCCGCGGGCGGGTCATGGCCGAGCACAGCGAATCCGGCACCATGGCCGGTCTCACCGCCTCCCCGGAGGCGGCCGCCGCGCTCATCGCCGGCCTGCCGGTCGTCATCGGTGCTTACAACGGGCCGGAACAGACCGTCGTCGCAGGCACGGCCGAGGCGATCGCGACGGTCGGCGCCAGGGCCGAGCGCGCGGGCGTGTCGTGGACGCGGCTGGCCGTCTCCCATGCCTTCCATTCGCCGCTGGTGGCGCCGGCCGCGGCCGTCTTCGCCGACAGGCTGCGCAGCATGGAGTTCGGCCGGATCCAGTCGCCGATCTGCTCCACCATCACCGGCGAGACCCTTGCCGAGGACGCCGACATCCCGGCCCTGCTGCACCGTCAGATCACCGACCCGGTGCTGTTCACCCAGGCGGTGGAGCTGGCCGCCAAGAACATCGACCTGTTCGTCGAGGTCGGTCCAGGACGGGTGCTCAGCCGGTTGACGGCCGAGACGACCGACGTCCCCGCTGTTGCTCTGGACACCGACAGTGAGTCGATCGGCGGGCTGCTGCGGGTGGTCGGTGCGGCGTTCGCCGTCGGCGCGTCCGTCGATCACGAAGCGCTGTTCCACGGCCGCCTGATCCGGCCGCTGGAGATCGGTGCGCAGTTCCGCTTCTTCGCCAGCCCTTGCGAGCAGGCCCCGGAGGTCGGCCTCGAGGGGCACGCCGGTGTTCCGGCGCCCGCTGCCGATCCCACCTCCGACGATGCGGACGGCGGGGCGGACGGCGGGGCGGACGGCGGGGCGCAGGCCGGCGACCAGAGCGATGGCGACCCCTTGGAAGTGCTTCGCCGGCTGGTGGCCGAACGCGTCGAGCTGCCGGTCGAGCTGGTCTCCGACGACAGCCGCCTGCTCGACGATCTCCACCTGAGCTCGATCACCGTGGGACAGGTGATGGACGCGGCCGCCAAGACCCGCGGCGTCAGCATCCTGCAGCCACCGACCAACTTCGCCACGGCGACGCTGCGGGAACTGGCCGAGACCCTCGACGGCCTGGCCGCCTCCGGGCAGGGCACCGGGCCCTCCCCCATCGTCGAGGGTGCCGCCGCGTGGGCGCGGCCGTTCACCGTCGACCTGGTCGAGGCGCCGTTGCCGCACGGCTCCGCCCCGGTGCGGCCACCGCAGGACCTGGCCGGACGTTCGGAGTGGCTGCTGTACGCCGCAGCGGACAACCCGCTCGCCGAACCGCTGCGAGCCGCGTTGCGGGCCGCCGGCGTGGGATCCGGTGTCCTGGTCTGCCTGTCGGAGGACTGCGCCGAGGACGACCTGCGACCGGCTCTCGAGGGTGCCCAGGCCGCCTTGTCGAACGGGAGCGGTGACCGGTTCGTCCTGCTCCAGCACGGGCGGGGAGCGGCCGGGCTGGCCAAGACACTGCGGCTGGAAGCCCCGCAGCTGCGGGTCACCATCGTGCAGGCGCCTGCGATCGCCGAGGCCGTCGCGTGGGTGACGGCGGAGGTGGCGGCCACCGGCGACTACGCCGAAGCCCATTACGACGCCGACGGTCTGCGCCGCGTTCCGACCCTGCGGGCGATGCCCGTGGCCGCGCCCACCGGCCCCGCCCTGACCGGCGAACCGGCCGTGCGGCTGGACGGCACCGATGTCGTGCTCGTCACCGGCGGAGGCAAGGGCATCACCGCGGAATGCGCGCTGGCGCTGGCCGGCGACAGCGGCGCCCGGCTGGCCATCCTCGGCCGGTCCGATCCCGGCCAGACCCCCGAGCTCGCCGCCAACCTGCGACGGATGCAGGACGCGGGCGTCACCGTCGCCTACTACCGTGCCGACGTCGCCGACGCCGCCGACGTGCGGCAGGCCGTGGCCGCGGCGGCCCGGGACCTCGGGCCGATCACCGCGATCGTGCACGGGGCCGGCCGCAACGAGCCGCACGGCCTGGCGGATCTGGACTTCGACGAGGTACGCGCGACCTTCGCACCGAAGATCGGCGGGTTGCGCGCCGTGCTCGACGCGGTCGAGCCCGAGCGGCTGCGGCTCCTGCTGACCCTCGGCAGCATCATCGGCCGGTCGGGGCTGCGCGGCGAGGCGCACTACGCGATGGCCAACGAGTGGCTCGCAGCCCTCACCCAGGAAACCGCGAGCCGGTACCCCGGCTGCCGGGCCCTGTGCCTGGAATGGTCGGTGTGGTCGGGAGTCGGCATGGGTGAGCGACTGTCCGTCGTGGAGTCCCTGGCCCGCGACGGAATCACCGCCATCACTCCTGAACAGGGCGTGCAGATCATGCGCCGGCTGCTCGACGACCCCACCACCCCTGAGATCGTGGTGGTCAGCGGGCGGACGGGGAACATCGACACCATCCATCGCGACGCGCCGCAGCTTCCGCTGCTGCGCTTCGTGGGCAAGACCCTCGTCCGCTACCACGGAGTCGAGCTCGTCACCGAGATCGATCTGAACGAGGGCACCGACCCCTACCTGACCGATCATCTGCTGGACGGCAATCTGCTGTTCCCCGCGGTGTTCGGCATGGAAGCGATGGCGCAGGCCGCCGCGGCCGTCACCGGCCGCAGGGAAACTCCGGTGATCGAGGACGCGCAGTTCGCGCGGCCCATCATCATCCCGCCCGCGGGCACCACGACGATCCGCGTGGCGGTGGTGGTCACCGGCGACGACACCGTCCTCGCCGCGATCCGCAGCTCCGAGACCGGCTTCGCCGCCGACCACTTCCGCGCCCGGCTTCGCTTCGGGCAGCCCGCCGCTCCTGAGGGCCCGCCGGACCAGACCACGGCACACGTGCCGCCGGTACCGCTCGACCCGGCCACGCAGCTGTACGGTCCCGTGCTGTTCCAGGGCGGCCGGTTCCAGCGGCTGCGCCGGTACCACCGGGCGTCCGCGCTGCATGTCGACGTCGAGGTGGAAGCGCTGGAGCCAGGGTGGTTCGCCGGCTTCCTGCCCGGCGAGCTGCTGCTGGGCGACCCCGGTGTCCGCGACGCCCTCATGCACGGCAACCAGGTGTGCGTCCCCGACGCCACCCTCCTGCCGACCGGGATCGAGCGGGTCCATCCCGGGGGCGATCGGCTGAGCGCCGCCGGGATGCTGCGGTACTGCGCGACCGAGCGCTTCCACGCCGGCGACGACTACGTCTACGACATCGCGGTCCGCGACGAGGCGGGTGAGGTCGTCGAACGGTGGGAGGGCCTGCGGCTGCGGGCGGTGCGCAAGGGCGACGGGCGCGGACCGTGGCCGGCGGCCCCGTTGCTGGGCCCGTTCCTCGAACGAGCCGTGCAGGACGCTACCGGCGGACGCGTCGCCGTGGCGGTGGAGCCCGACGGCGCCGACGCCCCGGACGGCGCGGACGACTCGGCCACCGGGACGCGGCGGCGCCGCCTCACCGCGCTGGCCGCGGCGCGTGCCCTCAATGAGGACGTCGACATCCGCTACCGGCCCGACGGCCGTCCGGAGATCGACGGCGACCGGCTGATCTCGGCCTCCCACGGCGCTGGGCTGACGCTCGTCGTCACGGCCGCGACGACCGTGAGCTGCGACGTCGAGATCGCCGCCGAACGGACCGCCGCGCAGTGGGGCGGGCTGCTCGGCCCGTACGAGGCCGTGGCCGGTCTCGTCGCCACTGAGCTGGACGAGAGCGCCGCCGTCGCCGGCACCCGGGTGTGGTCGGCCGTCGAATGCCTGCGCAAGGCGGGCCTCGCACAGGACGCCCCGCTCACCCTCGCCCCCGGGACGCCGGGCGGCTGCGCGGTGTTCGTGTCCGGCGACCTGCTCATCGCCACCTTCGCCACGTTCCTGACCGGACACGACGAGCCGATCGTGTTCGCGATCCTCACGGAAGGACGAGCCTAGATCGCCATGACGGACTATTTCGAGTACCAGCACACCGTCGGCTTCGAGGAGACCAACCTCGTCGGCAACGTCTACTACGTGAACTACCTGCGCTGGCAAGGCCGGTGCCGGGAACTGTTCCTCAAGACCCACGCACCGGACGTCCTCTCCGATCTGCAGGACGACCTGAAACTGTTCACCCTCAAAGTCGACTGCGAGTTCTTCGCCGAGATCACCGCATTCGACGAGCTGTCCATCCGGATGCGGCTGATCGAGCTGGCCCAGACACAGCTGGAGTTCGGCTTCGACTACGTGGTGACGCACTCTGACGGCATCGACAAGCTCGTCGCGCGCGGTCGCCAGCGGGTCGCCTGCATGCGCGGGCCGAACACCCGTACCGTCCCGGCCCGCGTGCCCGAGTCCCTCGTGAAGGCCCTGCAGCCCTACACGGCGGCCGTCCCCGTCTGAGCAGGGCGCGCCGCATCCGCCTGCCGGCTCGCGGATGCGGCGCCCCTCCTGGGCGTCCGGCGCGGCACCCGGGAGAGCGGCAGAGGCGGTGAAGGTTCCTTCCTGGGAACGCGCTCGCGGGGCATGATGGAGGGGTGGCGGGCCGACGATGGCGGCCCTGCCCTGCACCTCCCTGGTGAAGACGACCGAGCCCGACGTTGACCGCGTTCCCCCGTACCTCCCCGTTCCCGTACCCGGGCAGGCGCCCCCGCGCTGCCGTGACGTAAGAGAGGTGCTCACGATGACGGACTTCGTACTGATCCCCGGTGCCTGGTCGGGCGCTTGGGTATGGGATCCGGTGGCCGACGCTTTACGCGAGCGGGGGCACCGAGCGCACAGCGTCACGCTGACCGGGCTCGAACCGGACGCGGAGGAGCCGTCCAGAGTAGGTCTCGACGACCACGTCAAGGACGGGCTGGCGATGCTCTCCGGCCTCGACGACGTCATCCTGGTCGCCCACGACTACGGCGGCATGGTGGCCGGGCTGGTCGCCGACCACGTGCCGGAACAGGTCACCCACAGCATCTACATCGAAGGATTCGTGCCCCGCGACGGCCTGTCCACGCTGGACGGACTGCCCGACAACCAGCTGGCCGCAGAACGGGCGCTCATCGAGGCCGCCGGGGGGCTCTGGCCCGCCCCCGATCACGAGCTCCTGTCCGACGTGCCCGACCTCTCCGACCGGGACGCCCGCCGGCTCGCCGAACGGCTCGTCCCCCACCCGGGCCGCACGCTCATCGAGCCGGTCACCGTGAAGCACCCGATCGGCCCGGCGACCTACGTCGTCTGTGACCTCGACCACACCCATGGACTCCTGTGCCCCGCCATCCAGGCGCTGCGATCCGAGCCCGGCTGGACCTTCCGCACCCTGGACGCCGGATACTGGCCCATGGTGTCGGTTCCCGGGCAGCTGGCGGCCCTGCTCGACGAGATAGCGTTCGAGATCGCCTGAGCGTGATCTCACGGCGCTCACTCCGCCGGACCGGGCGAAGCGGCCTCGCTGAGACGGCTCTCCGGCGCGGTGCGGCCGGCGGTGGCCCGTCCGCCGGCTCTGGCGTGGGGCCGGTAGGACAGGAAAGGCCCCGCCATCGCCGTGGTGACCAGAGCCATGACGATCATCATCGTGAACATGCGGGTGTCCAGGATGCCGAGGCTGAGTCCCGCGTTCAAGATGATCACCTCGGTGAGGCCGCGCGTGTTCATGAGCAGGCCGACGGTCGTCGAGTCCGTCCACGTCATCCCGGCCGCCCGTGCCGCCGGGATGACGCCGGCGAGTTTGCCCAGGCAGGCCACGGCGATGATGGCCAGGAGCTCCACGATGCCGCTGCCGCCGAGCTCGCTGAGGTCGACGGACAGCCCGGTGGTGATGAAGAAGATCGGCATCAGCAGTCCGGTGACGTGCTCCAAGGGGATCCGCACGTGTGAGACGAGGATCTCGACGGAGTCGCGAGGCATGATCAGGCCGAAGGAGAACGCACCGAAGATGGCGTGGATCCCGATCCGGTCGGTCGTGTAGGCGGCCAGGAAGACGCCGGCGGCGATGATCGTGAGCAGTTGAGGTGAGACGCCGCCGTTGCGGCTCATGCGGCGGATCAGAACCCTGAGGAGCGGCCGTACGGCGGCCCAGAGCACGAGGGCGTACAGAGCGGAGTAGCCGAGGACTTCGAGCAGGCGCCCAGGATGGGCGGAGGTCGCCACGACCGAGACGAGCGCGAGCATGCACCAGCTCAGCACGTCCCCGGCCGCGGCGGCGGACAGCGAGATGACGCCGACGGGCGTCAGCTGTAGCCGGTGCTCCACGATGATGCGCGCCAGCACCGGGAAGGCCGTGATGGCCATCGCGGTGCCGACGAACATGACGAACGCCACCTGGTCGACCCGGTGCCCGTCGATCATGGCGTGGTTGCCGTAGAGCCAGGTGGCCAGCACGGCGCCGGCCCCGAAGGGAAAGGCGATGGACGCGAGCGAGACGCCCAGCACGGCGCGGCCGCGGGTGCGGGCGTGGCCGAGGTCCATCTCCCAGCCCACCAGGAACATGAAGAGCAGGACACCGACCTGGGCGATGGCCGACAGCAGGGGGCGGACCCCGGCCGGGAACAGGTGTGTCGTCAGCTCGCCCGGCACCAGGCCGAGCAGGCTCGGGCCGAGCGCGATGCCCGCGACGATCTCGGCTATGACCCGGGGCTGGCGCAGGCGGCGGATCAGCGGTGCGAGGGCCGCTCCCACCGCCAGCACCACCGCCACGTCGGCGACGGCCAGCACCGAGCTGGAACTCTGCGACATGATCTCCTCGGGTGCTCGTCCGTCGGTCGCCGATCACGGTTCCGCGGACACCTGCGGTGCTCGCTCCGGGCCGCGCAACCCCGGGTTCGCCGTCCCCGAGGTCAGGACCGGGTCCCTTCCTGCGACCGGGGTGGCGTCGATCGCGAGCCGGGACCGGCCGCGGTTGCGGAAGTGGTGAACCCACCAGCCCAGGCCACGCACCCCGCAGACGATCACGAGCGCGAAGAACAGGGTGTAGGTGATGTTGAACTGCATGAGGATTCCGTAGACGACCGCGACTGAGCCGCCGAACATGAACTGGGCGCGCGCCTTGAACGGCGTCGTGCCCGGGTCGGTGATCATGTAGTTGGTGAACAGGACGAACGCGACTCCGGTCATCGTGCCGAGTGCGGAGAAGAGCGCGACGTCCCAGGCCCAGTGCCGGACGAAGGCCTGGATGGCGAAGCCGCCCATCCAGCCGAGGATGAGGGGCACCTTGCGGGTGAGCATGGCGTTGAGCACGGTCCCGGCGGTGATGATGATCAACGGGATCATCAGCCTGAAAAAGGTGTTCACCTCTTCGGTGAACTCGTACGGCGGGGCGATGCTGACCCAGGAGCTGAAGGCGACCAGGACGACGGTGATGCCGAAGTTCGACGGGTTCATGAAGTGCCGCATCCGCCCGGCGATGGGCGCCTGGAACACATGCTTGCCGGCCACACCGACGAACACGCCCAAGATGATGGGCAGGATCTGGTTGTTGGCGTAGAGCAGCATGTTGACGGCCAGCGCCGTGATGTGCGCCGGGAGCAGGAACTCGTAGACGCCGCGCGGTCCCGATCCCAGGAAGCGCGGCCGGCGCCGCTGCGCCCACGCGCTGACCATTTCGAGACCGATCTCGGTCGTGTATCCCGTGAGCACGGCGATGAACGGCCATAGCCAGGGCTGTTCGAAACCGAGGAGGGTGTAACCGAAGACGTTCAGGACACTGATCGACAAGGCGAAGTTGCGCAGCGCGAGGTACCGGGGATCGGGCTTCGGCTTGGCGGGGGCGGCCGGTTCGCTCGCCGGGGCGCTGTCGCCGGTGGGGTGGTTCAGGACGGCGGTCATCGGCTGGAGACCTCCTCGGCGGAGTCGGTGAGCATGAGGCTGTGAACGCCGGGCGTGAGCGAGAGCGTCTGCTGGCGCATGGCGCCGTTGATGTCACGCCACCGCACCAGAGCGGAGACCGGGCCGGTGTGGGAGCCGAGCCCGAAGCGGACGTCGAAGCTGCGGAATCCGACATGGCCGCCACCGCCGTCGAGCTGCGAGATCTGGGTGCCCTGCGGCGTGGTGATCTTCACCGTCGCGCCGTAGGCGGGAGCGCCGATCCCCTTCAGCCCGTCGCCGGTCTCCCCCGTCCCGGTGGAGGGACGGTAGAGCTTGAGTGTGAGGGCGTTGCCGCGGTTCGGCGACTGGTTGGCGTAGAACGCCGGCGGTCCCCATTGCCGGCCCACGGCGAAGTCGAGGGTGCCGGTGCCGGTCGTGTCACCGGTGGCGACCGCGCGCGTCGGGATCGGCACGGCCAGGCCCAGCTCGGCGCTGATGTCCACGTACTGGCCTTCGGCGTTCCTGGCGTAGAAGGCGATGGCCTCGTGACCCGAGATGTCGTCGCCGGGCTCGAAGTTGGGCCACATCGCCGGGCTGCGCAGGAGTTCGTCGTTCATGGTGGCGGCCTCCTGCAGCCAGTTCCACCGGTTGGCGGTGCCCTGGACGAAGCCGGTGGTCTGGACGACTTCCCTGTCACCGCTGTTGAGGAAGTCGTCGGCCTTGACGTCCCAGCACCAGCCGGTCCAGGCCAGCCCGTACTGCTGGGCCTCCTGGGTGAACGGGGCGACACCGTCGCTGAGTTGCCGTTTCATGTCGGCCTCGTCCTTGGCCTGGTTGACGAAGACGAAGTTGCTCTCCTGCAGGCCCCACGGAACGTTGATGTTGCTGACCAGGAAGTCGAATTTGCCGGTGCGGTTCAGGTCGGTGAAGTCGACGCCCATTCCCTTGAAGGAGCCGTTCCCGATCACGAACGACTTCGGGGTCGTCGGGGAGCGCATCCCCTTGGCCTCCTTGAACCTGATGCGGCCCGGCGTCGAGTCGTTGTACAGCAGGAAGCCGTGCCCGAAGTCGTTGGCGAGGTAGATCTCGGCCAGGCCGTCACCGGTGAGGTCGGCCCCGGAGATCGCGAGCGTCCAGCCGGTGGAGTTCTCGAACGGGATCGCGTTCTTCTCCTCGACGTAGTTCGCCTGCGGATCGGTGCCCGAAGTGGCGCCGACCCAGCGCAGCACATGGGCGCCACCGGCGTTGTTGCCCGAGGACATGCTGTTGGGCATCGCCACGTTGTTGATGCCGTCGGGGTCCAGCACGTCGGAGTCGGGCCAGTAGTTCCCGATGATGATCGACGGGTGCCCGCTGCCGTCGAGGTCGCCGACGTGCACGGCATCGGTGTTCCAGCGCGCGCCGTGGTATCTGCCGTCGAGCGATTGCGAGGGTACGAGTTCCCGCGGCACGTACGCGCTCGGTTCCGGCTTCGTGGCATCCGACTTGGGCAGGAACAGGATCGGGGTGCGTCCCCAGTACATGACGAGGAAGCCGATGCGGCCGTCGCCGATGAAGTCGCCGGGGGCGCAGCCGGTCGGCGCCATCGTGTCGTCGTAGGGCAGCGGTCCCGGTTCCAGGGTGAACGGCGTGAACTGATCTTCCGCCGGCGCAGTGGGCGTGTGGGTGACGATCACCTTGTTGGTCCGGGTGTCGACGATGCACATGCCGTTCGGGCGGCCGTTGCCGGTGACGTCGTTGATGGCGACGCTGGCCCCGACTGCGGAGACCCAGGAGCGGATCTTGTAATAGGCCGGGTTGACCGGACGCATCGTGCTTTTGGGCAGCGTGTCGTAGCCGGGCGGCAGCGCGATCGGCAATTCCTGGAACTTATACTTCGTGGCCGTGTCTGCGGCGCCGGAAACCGCGACGGCGGCGCCGGCGGCCAACCACAGCGACGTACCGACCACGATGGCCAGCGCTCCCGGTACCAGCCGGCGGAGACGCTCACGTAGCCTCACTGCGATCTCCCTTCCAAGTGAACGTTCATGACGAGGTGGGCGTCCTCCGCATCGCGATGGATGGCGGTCGCACCGATGCGTACCGGTCAGGCCATGCTTCGGGGGGTGTCGGCGGCGTCGATCCCGGTCAGCTCGTCGTCGAAGGCGGCGGCCGCCTGGACCGGCGTCAGGAGGTGGCGGTGCGCCGACAGCGCCGGTGCCATGTGGCGCCCGTCGCGGTTACCGGCGAAGAAGACGTCACGCAGGGCGGACAGCGTACGCCGTCCCGACTGACGGGCCTCCCCCAGCACGAAGCCCGCGCCATCGCGTGCGTAGGCCAGCAGCGGGAAGTCGCAGTTCTCCCGGTAGATCGGATCGCCGTGACGCCGGTACCACATGACGTGGCGGGCACCTGGCAGCAGCGTGAAGGTGGCCGTCCCTGTCTTGCGGGGATCGCCGAAGCCCATGTAAGGCGGCAGGAACTCGGCCCTCCGGAACCGGGCGAAGATGCGCTGGCTCGCTTCGGCGTGGCTGATCTCGCCGGCGATCGCCGCGTCCAGGTCGGCGCGGGAGGCCTGGACGACATCGACCACACCCGGCAGATGGCTTCCCAGCACGCCCATGCGGCTCGGTTCGGTCGTTTTGTGCAGGTAGGCGGGGTCCTTGGTCTTGCGGTAGCGCATCCACAGCGACAGCGGGCCGAACGTGCCGAGCAGGCTGCCCATCACCCAATTGCGGTTCCAGGCGTTCCACGTGTCGTAGCTGGCGAACGAGTCGAACGAGCCGGACACGATCGCGTCGTAGTGGTCGAATCCGCGGTTGACCACCTCTTCCACGAAGCGGAACCGCTCGAGGTCGTAGTCGTCGTCGGCGACGGCCTTCAGCAGGGCTTCGGCGATCAGATCCACCGCGACGATGAGCACCGACATGCCGCTGGAGTACAGGGGGTCGATGAAGGCGGCCGCGTGCGGAAGCTGGATCAGGCGGGGTGCGATCAGGTGCGGCGAGGAGTACTGGATGCGGCCGGACCTGATCCATGGGCGTACCGCGTCCGCTTCGGCGAAGTGGCGGGCGATCGTCGGGTAGGCGGAGATGATCCGGCGGAACTCCTGCTCCGGCTCTCCCTGGGGGTTCGGGTGCTTGCGCCGGTCCAGCATCAGGCCCACGCTGGTCAGCGGATTGGTGGCGTCGCGGTGGTTGCTGAACGGGATGACCCACATCCAGCCGCCGTCGAAGATGTGGTGCATGGTGGACTGGCCCAGCGGCGTCATGAGGCGGCGCCGGTCTCCGGCGTCCAGCAGCAGATCGGCGCTCTTGACCCCCGTCATGTGGGTGTAGATGGCGCGCGTGTCGGTCCGGAAACGCGGCACCTCATCGCGCATGCCGAGCTGGTCGGAGACCATGGACCGCATTCCTGAGGCGTCGATCAGGAGTTTGGCGCGGTACGTACGGCCGGAGTCGGCGAGCAGTTCGACCTCGTCACCGAACTTGATCTCCGAGATGCGCGTCTGGGAGTGGAACGTCGCCCCGTACTTGACCGCCATCGCCGCGAGGTAGGCGTCGGTGTCCTGGCGGAACAGGTGCGAGTCGGGGCCGACGGGCGGGGCGAGCGTGCCGAACTGGTTGATCTCCTCGGGGCGGTTCTCCTCGCCGGCGCGGTGATACATGAAGCCGAACGAGCGCTTGACGCCGCAGTTGCTGCTGACGTGATCGCGCAGCTTGTGGAATGTGCCGATCCAGCCGATCTCCGGAACGCCGTACTTGTCGGCGACGATGCGCAGCCGCAGGCCGGTCTCCGGTATCAGCGACTCGCCGATGGTGAATCTCGGATGGCTCGCCCCCTCGAGCAGGAGAGTCGAGACGCCTTGTTTGGCAAGGATGCACGCGAGCATCGAGCCACCGATTCCCGACCCCAGGATTGCCACATCAAATCGGTTGGTCAGCATCGTTCCCCATAATTAGGACGGCTTGTGATTGGGTTTTCCGGAGAGCACCTGCGCTCACCCTGGCCAGCATGGCACCGAGGTCCGGGCTCGTCTTCTCCCGCCTTGCCGTAGCGAGAACCTAGCAACGGCGCCGGCGCATCACGAAAAGCAGACACGGCGCAATCCAGGAGCCGCCGCTAAAACTCACGGCGAATACCTGGAAGTGGCGAGCAAGCGACCTGGAGTTCCCGCAACAGGGGCCCCGTGGCGAGCCGGAACCCCCGGACAGCCTAGGCATCTCGGCCGCACACGGCTTCTTCCAAATTGCGCCCGTAATTTCGGAGATCGGCAGGCAGGGCACCATAAGAGGCGTCGGCAGGCCGCCGGCGGATCCATGCAAGCAAGTTCAAAGAAGTGCATCGGCGACCCGCGTGCGCATAATGGACGGGTCCACTCCCACAGCTACCTTGCAGTCACCGAGAGTGTTTTCTCGAGAGATCGAACGACCGGATCAATAACTGTTGAGGTGTCGTACAAGCGATCACACTGATGTTTCCAGGGGACGGGGTTCTGTGAAAGAGATCTGTCGAGAGGCCGTCGAGCGTTCCATAACTATGATGTGGCAGCACTACGGTGAACCGTTGTCCCTGGACGACATCGCCGACAGCGCCCAATTGAGCAAGTTCTACTTTTCCCGGGTCTTCCGCTCCGTCACCGGCACGTCACCGAGGCGTTTCCTGAGCGCGATCCGCTTGTACAGCGCGAAGAGCCTGCTGCTGGAGACACCGATGAGCGTCACCGATATCGCCTACATGGTCGGGTACAACAGCCTCGGGACGTTCACCACCCGGTTCCGCCAGAGCGTCGGTGTGACGCCGGCCCAGTTCCGGACGTTGTTCCGCAGCGGCACGCTGTCGTTCCTGCCGCCCAGGATGGACGCGGGACAGGCATCCGGCGAGGTGCACGGCAAGATGGTCCTGCCGCACAGCAGCACGCCGCTCCGCGTCTACGTGGGAGTGTTCAGCAGCCCTCTCGTCGAGGGCATGCCGATCTCCTGCGACATCCTCGACAGCCCCGCCGACAGCTGCCGCGTGCGCGAGTACCGGCTCGGCTCGGTGCCCGCCGGCCAGTGGCACGTCCGGTCCGTCGCCGTCGCGATGCGCGGCGACGACATCGATCCGCGGCCGTGGGCCAGGCCCGGCTTCGTGGGTGATCCGAAGCCGTTCACCATGCGGGCCGGTCAAAGCATCGAGCTCGACATCCCGATGCGCGGCGTCGATCTCACCGACCTGCCGATCTTGCTGGCGCTCCCGGAGCTCGACCAGCGGGGTCTTCCCGAGCCCGAGCCGGCCGTGCACCACCTCGGGTTCACCCCGGGCCGGCTGCAGCGTCACAGCGGTAAGCAGGGCGCGGGTCCGCTGAACTCCCGGGCCGTGAGATCCCGCCCGGGCTTGCCGCCTTCAGGTGATCCGCTGAAAGGAGCGGGAAATTGGCCAGTGCGTGGCGCGCGCTCAGACGCCGCATCCTGACGCCGAACAAGAAGGAAGCGCAGCTTTCCGTCCGCGGGTTCCACGCGAAGGACGCCGCCGCACGGACGATGCTGGAGACGACGGGCGAGATGTTCCTCACCGGTTACGCCTATGCCGCCGAGGCACGCCATCCGGCGCAGGCCGAGGCCCGTCTGGAGCTGATACCGCCGCAGTATCGCGGTTTCGCCTACGAGGGTGCCGGCATGGGCTTCGCGATCCGCGACGGCCTGCCGTTCGGAGGCGGGCTGGTGCGCCGCTTCCTGCAGGGCAAGGGCAAAGACCACGTGTACATGGTCTATGTGGGAATCGGCTGGGCCCTCGCCCGGCTGCCCCGGTTCCGCTGGGCCAGGGCATCGGCCGCGGCGGCCGATCCCCTGCTGCGCTGGCTCGTGCTGGACGGCTACGGATTCCACCAGGCCTACTTCCACACCTACCGGTACGTGCGCCGGCAGTACCAGGAGCCGGACTTCCCCTGGCCCGCCGGAGGCCCGGCCTGGTACGCCGGCCGGGTCATCGACCAGGGCATCGGGCGGGCCATCTGGTTCGTCGGAGGAGCCGACCCCGACGTTGCCGCCGACCTGATCGACGCCTTCGACGAGAGCCGGCGAGCCGATCTGTACAGTGGCGCCGGCCTGGCGGCCACCTATGCGGGCGCGGCGGACGAGGCAGAGCTGCGCGCCTTCCAGCGGCGGGCCCGCCACTATCTGCCGCACGTCGCGCAGGGCAGCGTGTTCGCCGGCGCCGCCCGTTTCCGGGCCGGTCTGGTCATGCCGCACACCACGATGGCGGCCGGCCTGCTGTGCGGCATCACCCCGGAGCAGGCCTCCGATCTGGCCGATTCGAGCCGCGCTCAGCGTTTCGAGGTCTCGGACGTCCCCAGCTACGAGCTGTGGCGGCGGCGCATCGTCTCCGGTCTCGCCGATCTGGAAACCGCGCCATGACCACGACGAGGCGACCGGCCGCCCGGGGCGGCCGCCGGCTCCCCGGGCCGCCCCGTACCGCCACCCTGGCCGTCCTGGGCAAGATGATGCGCAGCCGGCTCGAAGTCATGGCCTGGGCGGCCTCCCGGTACGGTGACGCGGTCCGGCTGCCGCTCGGCCCCAAAACGCTCTACTTCTTCAACCACCCCGATCACGCCAAGCACGTCCTGGCCGACAACGCGGGCAACTACACCAAGGGGCTGGGCATGGTTCACGCCCGGCGCGCTCTGGGGGACGGGCTGCTCACGAGCGAGGGAGAGCTGTGGCGCAGGCAGCGCAGGACGATCCAGCCGGTCTTCCACAGCAAGCGGATCGCCGGTCAGCTCGGCGCCATCGCCGATGAGGCCGAGCAGCTGACGGCGCGGCTGCGCGCCCGCGGCCGGGTGGACATGCGCGAGGAGATGACCTCCTTCACGCTGGGCGTGCTCGGGCGCACGCTGGTCGACGCCGACCTCGGCGAGTTCGACTCGATCGGCGCCTCGTTCGAGGCGGTCCAGAACCAGGCGATGTTCGACGCCCTCACGCTCGGCACGGTGCCTCTGTGGCTGCCGCTGCCCCTGCAGAGCAGGTTCCGGCGGGCCAGGCGCGACCTGCAGCGGATCGTGGACAAGCTGGCCACGGATCGCGCGGCCATGCCGTCCGGCGCCGACATCGTCTCGCGGCTGATCGAATCCGTCCGTCACGAGAGCGACCAGCGGGCCGGACGCGTCCGCATGCGAGATGAGCTGGTCACCTTGTTGCTCGCCGGCCACGAGACCACGGCCAGCACGCTGACCTGGGCCTTCCACATGCTGGATGAGCATCCGCAGGTATGGGAGCGGCTGCACGACGAGGCCGTCGAGGTGTTCGCCGGCGGACCGCTCACCGTCGAGAGCCTGCACGCCCTCACCTACACCAAGCAGGTCCTGGACGAGACGATTCGCCTGTACCCCCCGGTCTGGCTGCTGCCGCGGATCGCCCGCGCAGCCGACGAGATCGGCGGTTACCCGGTCCCGGCCGGAGCGGACGTGCTGCTCAGCCCTTACCTGCTGCACCGGCACCCCGAGTTCTGGAGCGCGCCGGCCCGTTTCGACCCTGATCGCTTCACCCCTCTGGCCTCAGCGGGCCGGAACCGCTACTCCTACATCCCGTTCGGCGCCGGGCCGCGTTTCTGCGTCGGAAACAACCTCGGCATGATGGAGGCGACCGTCGCGCTCGCGACCATCGCCCGTGACCTGCGGCTGACCAAGAGCCCCGGCTTCCGGGTGACCGGCGAGGCGATGCTGACCCTGCAGATCCGCGGTGGCCTGCTTATGACCGTGCGGCGGGTGCGCTGAGGCCGATCGGCTGAACATCGAACCGGCCGGGCGGAAGATCCGCCCGGCCGGTTCGGCGTGTTCGCTAGGTGCGCAGCCAGTCCGCCGTGCGCTCTCCGATCATGATGGAGGTGAGGTTGGTGTTGGCGCGGACGGTGCCGGGCATCACCGAGGCGTCGCAGACGTAGAGGGACTGTACGCCGTGCACCCCGCACCGCTCGTCGACGACCGTCGACGGGTCGGCGGCCGGGCCCATGCGCGCCGTCCCGACCGGGTGGTAGGCGCTGTCGATGCTGGTCCTGACGTACTGCCGCATCATGTCGTCGTCATCGATCATGGCCTCGCGGAGGATCACGAAGCTCTGCCCCAGCTTGCGGATGCCGGGGTGGTCGGCCAGGCGCCAGCAGGTGCGCACCCCGTCCACGAGGAGGTCGAGTTCGCGGCCGTCGTCGCCGAGGAAGTTCAGGTCGATTTCCGGCGGCGCCAACGGGTCGGAGGAGGTCAGCCTGAGGCTTCCGCGGGAGCGGGGCCGCTGCGACACCACCATGACACCGAAGATCATGGTGGTGCCCGACAGCATCTGCAGCTCGGGGAAGTGGGTCAGATCGAAATGGTTGACCATGTAGTACTGCAGGTCGTTGGTCTCGTCCGAGCCGGCCGCGGTCGTACGCAGGATCTGCTGCAGGAACGGCACCGACGGGTCGCACGCTCCGGGGTTCGGGGTGAGGAACGCGCCGGTTCGCTGATGATCGACCATGTTGGCGCCGACGCCCACGAGGTCGACGAGGCAGTCGATGCCATGCCGCAGCAGCTCCGCCGCCGGGCCGATGCCGGACCTCATGAGGATCATCGGTGACGCCACGGACCCGGCCGCCAGGATCACCCGGCGTGCGCTGATCGTCTCGTAGCCGCCGCCGGTCCGGCCGGCCACCACGCCGGCCGCGCGGCCGCCCTCGAAGACGACCCTGTCGACGATCGTGTTCGCTCTGATGTCCAGGTTGGGGCGGCCGCGGGCCGGCGCCAGGTAGGCCATCGCGGTCGTGACCCGATTCGCGGCGTCCCGGCGATTCGACGGAATGGGCCCGACGCCGGTGGACTCGGGGTGGTTGTGGTCCTTGGCTTCGGGGAAGCCGGCCTCGAGGCAGGCCTCGACGAATGCCGACTGCGCGGGGAGCAGCTCGTCCGGGCGCCAGCGGCGAATCGGGTACGGGCCGCCCTGCCCGTGATACTCGCCGCCGAAGTCCAGGTCGTCTTCCAGACGCCGGAAGTACGGCAGCACCTCCTGCCAGGACCAGGACGGGTTCCCGGCTCTCGCCCACTGGTCGTAGTCGTCGGGGATGCCGCGCAGCGCGACCGTGGCGCCGACGGCCGACGAGCCGCCGGTCACCTTGCCGCGTGGGAAGCGGATCCGGCGGCCGTCCCGGATGTCGGCTCTGAACTGCCAGTCGTGGTCGCTGAAGGACATCGCGTTGCCGGAGCGGATGTCGACCGGAGTCTCCTGTGGTGTCAGGTAATCCGGGCCGGCCTCGAGGAGAAGAACGCGGCGGGCCCCGTCCTCGCTCAATCGTGCGGCCAGCACGGCGCCGGCCGAACCGGCGCCGACGACGATGTCATCGTACTGGGGCGTCATAGATGATCCTCGCTGATCAGGGCTGCGGATGGCGCGACGCGCAACGGTGGCCACGTCGCTTCTGGACGGGGGGCGTCTGTCCTGTTGAGCGTCGCATCGGCCGGACCGGGCGGACTACTCCCGCGTTGCCCGGCACCGCCGGGCGGGCTGGGCACGCAGAGAGAAGCCCTCGCCCCCGCTGGAGCGGCACGCTGTCTTCGTCAACGCCGCGAGCTCCGGCACCGGGGCGCGTAAGGAGGCTTCAGCATGCGAGAGGGCCAGCCGACGATGAAGGATCCGGGCCACGCTCCGGCCGGCGTGAACCCGATGATCCCCAACACGGCGAGGATCATGGATTATCTGCTCGGCGGGACCGAGCACTACGCACCCGACCGCGCCATCGGCGACAACGCGTTCGTCAACTGGCCGGGCGAGACCGGCGGCATCGAGGGAGTGCGCGTCGACTTGCACGCCGCGCGCGACGCCCTGGGCCGGATCGTCGGACATCTGGCGGGAGAGTGCGGCATACGGCAGTTCCTGGACCTCGCCAGCGGGCTGCCGACCATGGGCAACACCCACCTGGCCGCGCGCGCGGTAGCGCCGGGCTGCCGTGTCGTCTACGTCGACAGCAACCCGTCCGTCGTCGCGCACGGGCAGTACCTGCTGGCCTCCGACCCCGACACAGTGTTCCTGGAGGCCGACTTCAACGACCCCAAGGACATCCTCACCCGAGCCGCCACCACGCTCGACTACTCCCAGCCGGTCGGACTCGTCCTGTTCGGGGTGCTCCACTTCGTCGACGACGCCGACGGCCCCCAGCGGATCCTGGACGACCTGCTCGCCGCGGTGCCCTCCGGCAGTTACCTGGCGCTGTCCCACTTCGCCAAAGACGAGGCGGACACGGCGATGAACGCGATGCTCACCGAAATGGACAAGCAGACCGGTGAGGCAGTGACCCGGCGGACCCGTACCGAGGTCGAGCGGTTCTTCGACGGCATGGAGATCGTGGCGCCCGGCGTGGTGGAGACCGAGCTGTGGCGACCGCCGGCCGGCGCCTCCGGGCCCAAGCCACTGCCCATGTGGTGCGGACTCGCCAGGAAGCGTTGAGGAGCACTCATGTCGCCGTGGAAGGCTTCTGACGTTGACGACATCGTCGTAGGGGCGGGCAGCGCGGGCGCCGTGCTGGCGGCACGGCTGAGCGAGGACCCGAGCCGCCGGGTGCTGCTGATCGAGGCGGGACCACACTATCGGGCGACCGGGACCACCCCGCCCGACCTGCTGGACGCCAACACGATGTCGCTGGTGCATCACAGCTGGGGCTTCACTGCCCGGCTCACCGGGGACCGCCGCGTCATGTTCCCGCTCGCGAAGGTCACCGGCGGTTCCTCGGCCGTGGGCAACACCGTCGCGATCCGGGGCACGCCGCACGACTACGACGAGTGGGCGTCCGCCGGCAACCCGCTGTGGTCCTGGCAGAACGTGCAGCCGTTCTTCCGGTCCCTGGAGGACGACCTGGACTTCGGCGACCGCGCATGCCATGGTCGCGGCGGCCCGGTGCCCATCCGGCGGTGGCGGCCGGAGGAGCTGACCGAACTGCAGCAGGAGTTCCGCGAGGCCTGCCTCGCCGCCGGCCACCCGTGGGCCGAGGACCACAACCACCCCGACTCAACCGGAGTCGGGCCGATCCCGTCGAACCGCCGCGATCCGCTCATCCGCATCTCAACGGCGATGTCGTACCTGTGGCCGGCCGCCGAGCGCGACAACCTCACGATCCTGCCCCGCTCCAGCGTCGACCGGGTCGTGTTCGAGGGGGATCGTGCGGCGGGCGTGGTCGTGGCCATCGACGGCGGCGCTTATGAGACGATCCGCGCGGGGCGCGTGATCCTGGCGGCCGGAGCGATCAGCTCGCCGGCGATCCTGCTGCGGTCAGGCATCGGGCCCGCGGAGGAGCTGCGTGCCCTCGGCATCGACGTCCGGCAGGATCTGCCCGGCGTAGGGGCCGGGCTGACCGACCAGCCGCGCATCGGCGTCTTCATGACGCCCAAGCCGGGCTACGAGAACGAGGGCAAGTCGACCGGCCAGATCGTGACCCGCACGACCGCCGACCGCTTCAACGACCAGTACTACGCGGCGGTCAACCGCTTCGACCTCACCCACCACTTCCCCGAACTGCGGCGGGTCGCCGGGGCCACAGCGGTGTTCGGCGTGATGGTGGTGCTGCGCCGGCAGTTCTCGCGCGGCCGGGTCACTCTCGCCTCCGCCGACCCGTACATCGCGCCCGCCGTCGATCTGGGATACCTGTCCGACGAGCGCGACTACGGCCTGCTGGCAGACGGCGTCCGAGGCTGCTGGGAGCTGGCGAGCTCACCGAAGATCCTCGACAAGGGTGAGCAGCTGGTCGCGGTCGACGAGCGCATCATGGACGACGACCAGGCCCTGCGCGACTACATCGAAAAGGGCGTCGACAGCGCCTACAACCCGGTCGGCACCGCGCGCATGGGCCCGGCCGGCGATCCGGACGCGGTGGTCGATCAGCACTGCGCCGTGCACGGAGTGGACGGCCTGCACGTCGTGGACGCCTCCATCATGCCCAGCATGGTCTGCGCGAACACGCACCTGTCCGTCGTCATGATCGGCGAACGCGCGGCGGCGTTGCTGCGCGATCGCTGACCCGGGGAACGCGCTTCGGCCGACAGAGGAGAAGAGGGGTAGGCAGATGGATTCGAACGCAGGGGTTCGCGTTCCGCTGATCGACGAGGCGGACGCGACGGGACGGCTGTCGGAGCTCTACGAGCGAGCCAAGGAGGTGACCGGACTGGACTTCGTGCCCGACATGTTCCGGCTGGTGTCCTCCAGGCCCGAACTCCTGGAGACCATGCTGGCCGGCTACAACGGCGTGTTCAATCACGGCCGGCTACCGCGGCAGACCAGGGAACTGATCTCCGCCTGGACCTCGAGAGTGAACCAGTGCCCGTATTGCGTCGGCACGCACAACTTCTTCCTTCAGGTCTTCGGCGGCTCCAAGGAGCTCGCCGACGCGATCGAAAGGGCGCAGTCGCCCGACGACCTGCCGGTGGACGAACGCGAGCGGGTGCTCCTGCACCTGCTGACCAAGCTCAGCGTCAGCGCCTATCGGATCACGGACGCGGACTGGCAGCACGCCCTGGACGCCGGCTGGACGGCCGATGATCTGCTCGAGGCGTTCTTCTGCGCGGCCCTGTTCAACTTCATCACCCGCCTCGTCGACGGGCTCGGGCTCGGCACCACCGTGAAACGGAGCCGCATCTCGCAGCAGAGTGTGCCGGACGCCTCCGCGACGGTCACGGCCGTCGCGGCCGACTGATGCCGGAGCCCATCATGCAACGACCATCGCGCGCGGTCCTGATCACCGGTATCTCCTCGCTGAGCGGCCTTTCCTCCGGAACCGGACGAGCACTGGCACTGCGGTTGCACCGGGCGGGATGGCCGGTCTACGCCGGCGGCCGCAGTCTGGAGGGCCTGAAAGACCTGGAGCAGGAGGGCATCACCACCCTGCGGGTCGACGTCACCGACGAGAAGTCGATGGTCGAGGCGGTCGACTGGATCACCGCCGAGCACGGCGCGGTCGGCGTGCTCATCAACAATGCCGCCTACAGCCTCAACGGCACGATCGAGCAGACCCCGATGGACTCGGTCCGCCAGCAGTTCGAGACCAACGTCTTCGGCCTGTCCCGGATGACCCAGCTGGTGCTCCCGGGCATGCGGGCGCAGGGAGCCGGCCGCATCGTCATCATGTCCTCGATCTTCGGGCTCTTCGCCACGCCGGGGCGGGGCTACTACGAGGCCACCAAGCACGCGCTCGAGGCGATCGGTGATTCGCTCCGGCTGGAGGTCCATCGCTTCGGCATCAAGGTCGTCGTCGTCGAGCCGTCCCCGATCCTCGGCGCGTTCGTCCCCACCACCGTGGGCGACCTAGGGCTCGCCCCCAGCACCGACGAAGAGGATCCCTACGGCGATTTCTGGGAGCGATTCGTCGTGTGGCACGGAGCGTACCGGGAGGTCGAGCATCCCAAGGGCCGAGGCCGGATGTCGCTGCGCGCCGACCACGTCGCGGCCGTCATCGAAAAAGCGATCAGCGTACGCAATCCGCGTATCCGGTACCGCATCGGCATCCCGGTACGGCTGCTCCGCCCGCAGCGGGTGATCTTCGGTGAACGAGCCTGGGAAAAGTTTGTACGGACCTTCTTCCCCACGCCGTAGCCGGTGCTCACGACAGGAGGACACAGGGACATGACACAGGGACATGACACAGGGACATGAAGGACGCGGACGAGTCGTCGGCCGCCATCAGAGAAGGTGACGTGGTATGCGCAGGATACTGATCGTCGGCGCCGGGCAGGCCGGGCTGCATCTGGCGCTCGGGCTGCAGCAGCACGGATATGACGTGACCGTGGTGTCGGCGCGCACAGCCGGGGAGATCGAGCACGGCAACGTGATGTCCACGCAGTTCCAGTTCGACAGCACGCTCAGGTACGAGCGCGACCTGGGGATCTTCTTCTGGGACGGGCAGCCGCCGCACACCCCTGGCACCCGTTTCATGCTGGGCGGCGACGGTCCTGCTCCTGCGCTCGAGTGGAGCGCCCCGCTGAAGAAGCCGGGCGCCGACATCGACCAGCGGGTCAAGATGTCGCGCTGGCTCCGGCTGTTCGAAGAACGCGGTGGCAACGTGGTCATCCGGGCCGCCACCGTCTCCGACCTCGACAGGTGGGCGGCCGATCACGATCTCGTCGTCGTCGCGGCCGGCAAGGGCCCGCTGGCCGAGCTGTTCGAGCGCGACGCGGCCCGTTCGCCTTACACCCGGCCGCAGCGCATGCTCTCGGTCGTCTACGTCAACGGCTTCCAGCCCGATCCGGCCGGCCCCGGCGATCATTCGGTGGACTTCCATCTCCTGCCGGGACGGGGCGAACTGATCGTGATGCCGGCGATCACCACCTCCGGTCCGTGCCACATCCTGTTCTTCGAGGCGATACCCGGCGGCGCGCTGGACGTGTTCGGCGACGTCTCCTCCCCGCAGGAGCATCTGGACCGTTTCGTCGAGCTGCTGGAGCGGCATGTGCCCTGGGTGTGCGAGCAGTACGGCAAGCTGGAGCTCACCGACGCGGGCGGCACGCTGCGCGGCGGCTTCGCCCCCACCGTGCGGCGGCCGGTCGCGACGCTGCCCTCCGGCGGCCGGGCGCTGGGCATGGGCGACGTGGTCGTCGCCAACGACCCCATCACGGCTCAAGGGGCGAACATGGCCGCAAGGTCCGCGGCCGTCTACCTCGACGCCATCATCGAGCACGGGGATCGGCCGTTCGACGGCACGTTCATGGAAGGTGTCTTCGAGACGTTCTGGGTGCGGCACGGACGGGTGACCACCGAGTGGTCGAACATGGCGCTGGCGCCGCCGCCCCCGCACGTGCAGGAGATCCTGGGTGCCGCGAGCCGGTTCCCGGCGATCGGCGATCGCTATATCGCGGGGTTCGACGACCCCAACGACTTCACCGAGTGGTTCCTCGACCCTGACAAGGCGGCCGCCTACCTCGCGGAGGTCGCCGGCGCCGCTGCCAGGCCGGTCCGCTGAAAGCCGTCCGAGGCCGCGGGCCCTGCCGATGGCACCAGGACAGGGGTGCGCTGTCAGCCCTTTTATCGTGCGCAAAGAGGCATGAACATGACGGAGTATCGTAGCGGCATGGAGAAGAGGCGCAGCTACGGCGAGGGATGCCCGGTGTCCCATGCGCTGGATCTCGTGGGTGAGCGCTGGGCGCTCCTGGTGGTTCGCGAGCTCATGCTCGGGCCGAAGCGCTTCAGCGATCTGCGCGACGGCTTGTGCGGCGCCAGCTCTAACATCCTGACGAGACGGCTTCGCGATCTGGAGGGAATCGGCGTGCTGCGCAGGCAGCGCGCCGGTGTCCCGGTGAGCACGACCGTGTACGAGCTGACCGATTGGGGCCGGTCCTTGGAGCCGGTCCTGTTCGCTCTGGGCAACTGGGCGGTGATGTCGCCGTGGTGGGACAAGCACGCCCCCTCGACCGTCGACTCGCTGCTGCTGTCGTTGCGCTCGCAGGCTCAGTTCTTCTTCCCCGGCGGCATGCCCGTCACCGGTGTCTGCGACATGCGCGTCGGCGACGACCGTTTCACCCTGCGCTTCGACGAGGCGGGGCTGGCCATCGCGCGCGCTGCGGCCTACGAGGCCGACGCACTCGTGCAGATGGACGCCCGCACGCTGAAGTCGCTCGTCAATCGCGACGAGACGCTCGACGACGCCATCGCGGCGGGGCGCGTGCGGCTCGAGGGTGACGACCGGCTGATCAGGACCGTGATCAAGTAGTCCGGTCGCCCCACCGGGCCGGGTCATCGAAGGGGCATGTTCGCCACACCGATTGGCGTGACGTTGTTGCGCGTGTTCGGCGGCCCTCTGTAGGCTCACAGGTGCAAAAATTGAAGTAGCTAGTTGAAAACGCGAACCTAGTTTCGCCGCAGTGCAGAACCTTCATCGGAGGAGTTGGCACGCCATGGCATCCGCTGACACCGGAGCAGCCGCGCCGCACAAAGGCTGGACCCTCGTTCTCAGCTCGGTCGGCGTCTTCATGACCGCCCTGGACACGCTTGTGGTGACCACCGCCCTGACCGAGCTGCGGACCAGCTTCCAGGCGAGCCTCAGCGCCCTCGAGTGGACCATCAACGCCTACGTCCTCACCTTCGCCTGCGTCCTGCTGCTGATGGCCGCGCTGGCCGACCGGTTCGGCCGCCGCAAGGTGTATGCGATCGGGCTCGTCATCTTCGCCGCGACGTCGGTCGTGGCGGCGCTGTCACCGAACATCGGCGTGCTCATCGCGGCCCGCGCCGTGCAGGGGCTCTCCTGCGCCATCCTCATGCCCGTCTCGCTCACGCTGATCAGCGACGCGTTCCCGGTCGAGAAGCGGGGCACGGCCATCGGCACCTGGGGCGCGGTCTCGGGTCTCGCGGTCGCGATCGGGCCGGTGTTCGGCGGCGCCATCGTCACCGGCCTCGACTGGCACTGGATCTTCTGGGTCAACGTCCCCATCGGCCTGGTGGCCGCCGTCCTGACGCTCACGCGGCTGACAGAAAGCTACGGGCCACGCCAGTCACTCGACCTGTACGGGCTGGCGCTGGGCAGCGCCGGCTCCTTCCTGCTGGCCTGGGGGCTGGTGCGAGTCAGCAGCGTCGGCTGGGGACACGTGCAGGTGATCGCGTCGCTGATCGCCGGCGGGGTCGTCCTGGCCGTGTTCCTGGTGGTCGAGGGCCGCAGACGCGCACCGATGGTGCGCCTCGACCTCTTCCGCAACAAGGCGTTCAACGCCGCGAGCTGGGTCAACTTCTTCATGTACGCGCCGCTGTTCGGGGCCTTGTTCCTGATGGCCCAGTTCTTCCAGGACGGACTTGGCGACTCCCCGCTCATGGCCGGCCTTCATCTGCTGGCCTGGACGGGTGTCTCCATGTTCATCGGGCCCGTCGTCGGCCCCTTGGCCGACAAGTACGGCAACCGGGTGTTCATGGCGATGGGCATGGCCTTGCAGGCGATCGGGTTCGGCTGGGTGGCGTTCACGGTCGAGCCGGGGATGAGCTTCGGTGAGATCCTCGGTCCGCTGCTGGTCGCCGGCGTGGGCATCGGCATCGTCTTCCCGACGGTCGCCAACGGCGTGATGACCTCGGTCGGCCCGAACCAGATCGGCATCGCCTCGGGAACCAGCGCGACGCTGCGAGAGCTGGGGGGCGTCTTCGGGGTCGCGCTCACCGCGAGCGTCTTCGCCCATCCGGGCAACTACACCTCCCCCGCCACCTTCATCTCCAGCTTCGGCGACGCCATGTGGTTGTGCGCGGGCCTTTCCGCGGTGGGCGCGCTGATGTCGCTGGCGTATCCGGCGCACAGCGCCGTCCAGCACCAGATGCACCGCCTGTCGGAAGAACCGTCCGTGTCGTCGTGACCGGCGAACGGCCGCACCTCAACGACAGAAGGAGGGCTGAAAAACTTCCCCATTCTTTCGAAGTCCATTCCCAGCGCCGATGAATTCCGCATCTGTGAAGCGGCCGTCCGCGGTGTTCTCGGTGCACGAGCAGAATGAGGTCAAGCATGGCCATAAACAAGAGCGACGAGACTGCCGTCCTCGCCGTCGTCAAGGGCGTCCACGATGCGTGGAACAAGAACGACGCGGATCTCTTCGTCGCGGATTACCTCGATGACGCCTCCGCCACCCTGCCCGGTTCTTACATGGAATCGCGTGGGGAGATCCAGGGCTCCATCGGTTTCTTGTTCAGCGGCCCGATGAAGGGCACCGGGGCATCGGAGAAGGTCCGGAGCGTCCGCTTCGTCAACGACGAGACCGCGGTGGTCGTCACCGAGACCGGTGTGCTGCTCCCTGGAGAAAGCGAGGCTCCACCGCAGCGCACCTCGTACGCGACCTGGGTGCTCGCCAAGCGGGACGACGGGTGGAAGATCGCGGCCTACTGCAACAGCCCCATGATCGGACCCGGCCCGCAGTAACCGCCTGCCGCCGCGACCGTGCCCCGTCCTGATCCGACGGACGGGGCGCACTGCCGGCGGCCCGATCCGAACAATGATGCGGGGCCGCCGGGGCCCCGCGTTCAGCCATCCACATCTTCGCTTCTTCCATATTGCCGAGTTCGATCCGAGCCGTGGCCACGACTATCGGACGGCTGTTAGCCTCGGCGGTATATCGAGAAAGCCGTTTCACCGGTTTCTGCTGATTTCCGAGCCGTCATCAATGGCCGAATGCACGTGATTCTCGCCTGACCGATCAAAAGGAGCAGCAACATGAGCATCGAAGGCAAGACCTTGCTGGTGACAGGGGCCAACCGCGGCATCGGCCAGGCGCTGGTCACCGAAGCTCTGGCCAGGGGCGCCAAGCAGGTCTATTGCGGCACCCGCAAGCCGCTCGACCACTCCGACGAGCGCGTCACCCCGGTGACGCTCGACATCACCGACCCCGCGCAGATCCAGGCGGCGGCCAGCCAGATCGAGTCGCTGGACATCCTGATCAACAACGCCGGGATCATGCTGCCCGACGTTCCGTTCGACCCGTCCGTGCTCGACCGCCACATGGCGGTCAACTTCCACGGCACCAACGCCGTCACCCAGGCCTTCCTGCCGGCGCTCGTCAATGCGGGCGGGGCCGTCATCACCATGATGTCCGTGGTCGCGCTGGCGCCGCTGCCGCCCTTCCCGTCGTACTCGATCTCGAAGGCGGCTTCGTACTCGCTGACCAAGACGCTGCGCGCCTTCTACGGGCCTCGGGGAGTCACGTTCCACGCGGTCCTGGCCGGCCCCATCGACACCGACATGGTGCGGGAACTGCAGGTTCCCAAGGCCACCCCGCAATCCGCCGCGCAGGCCATCTTCGACGCGGTCGCCAAGGGCGAGGAGGACATCTTTCCCGACGCCACGGTCGCGCCTCTGGCGGAACTGTACGCCAACAGCCCGGACAAGCTCCTCGAGCAGCAGTTCGCGGCCCTCGTCCAGGAAGCGCCTGCCTCGTCCTGAACCTGACGAGCAGCGGCCCCTGGCCGGAACAGGTCTCCGGCACGACACCCGGATCGCCACGTGCGGTCCGGGTGTACGGCCCTCAGCGGGCGATCGATCAGGCGTGATGGCGGGGGCCGGCCACCGAGGAGCCGCCGCCCTGGAGAACGAGTGACGCGCCGACCAGCGCGGTCCTGGCGATTCAGCCGACCGTCGCCATGGCCGGCTCCCACCGAAGATCGAACGGGGCGACCAGGACGGGCGGATCGGTCGCGCGCGCGGACCGCAGACGCAGGTCCACGCAGCTGAGCACCGATCCCTGGCTGACATGGAACGGTCCCTGGGCGGCGATCGCGGATCGCGGCACGCTCAGCCGGACGCCGTCCGAGCCGGGCACCCGAGGGGGTGTCGCGGTGTACGCCAGCAGGTGCCATGTGCCGTCCGGTACATGCCCCATCTCGAAGACCCCTGGTTTGTCGAGGGCTAAGCTCCGGATGGGCGTGCCCTCCGGCACGACGTGGCGGAAGAGGCCGAGATACACGGTCGAATCATCGTACGGAGCACTCGCCGAGACCTTGCCCTGTATGACCGCGCCGCTCCCCTTGGCCGGCGTCCGCTCATCGCAGGTGCGGGGATGCGAGGTCCGGCCGCGCTGGGCGCGGAAGACTCCAGGAGTCACCCCTACTGAGGCGCTGAACCGGGTGGTGAAGGTGCTGACGCTGGTATAGCCGACCTTGTTACTGATCTCCGCGATACCGTCCGACGTCGAAACGAGCAGATGCTTGGCTTCCTGGAGCCGCAGCGCCGCCAGGAACCTCGCCGGGGACATTCCGGTGGAGGCGCGAAAGGCTCGGCAGAAGTGGAACTTGCTGAACATGGCGATGCGCGCCATGTCATCGATTGTGAATCGTTCGCCAAGGTTCTCCTGCATGGCTGCGATGACGCACACAATCGAGTCCTCGATGCTGCTGCCCACAGAGCAACCCCCGTAACTACTAGTCGTGGGTGATCGGCGGCTTGCCGGCTCCACTCCCCCAGTGAATTGCCGCGCGCCCCCTCTTTCTTAATTTATGCAACCGTCCGCTGCAAGTGTTGAACCATGTCCTTTTTGTGCCAGCTCCGTCGAACGGCGGGCGTCGCCGAACCGCTGACAGGCCGAAGCGGGCGAGGGGCACGGGCGGCGCGCGGCACAGCCGACACCTCGCCCGAAATAGACGACATTCACCCTGGTCAAGCGGCATGAAGAGCTGGGCCACCACGCCGGGGGCACACCTCAGATGGCGATGGCCCGAGAGGCGCCAGGCCGAACTCGGCGGCATGACAGCCGGCGGTTTCCCCGCCACAAGGACATCGTCAATACTGATAAGTGATGAGCCGGAACTCGAAGAAAAGGACCCTCGCCGACATTCTCAAGCGCGGCAGCGAAGATCGACTTAATGATTGACCATTCAATCCATTACCCGTGGACAGCTTCCATGACTGTTCGTAGGCGATCATTTTCCGGTGCTTTCATGCCGAGCCGCGTCCCTGCGTTCCGGACCCATCCTTGATAATGCGTGCGGGCGGCGTACGACAAGACCCTGACCCGCTCATCTCAAGCCGGCGCCGATCTGAGCACGTTTGAAGAAACGCCTCCGGTCATTCACCGGAGACCGGGCACAGATTGCGTCGCGAACGCAGGTAATCCGCGCGGCTGATCCCATACGCCTGCCGCGGGCTCGGACCTCCCTGGGCCCAAGTGATCACGAAGGGAGGCGGACGATCCGCATGAACGCGGGGAGCCTCCAAGGGCGGCGCCCGCCCCGCACGGCGACCTTGCCCGTCAGCGCCGCGCGGGACTTGCTGATGCGTCCGAACAACATCAGGTTGAGCGTGACCGGGTCGAAGGACAGCCGCACGTCAGGCCTGCCATTGGGCGGCTCGACCGTGACGGAACCGCCGGTCAGCGCCATGACTCTGGTGGCGGTGTAGGGAGAGCTGAACTCCACGGTGATGCGGCCCTTCGGGACGGGCCCATGCCCTTCCAGCAGCCGGCCATAGCCGTGATGGATCACCCCGAGCAGGAAGAGGTCGAAGAACAGGCCGGCCTCCTGCGGCGGCACCGTCCAAGGCAGCCGTGCCCCTCTGGCGATGTCCCAGCCGTGAATCTGCAGTTCGTTCACCATGTGGGCGAGCAGACCCGCATACGGGAGCCGGGCTCCGCCCAGCCAGGGGACGGCTGCGACCGGATCGACCGCCTCAGTGGCCTCCAGGGTTCTGGAGATGTCGGCCCGGATCAACCGTGCCAGCACCACGGGATCCCGCTCGGTGAACTCACCCAGCAGCACCTCGTTCAGCTGGGCAACCGAGTCGACGACGGTCTCGCGTACGAGTTCCTTGCCGCCCGGGAACGGAAACGGGCCGGCCCCGGGGTCGGTCATGGCGACCAGGAGCTTGCTCAGGGTCGCCACATGGGCCGCCGTCTCCCCCACCGACCAGTGCACCGTCGCCCTCGCCGGCACAGCACGAGCTGCCACGAGCAGCTCGGCGAACCGATCCGCCGTGGCGTCGAGGGCACGGCGGACCCGCATCCAGCTGTCCGGAGTGATGGGCACGATCATGACCTACTCCCCCATGGCGAAGAGCCGTCCCGATGTGCTGAGCCCGTGAACCGGCGCTCGAAGCCGGCCAGTCATGACCAGGGCGCGGTCGGATACCAGGGAATGATCTCGCGGCGGGCGAGCAGGCGGACGTCCCAGTACAAGAAGGTGAACGCACCGGCGATGATCAGCGATCCGGCGGTCAGAACCGCGATCCGGCCAGGCTTGGCCGTGAGCCACTGCTGTACCCGGCCGCCGGCCACGACGGACAGCACGATGAACAGCACCGCCATGATCACGATGTTCCCCACCGACTGCAGCACGAACGCCGCTGCCCCGTACAGCGGGTTACCGCTCTCGGCGGCGTCCCGGAACATCTGCCGGAACAGTGGATAGGGCCGCCCGATGAGGAAGCCGCCGATGAGCCCGCCCATGAACACCATCGGCGCGTTCGGGAACCGCCGTGCGATCCGGCCGAACGGATCGGGCACCAGGCGCAGTGCGGCCAGCCCCATGTACAGCATGCATAGCCCGATCAGCCCGAACACCACCATCGACTGCACGCTGCGCGCGGACAACGTTCCCGGCACGGTCGGCGCGGTGGAGAACTGCGGCATGCTCGTCCCGACGAAACCGACGATCGCGCCGTAGACCGCCGAGACCGTGACCATGCCCACCGCCAGCCACCGCAGTGGCCGTAACGACTGCCGCAACCGCCCCCACCGGCTGCCGACCCCGCCCATCATCGGCGCCACCGCCCCGAAGCAGGCGATATTGCACGCGGTGAATGACCCCGCGAGCCCGCTGACGAACGCGAACACGATCCCGGCCGCCATGCCGGCGATCGGCGCCTCCGTAGGCTCATGCCCGAGCAGCGTGCCGGCGACGTTGCCGCCGATCGTCTGGTCCACGAACTCCGCCGACCACACCGTCGTGAGCACGAACCCGATGAGGCTCGCGAGCAGAACGATCAGTCCGCGCCGGCGCGGGATCGCTCCGGTCACGAACATGGACGAGGCGCTGGTGTCGGGCGCTTCCCCCGCGACCGCAGGCCGTGCTCGTCCGCTGCTGCGTGCTTGCGTCATGTGCCTCTCCCTTCGGAACCGGCTCACAGGACGGCGCCGAGACAGAAGTGACCCGCCAGAGCGCCTCCTCAAGCTTGAAGCAGGCGGAACACGAGACCTTCTTTCAAAGTGCTCTGTTACTCGCGGCGGGCGCCGGTTCCTGTAACGGCCACGAGTGCGGTGAGGTCGCGTACGCGCGCCCCTGGCCCTTGCCGTCGAGCGGCCCGGTGTCGCGGGAGACGACGAACGAGGCCCGGCTGGGGTCGTAGGCCCACGACGCGTTGTGCAGGAAGCGTCCGGAATTGGGGAGGAACGGCTCCGGCGTCAGCCCGGCGGTGGTGACGAAGCGCCTCTCGCCGAGCACTGGCGCGCCGGCGTCGCCGAGGTCGAGCGTGCGCACGGCGGTGCCGCGGTCGGCGACGTCGCAGGACGGGTCGGGTGCGTCCAGGGCCGCGCAGTCCAGGCCGCTGTAGAACAACAGCAGGTTCCCCTGCTGGTCGACGCTGGTCACGCCGGGCTGGCCCACGCCGTAGCCGGCGGCGTTGTAGTCGGGTTCGTCGATGTCGACGACGGGCTCCGCGACGATGGTCCACGGTCCGAGCGGGGAGGCGGCGAGGGCGACGCCGATGACGTTGAACCGGCCGTCGGCGCCGTGGTCGTCGTCGTCCGCGCCGGTGAAGAACATCGCCCAGGTGTAGGTCTTCGCACCGGCGCCCGGCGCCGTGTAGGTGAACCGTCCCTTGACCACGTCGGGGTCGCAGATGTGGTACGCCGCCCAGCTCGGTGTGGCCGGATGGTACTGGGCGTCCCCCGGCTCAAGGCGAGGCCGCAGCGCCACCTGGGTGGAGCCCCAGCAGTACGACCCGTCCGGCCGGCGGGTGCCGACGTTGAACAGGACGTGGTCGTGGGTGGCGGCGAGCGCGTTGCCGCCGCTCCTGTCGTACTCGACGGTGTTGGCGCAGTAGTAGATGATCCGCTGGGTGTCGGACGTCTGCACGACGGACGGCGCGTACTGGTAGAAGCCCGCACTCTGATAGCGGGCCGAGCCCGGATATATCCCTCCGGGTAAGGGGACGCCCGACGAGCTGACGGCGGGGGCCCAGGCGTACGCGGGAAGCAGCGTGAGGCAGGACGTGACGAGGGTGAGGGCGGCGACGATCGACGCGCGGCGGATGAACATGGCGGGAGTCCTTCGCGGTGAGCCGGTCGGGGCGGGCAGTCGCTCACTCTACAGATCATGAAAACGCCCACCCCGCCGCTTCCCGCTTGCCCGGCGGCGGTTCGGCGCGCAAGGTGGAGACATCGATCTTCACCGGCAGGGAAGGGTGGGCATGTCCGACGACGAGGCACGTCACGTTTTTCAGATCATCGACGCGTTCGACCCGGACGGCATCGCGAAGTTGATGGCCGAGGACGGCACGATGGTGTTCGGCAACGCCGACCCGATGGTGGGGCGCCAGGCCATCGCCGACGGGCTGCGCGCGTTCTTCGCCACCATCGCGGGCCTGCGGCACCGGATCGTCAGGCATTGGCGGGTCGGCGCCGACACCATCGCCGAGACCGAGGTCACCTACCGCCGGCTGGACGGCCGGGACGCCCGCGTGGTCGCCGTGACGATCTGGACCACCCGCGACGACGGCCTGATCTCGGACTATCGCATCTTCGTCGACGTGGCCCCCGCGTACGCGCCGGCCTGACGCTCACGCGAAGTCCACCGCCGTCATGCCGGGGGGATGGCCGGGCGGCCACTGGACGAGTTCGATCCGGTAGCCGTCGGGGTCGGTCAGCCACGACGTCCAGAACCGCTCCCCCAGTTCCGACGGCGGCTCGGCCGTGACGCCCTTGGCCGCGAGCGCGGCGATCGTGGCGTGGAGATCGTCCACCTGGATGACGAGGTGGTCGACGGCGCCGATGTCCTCGACCGGCCTGGCGGGATCGTGGACGAGTTCGAGGCTGACGTACGGGTCGCCGGGCAGCTTCAGCATGGTCAGGCTGCCGGACTCCGTCTCGGGGACCCGTCCGACTTCGGCGTACCCGACGGCGGTGTAGAAGGCGAGCGAGCGTTCCAGGTCGGTGACCCGCAGCCCGAGGTGCAGCATGCGCATGCCCGGCAGACTAGGGCCCCGGCCTGCCAGGCGCATCGTGCGAACCGCGAAAAGTCCGGTCGATGCCCGCTTGCCGCCCTGTCCCCCTCCTTCGTCCGCGCCGAGAATCGGTGTTCCACCAGGAGGAGGCTGACATGGCAAGCACAAGATCGACGCGACGCTCGGCGGGCCGATCGGCAGGGCGATCGGCAGGGCGGCCGGTCGTCGCGCTCGGCACGGTCGTCGCGCTCGGCACGGTCGTCGCGCTCCTGCCCGGCGGGAGCGCCGGCGCGAGCACGAGCGCCGCAATGAGCCGGTCGAGCCTGGCGGTCGCCTGCGGGGACGGCCCCTACAGCGGCGGCTACTACTACGACTCGTCGTACAACAACCCCAACGCGTGCCTCAAGTGCCAAACGGCGGGCGCGATACTGGAGGCCACCGGCAACTGGCGGGCCTACTGCAAGCGCCGTTACAACCCGGCCGGCACGCTCACCCGAGTAGACCTCTACCGCTACTGCCTCGCCTGCCGAGGCCCCGAGACGGCCGCCACCGACCGCCCGTGACGGCTCAGGAACTGTGGGGTGAGGTATCTCGATCGAATGAGCGGCTCGGTGGCGGTGTTGGTTCTCGTGGCCCGCTGGGATGCCGCTGGACGATCCGTGGGCAGGTCTGGGAGTGAAGCGCCCTCGCCGAAGTCGGCGGAGGTGGGTGATTCACGAGCCCGTACGCAGGTGTCGCGTGCTCACTGGTGTTGGTGGCCGTAGGTCTTGGCGCGGTTCATCATGTCGCGCAGGTTCGCGGGTGCGTTGTAGCCGAAGGTCTGCTCGAAGGATTGGTAGCCCTCGATCGAGGACGCGGCGCTGCGGGGCAGCATCTGTTCGGCGAAGGTGGTGAACGCCGTGTCGATGTCGGCCGGTGTGGCGGCGATGGCCTGTGCGAGCTGGGCGCCATCGTAGAGGGCCCAGTTCGCGCCGTCGCCGTCGGGCGGGGTGAGGTGGGCGGCGTCGCCGATGAGCATGATGCCCGGGACGCGGTCCCAGGTGTGTTCCAGCGGCAGTCCCCAGATCGGGCGTACGACCGGCGTGGTCTCCCCTCGGGTGACCAGTTCGAGCAGCTCAGGCGCCCAGCCCTGACCCAGCTGATCGGCGACGAGCGTCAGCGCGCGCTCGCGGTCGGAGAAGTCGACCGACTGCGTCCACTCGAGCGGCTTCTTCAGTACGACGTAGGTGTGGATCACGTCGTTCGCCTCTCGGTGTCCGAAGATCCCCCTGCCCGGCTTCATCGCCAGCATCGCGCCGCTGCCGACCAGTGCGGCGCTGCGCGGGTGGTTCTTCTCGACGTCGTGGAGGAACGTTTCGACCCACAGGGTTCCCAGGTACTCGGGCATGGCGCCGTTGAGGGAGGCCCGGACCCGCGACCAGGCCCCGTCGGCGCCGATCAGCACCTCGGTTGAGACCGACGAGCCGTCAGCGAAGTTGATCACGTGCGGTCGGTGGCCGTCTCCAGGGGTGACCGAGGCGATCTTGTGGCCCCACCGGATCGTGCCAAGGGGCAGTGACTCGATCAGGATTCTGCGCAGTTCGCCGCGCAGGACTTCGGGGTTGCTCAGTTCCCCGTCGTCGGGGATCTCGCCGACGAGCTCTCCGTCGGGGTCGAGGAATCGCATGGCCTCGGCGCCCATGTTGACGATCGAGTGGAACTCGTCCATGAGCCGGCACTGCTGGAGGGCGACCTGGCCGTTGAAATCGTGGATGTCGAGCTGGCCGCCCTGGCTGCGTCCGCTGGGCGATGCCTCCGCCTCGTAGACGGTCGAGGCGATGCCGTGGACGTGCAGGACGCGGGCGAGGGCGAGTCCGGCCAGTCCGGCTCCGGCGATGGTGATCGATCGCTGCACTGTGATGGCTCCTTGAGTTCCTTCGATGGGCTTCGGGCGGCTGCTGGTTCGGGTGAGCCTCGGAGTAATTATGTCGCAAAACTATTATGTAGCATAACTATCTTGGGTTGCCATAAGATACCGGGGGCGTCGAAAGGTAGGTCATGACAGAGGCTGAGCCCGGTGATCAGTACGAGCAGGTGCTGGACAGCCTCACGGCCTTCACCGCCACGCAGAAGGAACTGGCACGGGCCTTCGCCCGCAGTGCGCGCCTGCACACCACCGACGCCGACGCCATCGTGCTCATCATTGAGGCGGAACAGCGTGGCCGGCCGCTGACGCCGGCGCGCCTCGCCGAACGCGTGGGCCTTTCGCCGGGTGCGACCTCGATCCTTCTCGGACGCCTGGAGAAAGCAGGGCATGTCGAGCGCGCACGGGAGGGCTCCGACCGGCGGGTCGTGACCCTGCGCTCGACCACGACGATCAACGCCGCTGCCGACGCCTTCTTCGAACCGCTGCATCAGCAGCTCGGTCAGGCGCTGGGTGAGTTCACCACGGAACAGCTCGCCCTCATCATCCGTGCCGCCGACAATCTCCGCACCGCCATGGAGACCTACCTCCGCGACTGCGAATCGACCCCGAAGGACTGACCTCTGGGGCCAGCCGCCGAGCGCAGCGTGGCCAACGGCACGTCCAGCGGACTGCGGGCCATGTGTCTGCGCCCCACCCTGCCGCGGGTGCCCGAGGTGCGCAGTGTCGGTTCAGGGCTCTGGGCGGCTGCTGTCGTGCCGCCGGCGATCGTCGCGGCGAGTTCGCGAGCACGGTCGTGGGCGCCGGCCATGGATGCCTCGTGCAGCGGAAGCAGCGCGGCCAGCGCCGTCTCGTGGGGGGCAGTCCAGGACGTGCCTGGGAGCACCGGGGCTGTAGCTGCCGCCCCGAGCCGAGATCACCACAGCGGGACGGCCCGCGCGAGCCGGCGTCCCGGGCTCGCGGACCTGGCGTGGGAGGTGGACACCCTGGCCGGGCTCCAGCAAATCCGCGGCAAGCTGCTGCAGGCAGGTGAGCTGACCGAAGAGTGCGAATACCATCAGTTGCGCCTCCCAGTCGGAGTCTCACGTGGGGTCGACGCCGGTCAGGGGTGAGGCGTTGTCGTAGGTGTGGGCCGTACGGTCTGGGGCGGTGCTTGTTCGGCGGCGGTGCGGGCAGTCTGCTCGGCCACCGGCTGGCTGCGCTGCAGAACGTGCTTCTGCTCCCGCAGGCGTGCGTGATTTTGCTGGAGCTGGTCGAGTTCGTTTTCGAGTGCGATACGCCGGGCGCGTGAACTGGAGTCAGGGGGCCGGCACGTCGAGAACGATGACGGGCGCGTTCTCCGCGAGCAGTTGATCGGCGTCGAAGCCTACCCCGGTGGTCTGCTCGGTGAAGGCGAACACGGCGGCGCACTTGCCGTCGAAGTCGTCGCGGGCCAGGCCGTCGAGCAGGGCGCGCAGACCGGCCAGAGCGGACGGGTCGCCATCCTCCTCCCGGCGGTCGCCGAAGACGAACTCCCGCATCCGCGCCCTGATCCGCCCGTCGGCCGCGTAGACGACCGTATGGCCGCCCTTGAAGTGCCAGGACGCCATCCACACACGGGCACCCTCACTGACCGTGGCGAGAACCTGGTCCGAGAGCCCGTATCCGTGGGTGAACTCCAGCAGGCCCCAGGCGCCGTCCCCTTCGAAGGCGAAGAGCACGGGCTCGTCCGCCTCCAGCGCCTCCTCGGGCGGGTAGGCCATGACACGCTGTTCGGGGTCGCGTCCGCCGTTCACGCGCCATAAGACGTCGTCGAGGCCGAGATGCTCTCCGAGGGGCTGCACAACGATCCAGCAGAGGGCGTCCAGCCAGGCGACGCGACGCAGGACATCCCGGTAATGATCTATCACCTGCATATGAGAACACACCGAGAGTTTCCGGGAGCAGGACACGGAGGCCCTCGGTGGGGCCGCCGCGTTCCAGCCAGGCCAGCGTGGCGCGCATGTGCCGCAGCCGGCTGCGGTAGGTCTGTGCCGAACTCGGGCCCAGTCCCCGGCAGCAGCGGCGCCGATGACACGATGATGTCCACAGCGCGCACCTGCTTGCATCTGATCCTTTCGCGGACGCAGGACGCCTGCTCGCCAGCCTGCGCGGACCGGAGACGAGGGCGGCCACCGCACCGGTCCCGCCGTACGCCACCGAGTTCCTCAGGGGTCGATTCACGCTCGGTACGGTTTCTTCGGCCACATGTGGCAGCCTCGATCATCGACGGGTATGTGCCGTTCCAGTGACGGACTCGGGCAGAGTCATCATCGGCGGTGAGGACCGCGCCTCGGGGACGAGGAGGACGTCGCCGGGTATCCTGAGGCGGCCCGACCCTGCGTACCCTCCAGCGTCGATACCGTGCGATCACTGGACTGTCGCGAACCGCCGTGATGCAGATCGACCGCGCGAACGCCGCGACCATGCCGCGATGTCGTTCCTGTACAAGACTCACCCGGGGCCCGGCAGCTAGCGTCTGCCTGCCGGTCAGCCCTGACCGGCAGTCCGCGACCCGAATACCCGGGGGAGAATCGTGCTGCTCAGCGTCAACACCTTCATCAGCCTCGACGGCGTCATGCAAGGGCCCGGAGCCCCCGACGAGGACCGCTCCGACGGCTTCGACCGCGGCGGCTGGCTCGTTCCGCACGCCTCGGCGCACACCAACGAGGTCGTCGAGAGCTGGTTTCGTGCGGCCGGCGCCTTCCTCTTCGGCCGTACGAGCTTCGATCTGCTCGGCGGGTATTGGCCGAAGGTCACCGAGCCTGACGACCTGATCGCCACCAAGCTCAACACGCTGCCAAAGTATGTCGTCAGCTCGACGCTGACCGACCAGGAAGCCGGCTGGAGCCCGACGACTGTCCTGCGCGGTGAACTGGTCGACGAGGTGCGCCGCCTCAAGGAGCTTCCCGGTATGGAGCTCCAGGTTCACGGAAGCTGGAAGCTGGTGCAGACGCTGCATCAGGCCGGACTTGTCGACCTCTACCGGCTGCTCCAATACCCAGTCGTCGTCGGGACGGGGAAGCACCTGTTCCCGGGCGGATCGACACCCGCGACGTTCACCACCGTGGACGAGAAGTCGCGCGTGCTGCCCGGCGGCGTCGTCTCACTGACCCTCAAGCCCGCAAGTCTCGGAGCGATCACCGCGGGTGCGTACACCGTGGACGAGGGACGCTCGGCGACAGTCCTCAGCTGACACTGGTGTCCACCCGGCTTCGGGGATGCTGATCGCCGGCCAGAGCGAAGGAGCCCCGCCGTACGGCGGGGCTCCCGGGTGCGTCAGATCAGGGAGTAGTCCGTATCCAGCGTCGGCGACAGTTCTCCACTACCCTCACGCCCCTGCTGTTCGGCACGGCATCCGCCTGGTCGACCGCGCGGCGTCGGTGATGCCTCAGCGGCCATGGCGATGGCCTACAGGACCGGGCCCCCTGTAGCCGGTTCCCCTTTGACCTCAACTCCGTTGTCCTGCATGTCGGCCAGAGGGAGCATGGGGGTGACATGCTGGAGCGCCACGAGCTGGAGGCGTTCTTGACCCTGGCCGAGGAGTTGCACTTCGGCCGCACCGCCGAGCGCCTGCGCGTGTCCACCGCCCGGATCAGCCAGACGATCGCCAAGCTGGAGCGCCGAACCGGCGTGCCGTTGTTCTGCTGCTCGCCGGGGCCGCCGAGTTGTTCCGCCGTCGCCTGACGGACTGCGATGTTCAGCTCCGCGAAGCGCAGATAGTCGACCTGATGCCCTGGCTGCGCGATGGCCAGGTCGACCTCGCGCTGGGCACGTTCCCCATCGACGAGCCGGGCATCGTCACCGGTCCGGTGCTGGTGTCCGAGATGCGCATGCTCGCCGTGCCGTCCCAGCATCCGTTCGCCCGCCGTACGTCGGTCTCGCTCGACGATCTCGCCAGGGTGAAGCTCCTCCAGTTGCCGGACACGCTGCCGATCTCGCTGCGCGAGGACCGCACTCCGCGCGCCACTCCTGCGGGACGGCCGATCGACCCCGGCCCCTCGGCCTCGACGTTCAACGAGATGCTCACCCTCATCGGCGCCGGCCACGGCGCCTTCCCCGTCGGCGCCCAGGCCAGGCGCTACTACGCACGCCCCGACGTCGCCTACGTCCCCATCAGCGACGCCCCGCCACTGCGATGGGGCCTGCTGTGGCGGGCCGACGGCGCCACCGCTCGGGCCCGCGCCTTCGCCGAGGCCGCGCACGACCTGGTCAGCTCCTCCTGACCGCGGTGTCCACGTTCGGACGGTCCTCGGATCAGCGTCACTCGTAGTCCGTTCTTCAGTCACCTCGGGGAGGGCGTCTCCTGGCCGGGGACGACGAGGCCGGACTCGTAGGCCAGGGCCACGGCCTGGGCGCGGCTGCCGAGGCCGAGCTTGGCCATGGCGCGGTTGAGGTGCGTCTTGACGGTGGCCTCGCTGACGCTCAGGAGGGCGGCGATCTCGGCGTTGGACAGCGCGTGCCCGACCAGTTGCAGCACCTCGCTCTCGCGGGCGGTGAGCAGGTCCAGCGCGGGAGAGCGCGGGGCGGCGGCCGGGACGGTCCGATGGGTGTAGGCCTCGATGAGGCGGCGGGTGACGCTGGGCGAGAAGAGCATGTCGCCGGAGGCGATGGTCTGGATGGCGGCGATGAGCCGTTCGGGCGGGGTGTCCTTGAGCAGGAAGCCCGAGGCGCCGACGCGCAGGGCGTTGTAGACGTACTTGTCGAGGTCGAACGTGGTCAGGATGAGCACCCGAGGCCGGTGATCGCCGTCCGCGGACAGGATGCGCTCGGTCGCCGTGACGCCGTTCATGCCCGGCATCCTGATGTCCATGAGGATCACGTCGGGGTGGGTGGCCGCCGCGAGGGAGATGGCTTCCTCGCCGCCGGCCGCCTCGCCGACGACGTCGAGTTCGGGCACGGCACGCAGCAGCGCCGTCAGTCCGGCACGGACGAGAATCTGATCGTCGACGACCATTACCTTGATCATGTGTCCGGTTCCGTGGAGGACAGGGGCAGGGTGACCACGACCTCGAATCCGCCTGACGGTCTTGCTCCGGCTGTGATCGTTCCCTTGTAGAGCTTGACGCGTTCGCGCATGCCGATCAAGCCGTGACCGCCCTCCTCGGCGGGGACGGCCGTCCCGCCCCCGTCGTCGGTGACGCGTAACTCCAGCTCGGCGCCGTACGTCAGGGAGACCCGCGCCGTTGCGGGGCCCGCGTGTTTGAGCACGTTGGTGAGGCACTCCTGAACGACCCGGTACGCGCACAGGTCGATGCCGGACGGCAGCGGGCGCACGTCGCCGGTGATCGAGACCTGGACCGGCACACCGGCCGAGCGCATCCGTTCGACCAGAGGTCCGAGCCGTTGCAGGCCGGGTGCCGGGTCGTAGCCGTCGGCCTCGTCGTCGGGCTCGATGCGCAGGACGGACAGCAGCCGTCTCATCTCGCCCATGACCTCGCTGCTGGTGTCGGCGATGGTGGTGAGCGCGCCGCGCGCGGTCGCGGGGTCGGAGGCGAAGACGTAGCGGGCGAGCCCGGCCTGGATGACGATGACCGACATGTGGTGGGCGACCACGTCGTGCAGCTCGCGGGCGATGTGCACCCGTTCCTCGGTGACGGCGCGGCGCGCCTTCTCGTCCTGCTCGTGATGGAGTCGTTCGGTGAGGTAGCCGAGCCGCCTGTTGCGTTCGATCAGCATCCTGGTGCTGTTGCCGAACGTCCAGGCGACGGCGACGAGGAGGCTCGCCTGCGCGATGTTCATCGCCGTGAACGCGGGCGGGGCGAGGAACGCCGCGTGCCACCAGGAGACGGCCACGGGCAGCGTGCACGGGATCGACACGAGCGGGCGCGTCCGGCTGGCCACGGTGTAGAGCGCCAGCAGCGATGGCGCCTCGTTCAGCCGGGAATCGTAACCGGCCGCGTGCAGGACGATCGCCATGGCGCAGCAGATCCCCAGCACCGTGAGAGGCGTGCGCCGTCGCCACGCCAGCGCGAGGTTGGTCACCAGCGTCAACCCGACGCCGACGCCGTCCAGCGGGCGCCGCGCGTAGCCCGGCTCGGCCGCGTCCCCGGACAGGTTGAACCCGAACGCCACAGTGGTGCCGGCCACGATGACGCTGAATATCAGATCGGTGAGGAAGGGGTTCGCGATGGCGAGCCGTCTGAGGGACGACACCACCTTTGCGCGCATCAGCGCATGGTAGCCGCCGTCGACCTGGTTCCACATCAATTGCCTGGCTGACAGCCGCTACAACCTGGGCGGTAGACGAGCGGGCGCCGTACCGCAGCCGGTTGACCTTTGCGGCATGGCCGTACGGCGGACGTTTCAGCGATCCTCAGGTCTCAGGTTGACGCTCTCAAATCCGAAATTTCCTTAGATGGTGCGAGCCGAGATCATCACCGGACGCAGACCCTCAGGAGACTTCATGCGTCGCAGCCCCCGCGCGCTCCTCGCCGTGGTCATGTCGTTATGGTCCTGCGGCCTGGCCGCCGGTGGCGTCCTGCCCGCCGCGCCCGCCGCGCTGGCCGCGGCGGCGGACACGCCGCCACGGACCGAGGCGGAGGCCCTGGACCAGGCACGCAGCAGCGAGCAGCGGGTGGAGGTGCTGTCGCTGCGTACGGAGAACCGTCAGGTGTTCGCCAACCCCGACGGCTCCTTCACCTCACAGACCTCGGCACTGCCGGAGCGGGTACGGCGGGGAGGCGGCTGGGCCGACGTCGACACGACACTGGTCCTCGCGGCGGACGGAACCGTCCACACCACGGCGACCCCGCTGGATCTCACCTTCTCCGGTGGCGGGACGGCCGCTTTGGCCACCATCGGCGAGGGCGGCCGTTCGGTGGCGATGACGTGGCCGGGAAGCCTGCCGAAGCCGACGCTGGACGGCGACACGGCGACGTACGGCGAGGTCCTTCCGGGCGTCGACCTGAAGGTGACCGCGTCGGTGCTCGGCTTCTCCGAGGTGCTCGTGGTCAAGAACCGGGACGCCGCCGCCAACCCCGCGCTGGACAAGCTCGACTTCGGCATGCGCGCGACCGGGCTGACGGTACGCAGGACGGCGACCGGCGGCCTGAGCGCCGTGACGCCGGCGGGATCGGAGATCTTCCACGCGCCGCCGCCGCGCATGTGGGACTCCTCCGGGACGGCGGCCGCGCCGTCGTCGCTGGTGGCGGGGCCGCGTCGCGAGGGCAGACAGGCGGTCATGGGCGTCGACGTGGCGCAGGACCGCATCGCGCTCATGCCGGACAAGAAGCTGCTGACCGCTCCCGACACCACCTTCCCGGTGTACATCGATCCGCAGTGGTCGGGCTCCAAGCTGGCCTGGACGTACGTGGACAAGGCATACCCCTCCCAGGAGTACTGGAACTCCAGCCACATGCCGGAGGCGGGCAACTACGGCAGCGGCCTGAAGCGATCGTTCTTCCGGATGGACTCCGACAACGTCAACGGCAAGCACATCCTCAAGGCCACGTTCCGCATCACGCAGGTCAAGTCCTGGGGCTGCACCTCCAGCCCGCAGGCCGTGCAGCTCTGGCGTACCGGCGGCATCTCCAGCTCGACGAACTGGAGTCATCAGCCGTCCTGGAGCGAGCATCTGGACAGCGTGGCCTCCGACGCCGGTTACAGCTCGTCCTGCCCGGACAAGGGCATCGAGTTCAACGCGACCAGCGCGATCGTCAAGGCGGCCAAGGCCGGCTGGTCGAACACGACGTTCGGGCTGAAGGACTCCAACGACACCAGCAGCGGCACGTGGGGATGGAAGGGGTTCAGCGCCGCTCCCAAGCTGGTCATCGACTACAACACCCCGCCGGCCGCGCCCGCGGGGATCGGCACCTCCCCGGCCACGCCCTGCGTCACCGGAGCGGCCCGCCCGGCCGTCAACGCCGGCGACGCGGGCAGCCCGCTGCAGCTCAAGGCCAAGATCTACGACCCTGACAAAGCCAACGACGGCGTACGGGCCGAGTTCGTGCTGCATCACTACAACACCGCGACCGGCGTGTGGGACGACATCACCTCGACCATGCCAGGCGGCGGCAAGACCGCCTACAAGTACACCACCTCGGCCACCGACCACTCGGTCAAGCTGTCCGGTCTGGTCACCGGTCACAGCTACAGCTACAAGGTCAAGGCCTACGACGGCACCGACTCCAGCGCCTGGAGCAAGTGGTGTGAGTTCACCGTGGACACCGTCGATCCCACCACGCTGCCGAAAGTGACGTCGCTCGACTACCCGGCCGACACGCCGGACGCCTGGCAGGGCAGCGTGGGCTGGGCGGGCGGTTTCACGCTGGCGCCCGGCGACGGTGAGACCGACGTGACGGCCTTCCGATGGGCGCTCGACGACCCGGCGCTGGCCACCCCCGCCACCCAGATCGCGATCCCCGCCGGGCAGACCTCCGTCAACGTGCGGCTCGCGCCCCGCCACGACTGGCTGAACGCCCTGTTCGTCTTCCCGGTCGACCGGGCGGGCAACGTCGGCAAGAACGCCGCCGTCTACACCTTCTACGTCAACGCCGGGTTCGGCCCCGAGGGGCACTGGCGGCTGGACGAGACCGCGGGCTCCACGGCCGCCGACTCCGGCGCGACGACGCACCCCGCGACGCTGGCCGGCGGCACGAACTGGGTCGGTGCGCGGGTGGCCGGAGGCCTGCGCCTGGACGGCGGCACCGGCTACGCCAGCACGGACGGCCCGGTGGTGCACACCGACCGGAGCATGAGCGTCTCGGCCTGGGTGCTGCTGAACGACAAGAGCAAGAACTCCACGGTGGTCAGCCAGAACGCCGTGCGCGGCGCGGGCTTCCAGCTCTACTACTCCTCCGGCTCCAAACGCTGGGTCTTCAGCAAGTTCGACGCCGACGTCGACGACAAGACCATCGTCCGCGCGCTCAGCGACACCGAGCCCACGACGGGGATCTGGACGCACCTGACGGGCGTGTGGGACGCGCCGGAGCGGCAGCTGCGCCTGTACGTCAACGGCATCCCGCAGACGACGACGGGCGCCTTCCCGTACAAGCCCTGGGACGCGACCGGCCCGCTGCAACTCGGCCGGGTGCTGTCGCGCGGCAGATACATCGAGAACTTCGCCGGCGACATCGACGACGTGAAGATCTGGAAGCGGGAGCTGTCGGACGACCCGCGCACCGTCAACGATCCTTCCCTCGGCAACGAGATCGCCGCCATGGCCAAGCAGCCGCCGATCCAGCGCGGCTGGTGGAAGCTGGATGAGACCACCGGCACCACCGCGGTCAACACGACCGACAGCCGCTGGCCGGCGACCCTCGCCGGCGGCGCCACCTGGATCGGCGACGGCTTCGACGGCGGCGGCGCCCTCAGCCTGAACGGCACCACCGGCTACGCCGCCACGCCGTCGGCGCCGCTGCGCACCGACCACAGCTACGCCGTCGCGGCCTGGGTGCGGCTGGCCGGCGACGACACCTGCGCGCTGCCGAGCCGCGCGATGACCGTCCTCGCCCAGGACGGAGCCACCTACAGCTCCTTCTACCTCGGCTACCGGCTCATCGCCGAGAACGGCGTCGCGGTGCCGCACTGGTCGTTCTCGACGAGCCCCAGCGCCTCCAGCGGCACTCTGACGCACGCCACCTCGGCCGAGCCCGTCGACTGCTCGGTGCTCAACACCTGGACCCACCTGACCGGCGTGTACGACGAACAGGCCAAACAGATCCGCCTCTACGTCAACGGCCAGCTCAACGACCAACGCCCCGTCACCGGCGGCTGGTCGGCGGGCGCGCTGCAGATCGGCCGCGCCAAGTACAACGGCGCCGCCGTGGACTACTTCGGCGGCGACGTCGACGACGTCCGCGGCTACACCGGCACCCTGACCGACCGCCAGGTCATCAACCTCGCCATGAACCTCCCCATCGGCGGCTGACCCGTCATGCTCACGAACCTTCGGAGGAGAGCCGTGCCCGGTTCAAGACGAGGCTGGAGCCAGATCGCCGCCATCCTGGCCGTCGCGCTGCCGGCCACCCTGGCCGCGCCGATCGCCGCCCAGGCCACGGGCGACGATCCGGCCTGGCAGCGAGTACAGGAGCAACGTCCGGTTTCCGGGCACGCCGTCAAGGCCCGTGCGCCTTTGACCGATCCGGGAGCGGCCTACGATCTCAAGGACGCGCCGCCGGTGTCGTGGCCGGCGCCGGGCACGACGGCGGTGGCTCTCCCGGTGCCCGCCGCTGCCGGCGGCGGCAGGACGCCGGCGCGCAGCGGCGAGGCAGAGGGCACCGCGGCGGGCACCGCAGCGGGCAGGGCGGCGGGCAGGGCGGCGGGCAGGGCGGCGGGCAGTGGCAAGGTGCGGGCCGGCGGGCTGCCGATCTGGCTCGGCCCGGCGATGTCCGCTCCTTCCGCGACCGGCGAGAAAACGACGACCCCGGTCGGCGCCACCACAGTCCAGGTGCGCACGCTGGACGCGGCCGCCGCCGGCCGATCCCGCATCGCCGGGCTCGGCATCCAGCTCACCCCGCGAACCCCGTCCGCCGGCCCGGCCCAGCTGCCGGTCGAGATCGACTATTCCGGCTTCCGGTACGCCTACGGCGGCGACTGGGCCTCCCGCCTGCGCCTGGTCCAGTTGCCGGCGTGCGCCGCCACCACTCCCGACCTGCCCCGATGCCAGACCAGGAAGCCGCTGCCGACACGCAACGACGTCAGAACCGGCCGCCTGTCCGCCGACGTCGCCTTCTCCACCGCCGAGACGATGACGCTGGCCGCCGAGGCCGCGCCGTCCGGCTCCGCGGGCACGTACGAGGCAACGTCGCTGTCGCCGTCGGCGACGTGGAACGTGAGCAACCAGAGCGGCGCGTTCTCCTGGTCCTATCCGCTGCGCCTGCCCCCGACGCCGGGCGGCCCGACCCCGAACATCGGCTTCGCCTACTCCTCGGGCAGCGTCGACGGCCGTACGGTCGCCACCAACAACCAGGCGTCCTGGATCGGCGAGGGCTTCGACTACTGGCCCGGTTTCATCGAGCGCCGCTACAAGGCGTGCGCCGACGACGGCGTGACCCCCAAGCGCAACGACCAGTGCTGGGGCACCTACAACGCCACCCTGTCACTGAACGGACAGGCCACCGAGCTGATCCTGGACGACGAGTCCGGCACCTGGCAGCCGAAGGACGACGACGGCTCCAAGATCGAGAGACTGTCCGGCGCCGACAACGGCGACAACGACGGCGAATACTGGCGCGTCACCACCCCCGACGGCACCCAGTACTACTTCGGCCGCAACCACCTGCCGGGCTGGACGAGCGGCAAGGCCGAGACACAGTCCACGTGGACCGTCCCGGTGTTCGGCAACGGCTCCGGCGAGCCCTGCCACAAGAGCTCCTTCTCCGACTCCTGGTGCAAGCAGGCGTGGCGGTGGAACCTCGACTACGTCGTCGACCCGCACGGCACCGTCAGCACCTTCTGGTACGGCCGCGAGACCAACTACTACCGCCGTGATGTCACCACCCTGACCGACGGCGTGCCGAACGGCACCCCCACCGTCTACGACCGGAGCGGCTACCTCAAGCGCGTCGACTACGGGCAGCGCTCGGACGCGATCTTCTCCTCCTCGGCCCCGGCCCGGGTCGTCTTCGACGCCAAGGAGCGGTGCATCCCGACGTCGAGCTTCGACTGCGCCGAGAGCAAGTTCACCAAGAGCAACGCCAAGTACTGGCCGGACGTCCCCTTCGACCAGAACTGCGACTCCGGCGACACGTGTCTCGACCGGTACTCGCCCACGTTCTGGACGCGCAAGCGGCTGGCATCCGTCACCACGCAGGTGCTGTCCGGGAGCGCGTACAAGAACGTCGACACCTGGACCCTCGACCAGCAGATGCGCGCGCCCGGCGACGGCACGGCGGCGGCGCTGTGGCTGGCCGGGATCCAGCACACCGGCAAGGTCGGCGGAACGGCGTCCCTGCCGCCGGTGAAGTTCGCCGGCGTGCAGCGGCCCAACCGGGTCGACGCGCTCGAAGGACGCCCGCCGCTGACCAAGTGGCGGATCTCGGCGATCGACAACGAGACCGGCGGCGCCCTGTCCGTCACCTACTCCGACGAGGACTGCGTCGCCGGTCACACCCCCGAGCCGGACTCCAACACCCGCCGCTGCTATCCCCAGTACTGGTCCCCTGAGGGCGCCACCTCGCCCAAGCCCGACTGGTTCCACAAGTACGTCGTCACCCAGGTCCAGCAGATCGACCGCACCGGCGGCGCCCCCGACGTGCTGGAGACGTACGAGTACGTGGGCGGCGGCGCCTGGCACCATGATGACGACGACGGGCTGACGAAGGACAAGTACAAGACCTGGTCGCAGTGGCGCGGCTACGGCAAGGTGCGGGTGCTGCGCGGCGCCCCCGGCGAGCAGCGTTCGAAGGCCGAGTTCACCTACTTCCGCGGCATGGACGGCGACGAGCTGTCCGGCGGCGGCACCCGCGACGTCAAGGTCACCGACTCCACGGGAACAGCCGTGGCCGACGCCGAGCCGCTGCAGGGCCGCGTCCGCGAGGAGATCCACTACGACGGCCCCTCCGGGCCCGCCCTGACGGGCACGATCACCGGCTACTGGACGAAGCAGACCGCCAAGCGGGTGCGTTCGTGGGGGACCACCAAGGCGAGCATGGTGCGCGAGGACAAGGAGCGCACCCGCACCGCGCTGGCGTCGGGTGGCTGGCGGTACAACTCGACCGACACCGACTACAACGGCGACGGCCTGCCCACCCAGGTCAACGACCTCGGCGACCAGGCCACCGCCGACGACGACAGCTGCGTCCGCACCACCTACGCCCGCGACACCACCCGCTGGATGCTCTCCTACGCGGTCCGCGTCGAGACCGTCACCAAGGCCTGCACCGCCACCCCCGACCGCCCCGCCGACGTGACCTCCGACGTCCGCAAGTACTACGACGGCAAGGCATTCGGCGCGGCACCGTCCAAGGGCGACGTCACCAAGACCGAGAAGCTCGGCTCCTGGAACGGCGGCCCCCAGTACGTCACCGCAGGCTCGACCACCTTCGACGTCTACGGCCGCCCCCTGGTGGTCACCGATCCCAACGGGACCACCACCAGGACGTCCTACACCCCGGCCACCGGCCTGGTCACCGCCAAGCAGGAGACCAACGCCCTCGGCCACGTCACCACCACCGAGATCGAGCCCGCCTGGGGCCTGGCCACAGCGACCACCGACGCCAACGGCAAGCGCGCCGACCTGGCCTACGACCCGCTCGGCCGGCTGACCGGCGTCTGGCTGCCCGGCCACGCCAAGACCGGTTACGCCTCGACCCCGAACATGAAGTTCGGCTACCAGATCCGCACCGACGGCCCCACCACCGTCTCCACCGCGACGCTGCGCGCCGACGGCGCCACCTACACCACCGGGTACGCCCTTTACGACGGGCTCCTGCGCCCCAGGCAGAAGCAGGAGCCCGCGCCGGGCGGCGGCCGGTTGATCAACGACACGCTCTACGACACCCGTGGCCTGGTCCACAAGACCAACGCCGACTACTACACCGAAGGCGGCCCCGGGAACACCCTGTGGGTCCCGGGCAGCGACGACGACGTGCCCGGCCAGAGCGTCACCGTCTACAACGGCATGGAGTGGCCGACCGCGCAGATCTTCCGCAAGCGCGGCACCGAGCAGTGGCGCACCACCACCACGTACGGCGGCGATCGGATCAGCGTAGACCCGCCCCCGGGCAGCACCCCGACCACCACGATCGTCAACGGGCAGGGCGAGACCGTCGAGGTCCGCCAGTACAAGGGCGACGCCCCGACCGGCGACTACGACGCCACCACGTACACCTACACCCGCGCCGGGCAGCTCGCCACCATCACCGACACCGCCGGCAACACCTGGACCTACCACTACGACCTGCGCGGCCGGATGATCCAGGTCGACGACCCTGACAAGGGCACCGCCAAGCTCACCTACGACGACAAGAGCGACCTGCTCACGACGGTCACCGACGCCCGCGGCTCCAGCCTGTTCCTCACCTACGACGCCCTCGGCCGCAGGACCGCCGAATACGCCGGCACCTCCGCCGCGGGCACCAAGCTCGCGGAGTGGACGTTCGACAAGCTGCCCGACGGCACCGTGGTCAAGGGCCAGCCCACCGGCTCCACCCGGTACGTCAAGAACGCGGCCACCGGTGCCACGGACGCCTACACCAGCGCCGTCACCGGCTTCGACAATGCCTACCGGCCCACCGGCGCCCAGGTCGTCATCCCCGCCGCCGAGGGCGGGTTGGCCGGCACGTACAAGACCACGACCGACTACAACCCCGACGGCACCGTCCACCGCACCGTGCTGCCCGCCGCGGGCGGCCTGCTCGGCGAGACGATCCTGTACGACTACGACCAGCTCGGCAACCCGACCACGATGCGGGGCCTGACCAACTACGTCACCTCGACGACCTACGGCAAGCTCGGCCAGGTCCTCGACATGACGATGAGCACCGGCCTGAAGCGGGTCAAGGAGACCAACTTCTACGAGGAGGGCACCAACCGGCTCACCCGTTCGGTGTTCGAGCGGGAGACCGCCCCCATCTCGGTGGCCGACACCAACTACACCTACGACCCGTCCGGCAACATCACCAAGATCGCCGACACGCCCTCCGGCCAGACGCCCGACGTGCAGTGCTTCCGTCAGGACTGGCTGCAACGCCTCACCGACGCCTGGACCTCCACCGACGACTGCGCCACCGCGCCCTCGCAGAGCATCATCGGAGGACCCGCGCCCTACTGGCAGTCCTTCGCCTACGACAGCGTCGGCAACCGCACCAAGGAGATCGACCACCAGGCGACCGGGGACGTCACCAAGACCTACACCTACGCCGGACCCGGCAAACCGCAACCGCACACGCTGAGCTCCGTCGCGTACGACGGCGGCCCGCGCGACGGCCAGATCGACACCTACACCTACGACAAGTCCGGCAACACCACCGAACGCGGCTCAGGCCGCCTGCTGGAATGGGACGTCGAAGGCCACCTCGCGAAATCGACCGACCCCAGCGGCGTCAGCACCTTCGTCTACGACGCGAGCGGCGAACGGCTCATCCGCCGCGACCCCACCTCCACCACCCTGTACGTCGCCGGCATGGAGATCCGGCTCGACCCCAAGACCGGTGCCAAGAGCGCGACCCGCTACTACGACTTCGCCGGGCAGACCATCGCCGCTCGTACCGGCAAGGGCGTGACCTGGCTCGGCGCCGACCACCACGGCACCGCGGACACCTCCGTCGAGGACACCTCCACACAGGCGACGACCCGCCGCCGCTTCACCCCGTTCGGGCAGCAACGTGGCGTCGCACCGCCGTCCTGGCCCGGCCAGAAGGGCTTCGTGGGCGGCGTCATCGACGAGGCCACCGCCCTGACCCACCTCGGCGCCCGCGAGTACGACGCAGAAACGGGCCGCTTCATCTCCGTCGACCCCGTCTTCGACGCCTCGGACCCGCAGAGCTGGAACGGCTACGCCTACGCCGACAACAACCCGGTCACCGGCTCCGACCCCACCGGCCTGATGTACGACGGCGGCACCCAGTGCGGGATCATCGCCTCCAACCCGTGCAACCCGCCCTCTCGGGGCGGTGGCGGCGGTGGCGGTGGCGGCGGTGGCGGCGGAGGAGGTGGCGGCTACTCGTCACCTCCCCCGCCGAGCAACCCCCCGCACTGCGGCCGGTGGAGCTTCGGCTGCAAGGCGAAGAAGATCTGGCACGAGCACAAAGCCACCATCGTCAACGTCACCGTCGCCATCGTCGTCACCGCCGGCTGCGAAGCGGCCACGTTGGGCGCCGGCAGCATCGGCTGTGCCGCCGCGGGAGGAGCGGCGGGCAACCTGGCGGGCTACCTGGTCTCGACACCGCGCGACGAATGGAGCGCCGGGGGAGCGTTGAAATCCGCCGCGGTCGGCGCCATCACCGGCGCGGCGGGCGGTGCCGTCGGCAGGGGCGTGGGCGCGGCACTCGGCAAGCTCGCCACCACGGCGACCGGAAGGGTCGTCGCCGGAGCCGCGAGCAAGGCAGCCAGCAGAACCAGGAACGCCCTGGGCCGCGGCGGCGGCGCAGCGGCCGGAGGCGGCAAATCCGCGGGCGCCTCGGCAGCCCGCAAAGCCGGAAGCAAGGTCTCGGGAGGCAAGCCCAAGGCGGCCTCGGCAGGTCCCAGGGGTTGTCCCAAGCCCAACAGTTTCGTCGCCGGCACCAAGGTCGAACTCGCCGACGGCACGTACAAGGTGATCGAGAAGATCAAGGCGGGCGACAAGGTCCTCTCCACTGACCCGATCACCGGAAAGTCCGCGCCGAAGCTGGTCGTTGCGGCCTTCTCAGGTGCCGGTTACCTCAACGTCGTCCAGATCACGGTCGACACCGACGGTAGGAAGGGCGATGACACCGGCGTCATCCTGGCCACCGAACACCACCTGTTCTGGGACGCCAAGGACCGCCAGTGGGTCCGCGCCGATCATCTGACGGGTGCCGATCGTCTGCGCACTCCCAGCGGCGCGACGGCCCGGGTCGTCGGCACCACGGTGCAGCGAAATCACCCGGCCGTCTATGACCTGACCGTCGCCGACACCCACGCGTACTACGTGCTGGCCGGGACAGCTCCCGTACTCGTTCACAACTGCGGAACCGCCTCTCCTTGGGAATTCGAAAGGACACACTCGATCCAAGGGAATGCATCCTCGCGGAACGTGCGGGCATTGACGCAGAGCATGCGCACTGATGGATGGCAAGGCGACCCGATCTCTGTAGTGGAGCACGACGCCAAACTTTTCGTCGTGGACGGGCACCATCGCATAGCGGCGGCGAAGCGTGCCGGGATCGACGTGCCATACAGGGTGGTGGAGCTCCCGTTCAAGGGCTACCGGGATATCGAAGAAGTTTTGGAAGCCTGGTTTGTCGTGGGCTTTGATAGGCTTCGTTAGTGACTGAACGGACAGCGATCGACGCGGTGCGGTCTTTCGAGGCCGCACTGCGTTCTCTTCGCGATCGGGTCATCGCTCAGATCGTTGATGCCGACAGCGTCGAAGACGTGGTCCATATGGCGCAGCGCAGGGCCATTCCCCGCGATGGCACGCTTGAGGACGGGACGCGCTATTCTGTTCACGGGATCGGCTGCTGGATGGCGGACACCCGAGGCCGGGAAGCCGATGTTGATATCGATGAAAAGGGCCGCGAGACCTTCGACGCCTGGCGCATTTTCATGCATTGGGAAACTGTTTCCGGAGAAGGCGGCAGTCGGGCAGACATTCTCGCGGCATGCCGCCTTCTCGTTGATTCCGGGGAATTGATCGAGACCCGGCCGAATTGGTTCTGCCTGCCTGATCAGGCTCGTTGACTCACGCCGTGCCTGCGTCGGCTGAGTCGATCGGCATGGCGACAGTCACTGCCTGACCATCCTTTTCGGTGTGCCCGTCGGATGGTGGAGACACCCGACGGGCCCGGCTGGGCCGCGGCATCACATCGATCATCACAGCTGAAGGAGTCAGGCCCCGCGCGCGCCCGTCAGGCCGTGGGCCAGCGCGGCGGCCTCCCCTCGCGAGCTCACGCCGAGCTTGCCGAGGATGTTGGCGACGTGGAACTTGACCGTGTTCTCACTGATGTTCAGCCGGGCGGCGATCGCGCGGTTGCGGTGGCCGAGCGCCAGGTGTTCGAGGACGTCGCGCTCGCGGGGATTGAGCGCGCCCAGCGGGCCATGGGGGCGGGGGCGTACCGGGCCGAACGGCAGGTCGGCGGTGATGGTCGTGCCCCAGCCCGGGACCGCGTCCACGCCGAGCGTGCCGCCCAGCGCCGCCACCCGGTCACGCAGCCGGTGCACCGGCAGGGCGTCGGCCGCCAGCGAACCGGCTCCGTCGTCGCGCACGCTCACCCGCAGCAGCGAATCCTCCACCTCCCAGGCGAGCCTGACCCTGCTCAGCCCGCCCTGCTGGAGCATCGCCAGCACCGCGCCCCGCACCACGGCCCTGGCCGCCCTGGCCACCTCGTGGGGCAGCGGCCTGTCGCGCCGGTCCGGGCCGGCCAGTTCGAGGGTGAGATCGTGGTAGCGGGTGAGCAGGGACAGCTTCTCCGCGAGCGCGTCGAACGCCTGGCCCGCCTCCTCCTGTCCCAGGTCACGCTCGCCGCCTGCCCTGGTCTCGAGCAGCGCGGGCACGGCCAGTTCGATCGCCACGCGCCGGGCGGCGGCGTCGTCGAGCCGCCGCGATTTTAGGACGCCGAGCAGCGAGGTCAGCGTGGTGGCGTAGGTGTCGGCGAGGTCCTCCACGGCCGTGACGGGCGGATCCGTCAGGGCGTGCGGCTCGGTGCGCGCCACCCGGTGGGCCAGTTGCACGACCGTCAGCTCGGCGAGCCCGGCGATGATCTGCCGGGCCTCCGGGGCGGGCGGCCGGGTCGTCGCGACGGCGAGGATGCCGCCCGGACTCCTCTGCGGCTTGACGGCCACGGCCAGCACCTGCCGTTCGGCCCCCGCCAGCGTGAACGGGCCGAACCAGGGACGGTCGACGGCCACCAGCGGGAGCAGCCGGTTCACCTCGTCGGCGCTCACCTCCAACCCGTGGGTGAGCAGCGGGGACATCAGCAGGCAGTCCCCGGTGAACAGCACCAGCCCGTCATGGGGCACCAGATCGGACAGCACGGCCGACAACGCCGGCAGGACACCGTCGAGCGGCGCGTGCATCACCCTCAGCGCCGCCGTCAGGGCGGCCGACCACGACTCAGCCATGGCCTCGATGGTAGTGAGCCCGCCCACCCGCTCCGCCCGCTCGTCCGGGTGGGCGGGCCCACCCGGACGGGTGGTCCGCGGACGGGGCGTGGCGGCCACGCTGGAGGCGTACCTCCTGAAGAAGGGAATCATGATGAGGAACGAATCGACGCTGGTGGTGGCCTACCACAGCGGGTACGGGCACACGGCGCGGATGGCCGAGTCGGTCCGCACCGGAGCGGCGTCCGTGGACGGCGTCAAGGTGGAGCTGGTCTCGGTGGACGGCATCACCGAGCAGGAGTGGTCGCTGCTGGACGCGGCCGACGCCATCGTGTTCGGGTCGCCGACGTACATGGGATCGGCCAGCCCCGAGTTCCACACCTTCGCCAGGGACTCGGTCGAGCGCTGGACGGAGCAGGCCTGGACGGGCAAGCTGGCCGCCGGGTTCACGAACTCGGGGTCCAAGAGCGGCGACAAGCTGCACACGCTGCAGTACATGGCGCTGCTGGCGGCCCAGCACGGCATGCTCTGGGTCAGCCTGGGGCTGCTGTCCGGCTGGAACTCCAGCACCTCCGACCAGGACGCGCTCAACCGGCTGGGCGTCTGGCTGGGGGCGGCCGCCGCCTCGAACATCGACGAGGGCCCCGACCTGATGCACGACTCCGACCTGCGCACGGCCGAGCACCTGGGCCGCCGGGTCGCCGAGCAGGCCCGCCGTCTCCATCGGGCCACGACGCGCCCCGTGGGGTAGCAAGCCCGGCGAACGCACCCGACGCATCGCGCCGACTCGCCACCATCGCTGACCCGCGCGATCGTGAACTGACCGCCGCACAGCCTCGGCGTCAGCGCGGAACCGTCTCTTGGATTCGGCAGTCATGATCCAGGAGAGACGCGCCTCTCAACGGCCCTGCCACGGGCCGTTGAAGCGGAGGAGAGTGCTCCTCAGTTGGAGGAGTGGTCGACGATGTGCATCCCGCCGTAGCGTGGAGACCGAACCGGGAAAGGTTCGGTCGTGGCAGCAGTCACGCGGCGGCGCTTTGATCCGGAGTTCCGGGCCGGAGGGCTGCGTATCGTCAAGGCGGCGCGGGAGAAGGAACGCGCCGAACTGGAAGACGAGCGTGATCTGCTCAAGCGTTCTGTGGTCTTGTGGGTCAAAGAGGCGATGGGCCGATAGACGTGGTGGCCTTCATCAGCTCCCAGAAGACCGAGTACAACATCGACCACATCACCTCGTGCCGGGCGTTACGCGCGTCAGAGGGCTGTTGCTCGATGGGCGTTTCTGGCATCCGCGGTTCCCGCGGCTGCCGGCGCTGATCCCCCGGCAGGTGGTGCCGGCCTGGCCGGAATTCCTCCTCGACGGGAAAGGGGTGACCGGTCCCGAGCTTTGTGCCTGCCGGTACGAATCCCCGTAGATCTCGTCATGGGCCGCCGGGCGGCTTGAGAGGCGTCCCCATATCAATTCGAGGTTCCCTTGATGGGCGGCTGGGAGGCTGCGCTCGATCCGGCAGCTCGTCCTGAAAGCCGGTGATCGACCCGCGAGGAGTTCCATGCGTATGCACGTGCGCACAATCCTGGCGAGCGCGTTGGCCGCCGCCGGGCTCATGGTGCCGGCGAGCCCCGCGTCCGCCGCCACGGCCTGCACCTACCTGGGCAACCTCCCGGACCAGAACGGCGACGACTACGCCTCGATCGCGGGCGCGAGCGCCAGCGGCGAGTACGCGGTAGGCGCCAGCGAGGACAACGGCCGCTTCTTATGGCGCAACGGCCAGACCGTGGCGAAGTGGCCCACCATGGACGGCAAGAAACGCGACACCCCGCAGGACGTCAACAGCAGCGGCACGGTGATCGGCAGCCTCACCCCGTGGGGAGGGCCGTCGGAGCCGTACGTCTGGCGGCCCGGCTCGGGGTCCAAGGTGAAGCTGGCCGAGGTGTCCGGCTCCACCTACACCGAAGAGGTCGCGATCAACGACAAGGGGGACGTCGTCGGCCTGGCCAGCGTCGGCTCCGGATACTCGGTGGTGGTGTGGCCGGCGTCCAACTACTCGACGTACCGCGTCGTCGGGCAGGGCCGCCCGGTGAGCATCGATGAGGACGGCCGCATCCTGCTCACGTCCAAGAAGATGTTGTACCCGGACGGCACCCTGCACGACCTGCAGACGCCGGCCGGAGTGAGCAGCTTCACCATCACGGAGAGCGACAACAGCGGCCGGCCGGTGGGCTCCGGCACAGCCGTGTCGGGCGGCAGGGTCGCCATCGTGTGGAACAGCGACGGCTCGGTGCTGCACACCCGCGCGGGCGCCTACCCGGTGGCGGCGAACACCGCCGGCGACACCGTCGGCCTGGTCGAGCGCACGACCACGACCGGGTACGACACGGGGTTCTGGGGAGCCTCCGGGGCGCCGGTCATCTTCCCGTATCCGGACCCGCTCGCCGCGCCGGGCGACATCTACCTGGGCGACAACAACATCGTCCACGCCCTTTGGGTCACGGACGACTACCGGAACACGTACTGGGCTCGGTGGAGCTGCAGCTGACCCCGGACGCCCGGACGTCGGTGACGCGAAGGCCGCTTCCCGCGCTCCGGAAGCGGCCTTCGGCCCTGTCCGCGAAAGCGCGGAACCGGACCGTGTCATGAGCCACGCCCGCCGGCCCTGCCTTGGCCCGGGTGGTGAAGACGGCGCGGCCTACCACTTCTGGCAGGTCGGGGGCGAAGAGCTGGGAGGTCATGCCGCGCATGCGCCGCCCCATCCCCGGCGCCAACGTGTACATCTGCGGATCGGCGTGGTCGACCGGACAGGGCTGGGTCTACGGTGCGCTCACCCAGGCCGAACTGATGCTCCAGGAGCACTTCGGTCTGCCACGTCCGGCATGGCTCTCGCCGGACGTCTACCTGGGCCTGTGAGGTTCTTCCGGCAGGTCGTCGATTTCGAAGAGGTCTCGGTAGCGGTCCAGGCGGTCGAATGATCGATGCAGCAGAGTGGCTCCTGCCTCGGGCTCGTCGACCTGAAGCAGTTGCAGCGACGTTATCCCGAGGAACCGCCACGTCACCTCTTCGCCGGAGGTGTTGCGGTAACTGATCTCGTCTGCCCGGCCCAGTGCCATGGCCGCGTCGCGGGCGGCGTCCTCGGAATCGGCACGCACCACCCGCACGTCCTCACTGAAATGTGGAGATGCGTAACCGCCCGCTACGTCCGTCCGGAAGATCAGCACCACGCCCCAAAGGAACTGCGTCTCGCCCACGGGACCTCCCTCTGATCGGGGGCGCGCCGGCAGGGCGGCCACTGCCGGATCGTACGGCCGTAGCCTAGCGACCGTCCGGGGGCCGAGGGTCGTTCCCGGCAGGCCCGTACAGGCGGCGGGATGTCACCAGGCGGGCAGGTCGATGGCGGTGGCGGCGCGGTGGATGGGCTCGACGACCTTGGCCATGACGCGGTCCTTGCCGGGCAGCAGGCCGGCCAGCCGCAGCATCAGCATCGACATGCGCACCTGGGACCGGCTGGAGAGCACCATGCGCTTGATGTTGGCGGGGCCGAGCGCCTGGTTGGTCTCAGCGAAGGAGCGCATGCGGGCCTCGTAGGCGGGGAAGGCGATCGTGTGGTCGCCGCCGGCCCGCTTGAGCTCGCCGGCCAGCACGTACGCGCCGACCAGCGCCAGGCTGGTGCCCTGGCCGGAGGCGGGAGAGGCGCAGTGGGCGGCGTCGCCGATCAGCGCGACAGGGCCGGCGTGCCAGCGGTCCATGCGCACCTGGCTCATGGAGTCGTAGTAGAAGTCGGGCGCGCCGGCCATGGCCTCCAGCAGGCGCGGCACCTCCCAGCCTGATCCGCGGTAGGCGTCGGCCAGGGCGCGCTGCTGCGCGTCGCGGCCGGTGGCCTTGTCCGCGGACCGCCACAGGAACATGGCTTTCATGCCGGTGTCCTGCCGGGTGCTGTAGACCAGCGCGGTGCGGCCGGGGCCGACGTAGGTGAGCTCCTCGCGGTCGAGACCGAGGTGATTGGGGACGCTGAAGACCGCGACGTTGTAGCCCATGTCGTGGACGAAGTGCTCCTCGGGGCCGAAGGCCAGCGCGCGGGTGGCGGAGTGCAGCCCGTCGGCGCCGACGATCAGGTCGAAGTGGCGTACGAGGCCGCCGGCGAAGGTAACCCGGGTGCCGTCGATGGCGGCGATGGAGTCGCCGAAGAGGTGTTCGACGCCGTCGGTCGCCTGGTGCAGGAGCCGGGCGAGGTCGCCGCGGTGCAGTTCGGCGTCCTGGTGGACGCGCCCGCCGAAGCTGTCGCCGTCCATGCTCGCGACCTGGCGTCCGGTGCCGTCGACGACGCTGCCCGTGCGCACGTCGGTGCGGAGCGCGCGGATGTCGTCGAGCAGTCCCATCCTCTCGACGACGTCCAGGGCGGCGCCCCGGATGTCGACCTTGTAGCCGCCTTCGCGTACGCCAGTGGCGCGCTCGACGACGGTGGGAGCGAAGCCGTGCCGGCGCAGCCAGTAGGCGAGGGTGGTGCCGGCGATGCCCGCGCCGGAGATGAGGATGCTTGTCATGCCCCGCATAGTACGCATGTCTAAGACAGCTGTGCAATACGGATGTGTAACATACGGACATGGGAAACCGAGAGGATCTTCTGGAAGGCGCGAAGCGTTGCCTCTACGACAAGGGCTACTTCCGCACCACCGCACGTGACATCGCCACCGAGGCCGGCGTGAGCCTGGCCGCGATCGGCTACCACTACGGCACCAAGGACGCGCTGCTCAACGAGGCCGTGGTGGTGGCGATGCAGGAGTGGGCCGAGGATCTGCGCCGCGTGCTGGCCGAGCCGGGAGACTTCGCAACGACCTGGGGCAAGGTCATCGACTCCTTCGCCACGGCCAGGCCGCTCTGGGTGATCCAGTTCGAGCTGGTCGCGCACATGGCCCGCATGCCCGAGATGCGCGAGGCGTTCGCGAAGGCGGGAGAGCAGGCCAGGCTGGGGCTGGCGGAGCTGTTCGGCTCCGACTCCGAGAGGGTGGGGGCGGTGGTCCAGACGCTGGTGGCCGGCCTGGCGTCGCAGTGGCTGGTGGACCCGGACGCCGCGCCGTCCTCGGAGGACCTGCTGGAGGGCCTGCGTTTCCTGACCGGGCCCGCTCCCGAGCCGCCCGGGGCGTAGCCCACGAGCATGGCGGAGCCCGCCGGCATCGCGGCGGGCTCCGGGATGAATCTGTCGGCGGGCGGTGGAGCTCAAAGGTGATCGCAGCCCCTCCAGTACCAGTCGACTCTCTGCAACTTCTTCCACCGTGCCCACGCGTAGGTCTTGAACCCGTCCGGATTGACCTTGATCCATCCGGTGTCCCGTCGCCCCGCGATGCGGACCTTGAACCAGACCGTCTGGTCGCAGCCGTTGTAGGCGGTGATCCTCTGCGTGGTGAGACCGACGCTGTGCGAGGCGCGCGCGTAAGGGGGCCGCGTCGCACCCGGCATCGCGGCCGCTACGGCCTGGGAACTCGAAGTACCGGCCGTTGACGCGGTCGCGGCCGACGATCCGAGCAGCGAGACGAGCACCGCGGCGCCGGCGACCGTGAGGGCGGCGAGGTTCTTGTTCATCGGAGCTTCCTCTTCCTCGTGATGGTGTGGATGCCCCCTCGTCGTCGAGGTGGTGAAGGAAGCGTGCGACGAAGCGTGTTGATGTTCTGTTGAGAGCGTGTTGAGCGTCGGAGGTCGAGGGATCGGCCGAGGTCGGCCAGGTAGCGGGCCAGTGCCACCCGGTTGGCGAAGTACGCGTGCAGTTCGTCGTCCGGCTCGTCGGTGAGCCTGTGAACCGGGATCGCCGTCCACAGACTGCGCAGGACCAGCGCGCCGGCGAGCCCGTCGTGCTTCGTCACGCTGCCGTAGCCGTCGGTGACGGCCTCGTGGACGGCGGGCAGGTCCGCGGCCGGCAGCAGGCCGTCGTGGACCCGTCCGATGAGGAGCTGGCCGAGGTCGAAGCCGATGGCGCTCGGCGAGTTCCAACTCCAGTCCACGGCGACGAACTCGGCCGAGCCGTCGGCCGGCACGAGGAGGTTCTGCGGGCTCGCGTCGCCGTGGACGCCGGTGTGCGGGAGCCGTTCCAGGGCTTGCAGGATCGTGTGGATCCGGCCCACCAGGAAGGCGATGTCCTCTTTGAGTCTTTCGTCGGCGTACGGGGCGATCAGCGGGTGCCGCCAGACCTTGACGTCCAGGAGCGCCGGGATCATCAGCCGCGGGGGGACGGTCGTGACGAACGTCCGCAACGACGTGTCGGGGCCCTGCTCCGGACGCATGGCGGCCAGCTCCCCCAGCAGGCGGGCCGCGCGGTGGTAGCGGTCGGCAAGAGCAAGCTGGTCGCCGAGGCCGTACGCGACCAGCGCGACGTCGCCTGGGTCAGGGCCACGACGGCGGCGGCCGAGCTACCGCTCGGCGCGTTCGCGCACCTGCTCCCCGCCGCGTCGCCCTCGGCCAACCTGCTGAGATGGGCGTCGGAGTCGATCGCCGCCGACGTGCTCGTGGTGGACGACGCACACGCGCTCGACCCGGTCTCCGCCGCGCTGGTGCACTTCCTCGCCGCGCAGCGGACGGTGCGGCTCTTGGTCACGGTACGCAGCGGCGAACGGCCGCCCGACGCCGTCGTCGCCCTGTGGAAGGACGACCTGCTGCCGTCGCGGAGTCGTTCGCCCGGCTCGGTTTCCTCCTCTACGCCGCCGAGGCGGCCGCCCAGGCCGCCGCCCGTTTCGTGACGTCCGGTGAGCCGCGCAGGGCCACCGGCGCCGAGACCCGCGCCTGGACGCTCATGCGGCGCTGCCAGGGCGCCCGCACCCCCGCCCTGGTCGGCCTCTCCCTGCCCGGCCTCACGCCGCGCCAGCAGGAGATCGCCACCCTCGCCGCCCAGGGCCTTTCCAACCGCGAGATCGCCGCGCGCCTCGTCCTGTCCGTACGCACGGTCGCCAACACCCTCTACGCCGTCCACGAGAAGATCGGCACTCCTGACAGGAAGGCCCTGGCAGAGGTTCTGGAGTACCTGTGACACCTTGAACACCCCATGCTCATACGCTCCCCTCCTCCCCCTCGCGCAGCCGCAGAAACAACTGCTCTGGGCCGGGTCAAGCCTTGGATGCGGCGGGCTGGGCGGCTCCGACGCCGGGTAGGAGAGCCGGCAGGCCCCCGATCGCAAGCAGACACGATCACTCAGGGGCTGGCGCGATGGACGTGCGGGAGCTCACCAACCTGCCGACACCGGACTTCACCTACGATCCGAGCCTGCCCGGGGCGTGCGTCACCGGGGTACGGCCGTATCGCAAGGGCACCTTCCGGCTGGACTCCGAGCAGTCCTCCGGCCGGTTCATCGTGCACAACTACGGCCACGGCGGCGCCGGCATCTCGTTGAGCTGGGGTTGCGCGGCCAAGGTGAAGGCCATGGTCAGCCAGTTCCTGGCCGGCTCGCCCCAGACGGAGGTCGCGGTGCTCGGCGCGGGCGTCATGGGTCTGACCGCCGCCACGATGCTGCTCGACCTGGGGCTCAAGGTCACGATCTACACGGATCGCAAGCCGGTGGAGACCACGTCGTTCAAGGCCGGCGGCCAGTGGGCCGTCTCCGTCGTCGAGACCGCCATGAACCAGCAGGACCTGAAGGCGATCATCAAAACGTCCTACACGACCTTCAAGGACAGCATCGGCAAGGGTTTCGGCGTCTCCGAGCGGCCCAACTACTGCCCCAAACCGGCCGAGGGCCTGGACATGGTGCTGAACCTCCTGCCCGGCCTGCTGCCGGCCCGGCAGAGACTGAGCCGCCTGCCGTTCCAGAACCACACCCAGCCGGGATTCCTGTATCAGACGCTGCTGGTCGAGCCGCCCATCTTCCTCCCGCGGCTGGAGCGCGACCTGCGGGCGCGCGACGTCACGTTCGTGGACAAGAGGTTCACCAGCAAGGCCGACATCTTCGCGACAGCGCCGCAGAAGATCATCATCAACTGCACCGGGATGGGCGCGAAGAAGCTGTGGAACGACACGAAGATGGTCGGCGTCAGAGGCTACCTCGCGATGTTGCCGGCGCAGCCGGACCTCGAATACCTCTACAGCCGTAACGGCTACATGTTCCCGCGCTCCGACCACGTCGTCATGGGCGGCACGCCCGACTGGGACAAGGAGGACGAGGACCTCAACCCGGCCGAGTGCAAGGAGCTGGTGAACATCATCGCCGCCGCATTCGGCCGAGCGGCGCCCGTGCCGATGCCCATGAACCACATCGACCACCCCGGCAACAGGCGGCTGGTCGACCCCAGGCTCTCTGTCTCCGACTGACCGATCCCCCGCCCCGGCGGGCCTGCACTGGAGCGCCATCGTGGCTTTCACCGTCGCCGACTACGTGCTCAAGAGGCTGACCCAGCAGCGCGTCGACACGCTGTTCGGCGTGCCCGCCGCCTACGGCGCGGGCCTGTTCGACGCGGCCGGCCGCAACGGCGTCACGTCGATCGTCACCGCGAGCGACCTCGAGGCCGGCTACGCGGCCGACGGCTACGCGCGGGCCAAGGGGCTCGGTGTGGTCGCGGTCGCCAACGGCGTCGGCACGCTCAGCATGGTCAACGCCATCGCCGGTGCCTTCGTCGAGCGCAGCCCGGTCGTCGTCGTCAACGGCGGCCCCAACGCGACGAACCTCGCCAACCTCAAGGACTTCGACGTCCTGTTCTCGCACTCGACCGGGCAGCCCGACCACGACCTGAGCACGTACCGGCTGGTCACCGCGAGCGCGGCGCGCGCCGGAACGGCCGCCGCGGTGCCCGGCGTGGTCGACGCCGCGATCTCCACCGCCGTCAAGCGTAAGCGGCCGGTCTACATCGAGATCAACAGGGACATCTGGACGGCGTCCTGCCCGGCCCCGTCCGGGTCCCTGCCGGTCACCGAGCCGCCGGCCGGCACCGAGGAGCAACTCGCCGGCACGATCGCCGGCCTGGTGCGCGCCGCGACGAAGCCGCTGGTCCTGGTCGGCATCGAGGTCCAGCGCTACGGGCTCGCCGACAAGGTCGCCGACCTGATCGCCAAGCTCGGTGTGCGCTGGTCGGTCCAGTTGCCGGCCAAGGGGGTGCTGCCCGAGCAGGGCGCGGGCTGGGTCGGCGTCTACGCCCCGCCGCACTCGCAGCCCGCCGTGAACGCCGTCGCGCAGGCCGACCTGCTCGTGATGCTCGGCTGCGTGTTCCCGAGCAGCTACGCCACGCTGCTTCGTACCGGCACGAACCGCATCATCACCGCCTACGACGGCAAGGTGAAGATCAAGAACGGCGCCAAGCAGAACGCGCAGCTCGGCGCCCTGGTCACCGCCCTCGCCGCCGAGGCCGCGACGGAAGCGCCGCGACCGGTGCCGGCCGGCGTCGACCCGGTCACCCCCACGGCCGCGAGCCCGCTGACCTATCGCCGCGTGTTCGAGCGCATCGGCGCCGCGCTGGACCCGTCCTGGCTGGTGATCCCCGACACCTTCCTCGGCATCCACTCGGCCGCCCACCTGCCCATCAAGGGCCGGGACGGCTTCCTGTGCGGAGCCGTGTGGGCCTCGATCGGGCACTCGGTCGCCGCGGCGGTCGGGGCGTCGTTCGGCTCGGCCCGCCGCCCGCTGGTCATCTGCGGCGACGGCGGCTTCCACATGACCGCCCAGGCGCTGTCCACCATGGTCCGTTACGAACGCAACCCGGTCGTGGTCGTGATCGACAACGGCATCTACGCCTTCGAGCAGTTCCTGCTCGACGCCGACTACTTCAGCGACCCCGCCACCCGGCCCAAGCCGTACGTCGTCCTCAACCGCTGGGACTTCGTCAAGTTCGCCAACGGGCTCGGCGTGCAGAGCGCCCAGTCCGTCACCACGGCGGCGGCCCTCGACGAGGCGCTCGCCACGGCGAAGGCGTCCAACGCGCCCGCCCTGATCGTCGCGAAGATCGACTCACGCGACCTGCCCGCGGAACTCGGCTGACCCGCGCCCTCGGCCCGGGACTTCTCCAGCGCTCAGCCCTCGAACGCCAGCGGCGCCTCACTCCTCCGGCGCCGGTGTGCCCGCGTCGCCGACGTCAGGATCTCTGTTCGGCTGCTGCGTGCGGGCCGGTCCCGCAGCCGGCCCATGGGTGTGCTTCCGGGCGGCTCGTCCTGTCCCGGCGCGTCCGAACGTGTCCGAGGGCGTCCCAAGCTCTGGCGTACGGCGTGAGAAGGGGTCTTCACTGACGGTGACGCGGCGATCCGCCGCACCGACGAAGGGACCTGTCATGATCGACAACGAGCGCGACCTGCCGTACGAGCCCCCGCAGCTGCTCGACATCGGCGAGTTCGGGCAGCTGACCCGCGGCTACGGCATGCTCAACATGGACCACGCCTACTACTTCAAGCTGTGGTGACGCCCTCGTGCCCGGCATCGCCGGGCCATCGCGATGGACTCGACCCACCTCTACTGAGACGAGCGATTCGGTGCGTGAACTGAGCGGTGAGGAGTTCGCGGTGGTGCCTGACAGCGCCGCCGGTCAAGCCCTCGCCGAGGCACAGCGCGGTGGCGCGACGGTGCTGAGGTACGCGTCCGGCCGCCCGTGCCTCCTGGCCGCCTCGCCCGGCGAGCTCGTCTGGGCGGAGGCCGGCCAGGCGCGGCTGGCGGTGATCGGCACATGCCCGGTCACCGCCGGCCACTTGCGGCAGATGGCGGCGCGGCTCAGTTGCCTGGCGGACGCCGATGCGGTGGCCGAGGCGCTGCCCGGCAGTTACCATCTCGTCGCCGTCGTGGGCGGGCAGGTACGGGTGCAGGGCACCGCTTCGGGCACGCGGCGGGTGTACTACGCGCGGGCCGGCGGGACGGTGGTCGTGTCCGGGCAGGCGGTGGTGCCGGCCGCGCTGACGCGGGCGGCGGTGGACGCGCGGACTCTGGCGGTGCGGCTGCTGATGATCGTTCCGCCGGCGCTGGCCGAGCCGCTGTGGGAAGGGGTTTCCATGGTGCCGCCCGGCGAGGCGGTCCACCTCGACGCGGGCGGGGTACGGCTCCGCGCCTGGTGGCGGGCACCGGAGCCGGAGGTACCACTGCGGGAGGGCGCCGCCGCGGTGAGGGCGGCCCTTGAGGAGGCGGTGGCCGCCCGGATCGGTGAGGGCGCGGTGGTGGCCAGCGACCTGTCCGGCGGGCTGGATTCGACGCCGGTCAGCTTCCTCGCCGCCGCAGCGGCCGGTGAACGGTCGGCGAAGCTGATCACGTATGTGCAGGCCATCGATGATCCCGAGCACGACGACCCGGTGTGGGCGGCTCGGGCGCGGGCGCACCTACCAGGCGAGCACCAGGTGGCCGGGCCCGGTGATGTGCCCATGTGGTTCGCCGGCGCGGCCGAGGCCGTTGCCGGGCTGGACGAGCCGACGCGGTGGCTGCGCGCTCTGGCCCGCGAGCTGGCGACTTCGGCGCTGCTGGCCCGGCGGGGCGCGGGCGTGCGCCTGACCGGGCACGGCGGTGACGAGGTCACCCTGCCGCCCGGCTGCTACCTGCACGACCTGGCCCGTCGCCACCCGGCGGCGCTCTGGCCCCACCTGCGTGAGCAGCGGTCCAAGGCCCGGTGGCCGCTGTCGGCGTGTGCCCGCGCACTGGCCGACCGGCGTCCCTATCCCGCCTGGCTGGCGGACCAGGCGAAGACGCTCAGGGCGCCGCTGTCCAGCTTCCGGCCGGACTTCGGCTGGGAGCCACCGCTGCGCATGCCTGACTGGACGACCGAGGCGGCCACGGACGCGGTCCGCCGGCGGCTGGTCGCGTGCGCGGCCGAGCCGTACTCCCCTCTGCGGGCCCAGCATCAGAGCCTGTCGGCCGTACGTTCCATCGCCGCTTCCGTCGATGGGCTGCGGACCCTGACAGGCCGCGTGGGCGCCGCCGTGCACGCCCCTTACCTGGACGACCACGTGGTCACCGCCTGCCTGGCCGTGCGGCTGGACCAGCGGACGGTGCCCGGCGTGTACAAACCGCTCACCCGGGCCGCGATGGGTCCGGTCATGCCGGCCGCATGCCTGGAACGGACCACGAAGGGCGAGTTCTCCGCCGACATCTACCAGGGGCTGCGGCGCCACCGCGACCAACTCCTGGCCCTGCTCGACGGTTCGCTGCTGGTGGAGCGGGGTCTGGCCGACCCCGTCGCGTTGCGCCGGGCCTGTGTGCACACTCCGGCCGAGGGCGGGCCGGGTGTGCTCTCGCTCGATGTCTTCATCGCCGCCGAGAACTGGCTGCGAACCCTGCTCACCTACCCAGCCCAGGAGGAGTCGTGCGCGTGAACCTTCGCCCCGGCGTCACTCTCACCCTGATCGACGAGGTCGCCGTGCTCCTGGACGAGCGCACCGGCCGCTACCGCCAGCTCAACGCCACCGGCGCCCTCGTGCTGCGCAGCCTGCTGGCGGGACAGAGCCAGGACGGGGCCGCCGCCGACCTCGTCCGGACCTGTCCGGGCGCGGCGCCCACCGCCGACGCTGACGTCGCCGCGCTCGTCGCGCAGTTGCGCGCCGCGAACTTGCTCGTCGACCTGACCGACGATCGGGCCGCCGACCGGAAGCGCCCGCGATGAGCGTGTCCATGGTGCCCGCCGACCGGCCCGGCCTGCCCTGGCGCCGACGCCCGGCCGCGCTGGCCGCCGTGGCCGCCGCACATGTGATCGCCCGGCTGCCGCCGGCCCGCATCCGCGCGGTGCTCATGGTGGCCCGCCGGCGTGCCGCTCCCGCCACCGCCGAGCAGGCCAAAGCGGCACGGGACGCGGTGATCGCGGTCAGCCTGTCGTGCGCTGGGGAAGGTTGTCTGCCCCGCTCCATCGCCGCCGCCCTGTTGTGCCGGTTGCGCGGATGCTGGCCCACGTGGTGCGCGGGCGTGCGGGTCCAACCGTTCGGGGCGCATGCCTGGATCGAGGCCGGCGGCCATCCCATCGACGAACCGTCCCACCACTATCAGGCCACGATCACCATCGCCCCGGACCGGACGCTCAGCCGGAGCCTTGGCGCCGAGTAGCTGAATCAGGCGACGGACACCGGATGAACACACAGGAGAGGGCCTCCAAGAGGGTCCTCGTGGCCGACAGGCGGCCGCGCTTCTTGTGGATCGCCTTCGGCGTCCTCACCGTCATCGCGCATTTCGCGATCCTGTTCAAGCCTGCTGTTCACCGGCCACTACCCGCTCGGTCCGTACGACCTCGTGCTCGGGATGAACCGGTGGGCGCTCAGGGTGGCCGCGTACGCGACGCTCATGACCGACGCCTACCCGCCGTTCCGGCTCGAACAGGGCGGTCACGAGCTGCCGCGCATGGAGCCGCCGCCGGTGCCGCGTCACGCGCCCGTACGGCATGGAGCCGCGTCGATCGTGGCGATCCTCGCGGGCGCGCTGCTCGCGTTCGGCGCTGTCGGCACGGCGGCCACCGGCTCCCTGTCGGCGGTGCCCGCCCACGCGCATGCCTCGGACGGCACCGCCTGCACGCGGCATCCGGGCGGTGAGCCGGCGACGCCTCCGGCCGCGCAGCCGTTCTGGGCCGCGACGGGATCGGGCAGCCTGACGTGGACCCCGGAGGCGGGCGATTGGACCGTGGTGGTCATGAACGCGGACGCGAGCCCGATGATCTCCACCGATGTCCGGCTGTCGGCCACGCTCCCCTGGCTGGACGCGCTGACCGTGCGGTCGCGGTCGTCAGCCGCTGGCGGGCGCCGGCAGGGGCGTTCAGCGAGCAGCGCGGCAGCCGCCGGGGCGTTCCCAGTTCTGCGGCCGCGCGTTCGATGAGCGGCCAGGCGTGCGGCAGACCGGCGAGCGTACGCAGCCGGGCCCGCCACGCGTCGGCGACGATCCGGCGGAGAGGAGGGGCCGGTTCGGGGAACGTCCTCGGCGCCCGGACGGGCGTCCCGTCGACGAGGGAGGCCAGCGCGGCCAGGCCGCCGATGCCGTCGGCGAGCACGTGGTGGAAGAGCCCGTCCTGCGGTGGTTCACGAGGATCACGCGGTCAGCGCTGGGGACGGTCGGCCGGCCAGGTCCAGTCGCGGGTCTCGGGGGCGTCCTCGCCGTGCTCCCGTGTGTACGCACGGGCCGCGAGCCGGGCGTCGGCCATCCGCTGCCGCAGGTGCGCCTGGGTGGAGCCGAGCCCCGGGACGCGGTCGATGACGTCCATGACCAGGTGGTAGCGGTCGATGTCGTTGAGCATGGCCATGTCGAACGGCGTGGTCGTGGTGCCTTCCTCCTTGTAGCCGCGTACGTGGAGGTTGGGGTGGCCGTGGCGGCGGTAGGTGAGGCGGTGGATGAGCCAGGGGTAGCCGTGGAAGTTGAAGACGATCGGCTTGTCCGTGGTGAACAGGGTGTCGAACTCGGCGTCGGGCATGCCGTGCGGGTGCTCCGACGGCGGCTGCAACCGCATCAGGTCCACGACGTTGATGACGCGTACCTTCAGCTCGGGCAGGTGCTCGCGCAGGATGGCCGCGGCGGCCAGCGTCTCCAGGGTGGGCACGTCTCCGGCGCAGGCCAGCACCGCGTCCGGGTCGGCGCCCTCGTCGGTGGAGGCCCAGGGCAGGACGCCGAGGCCGCGGGTGCAGTGGGCGACGGCCTCCTCCATGGTGAACAGGTCGAGCACCGGCTGCTTGCCCGCGACGATCACGTTGACGTAGTCGCGCGAGCGGAGGCAGTGGTCGCCGACGGACAGCAGGGTGTTGGCGTCCGGCGGCAGGTAGACGCGTACGACCTCGGCCTTCTTGTTGACGACCATGTCGAGGAAGCCGGGGTCCTGGTGGCTGAAGCCGTTGTGGTCCTGGCGCCAGACGTGCGAGGAGAGCAGGTAGTTGAGCGAGGCGACGGGCCGCCGCCACGGGATCTTCTTGGACGACTCCAGCCATTTGGCGTGCTGGTTGAACATGGCGTCGATGATGTGGATGAACGCCTCGTAGCAGTTGAACAGCCCGTGGCGGCCGGTCAGCAGGTAGCCCTCCAGCCAGCCCTGGCACAGGTGCTCGCTCAGCACCTCCATGACCCTGCCGCCCGCCGCCAGGTTCTCGTCGGTCGGCTCGATCTCGGCGTTCCAGGCACGCGTGGTCGTCTCGAAGACGGCCTGCAGCCGGTTGGAGGCCGTCTCGTCGGGCCCCATGAGCCGGAAGGTGTGCGGGTTGGCGGTGATCACGTCGCGCAGGAACGTGCCCAGGACGCGCGTGGGCTCGGTCGACTGCGTCGCGGGTGACTTGACCTCGACGGCGTAGTCGCGGAAGTCGGGCAACGCGAGCGGGCGCAGCAGTTCGCCGCCGTTGGCGTGCGGGCTCGCGCTCATCCGCAGCGGCCCCTCCGGGATCTCGCCCCACAGGGCGGGCACCGGGCGGCCGTCCGCGTCGAACAGCTCTTCCGGCCGGTACGAGCGCATCCACGCCTCAAGCTGGGCCAGGTGCTCCGGGTTGTCGCGGACGCCGGACAGCGGCACCTGATGGGCCCGCCACGTGCCCTCGACCGGCTTGCCGTCCACCTCGCGCGGGCCTGTCCACCCCTTCGGCGTCCGCAGGACGATCATCGGCAGGCGTTCCAGGCGGCCCTCCTTGTAGGCGGCGATCTGGTCGAAGACGGTGTCCAGCGTGCGCGCCATCTCCTCGTGGTCCGGGCCGACGACGTGCGGGCGGTAGCCGTACCCCTCCATGAGCTTGAGCAGCTCCTGCTCGGGGATGCGGGCGAGCACGGTCGGGTTGGCGATCTTGTAGCCGTTCAGGTGCAGGATCGGCAGGACGACGCCGTCGCGGTAGGGGTCGAGCAGCTTGTTGGAGTGCCAGCTCGCGGCAAGGGGGCCGGTCTCGGCCTCGCCGTCGCCGACGACGCAGGCCACCACGAGACGCGGGTTGTCGAACGCGGCACCGAACGCGTGCGCGAGGGAGTAGCCGAGCTCGCCGCCCTCGTGGATCGAGCCGGGGGTCTCGGGCGCGACGTGGCTGGGGATGCCGCCGGGGAAGGAGAACTGGCGGAACAGCCGCCGCATGCCGTCGGCGTCCTGCGAGACCTCGGGGTACTTCTCCGAGTACGAGCCCTCCAGCCAGGCGTGGGCCACCGCCGCGGGGCCGCCGTGTCCGGGGCCCGCGATGTAGATCATGTCCTGGCCGCGTTCGGCGATGATCCGGTTGAGGTGGGCGAAGCAGAAGTTGAGGCCCGGCGTGGTGCCCCAGTGGCCGAGCAGGCGCGGCTTGACGTGCTCGGGCCGCAGCGGCTCGGTGAGCAGCGGGTTGTCCAGCAGGTAGATCTGCCCGACGGACAGGTAGTTCGCCGCACGCCAATAGGCGTCGATGTGCTCGATCGTCGTCATGATGACGATGGTTTCCCGCGACGGCGCCGCCTCCTAGGGACCTTGGTCCCGACCTCGGAGGCCGGACGGTTCCCTCCTCACAGGGGGACGTGCCAGCGTAGGCGGGTGCCTCCGCCCTCAGGGCTCGTCAGCTCGGAGGTGCCGCCGAGGCCGGCCGCGCGTTCCTCGATGTTGCGCAGGCCGCTGCGCCGGGTGGGCGCGTCCAGGCCGACGCCGTCGTCGGAGACCACGAGGGTGAGGCCGCCGGAGGCCACCTCGACCGACACCTCGGCGCGCGTGGCGCGCGAATGACGCACCACGTTCGACAGGGCCTCCCGCAGCACCGCCGTCAGGTGCTCGGCGACGGGCTCGGCGACCAGCGTGTCGATCTGGCCCTCCATCCGCAGGCCCGGCATGAACCCAAGATGGCCGCCCGCGCCCTCCACCAGGTCGACGATCCGGCTCCGCAGGCCGGGCGCGACGTCGTCCAGCGGGCCCTGCAGCGCGAAGATGGACGAGCGGATCTGCCGGATCGTCTCGTCCAGCTCGTCGATGGCGTGCTGCAGGCGTTTGCCCGCCTCCGGGCGTTCGACCAGGCGTACCGTGCTCATCAGCGTCATCGCCGTGGCGAACAGCCGCTGGATCACCACGTCGTGCAGGTCCTTGGCGATGCGGTCGCGGTCCTCCAGCAGGCCCAGCCGCTCGGCGTCGCGGCGGGTCTCGGCCAGCTCCAGCGCGATCGCCGCCTGGCCGGCGAACGCGTGCAACATCTGCCCGTCCGCCCCGCTGAACGGCAACCGCCCGCTCCGCCTGGCCAGCACCAACACCCCGCGCACCGCCGGCGCCCCGCCCAGCGGCACCATCAGCCCCGGCCCGTACCCCAGCCGCCGCAACGGCGAATCGGGGTACGGGGCGCTCTGCAGGTCCGCCTCCGACAGCGGCTCGCCCCGCGTGAACACCTCACCCGCCAGCGTGGCCGACACCCCGAAGACGGTCTCCAGAAGCTCTTCGCCGCCCTCGCCGTCCACCGCCTCCGCGATCAGCGACTCCTTCGACGGGTCCGGCAGCAACACCTGGACCAGGTCGGCGTCGCTCATCTGGCGGGCGCGGGCGGCCACCACCGCCAGCACTTGGCGCGGGTCCGCGCCGGACAGCAGGCTCGTGGTCACCTCCGAGGAGGCGTGCAGCCACGTCTCGCGCCGCCGCGACTCCTCGTACAGGCGGGCGTTCTCGACGGCGACGCCGGCCGCGGTGGCGAGGGCGATGACGATGGCCTCGTCCTCCTCGTCGAACTCGCCGCCGCCGCGCTTCTCGGTCAGGTAGAGGTTGCCGAACACCTCGTCACGTACGCGTACCGGGACGCCGAGGAAGGTACCCATCGGCGGGTGGCCGGGCGGGAAGCCGTACGACTCGGGATGGTCGGAGATCCGGCCCAGCCGCAGCGGCCGGGCGTCCTTGATCAGCAGTCCGAGCAGGCCCAGACCGTGCGGCCAGTGCTCGATCCTGGCGATCTCCTCCTCGGTCAGCCCCACCGGGATGAACTGCAGGAGTGTCTGCTCCTCACCCACCACGCCGAGCGCGCCGTAACTGGCGTCGACGAGCTTGGTGGCGGTCTCCACGATCCGGCGCAGCACCGTCTCCAGGTCGAGGTCGCTGCCGACCGACACCACGGCTTCCAGCAGCGCGTGCACCCGATCCCGCGTGGCCAGCACGGCGTTCAGCCGCACCTGCAGCTCGGCCAGCAGCTCATCGAGGCGCATCTGCGGCATCAACGGACGGTGCTCGCTCTCCATGTCGATCAGTGTCGCATCCTGGCGGAACGCCGCAAACCCCGCTGCTCGGGCCGCTTCCCAAAGTCCACCTGGCCAGGGCCTTCCGCCCCTACGCCGCCGCCGGGCGAGGCGATGACATGGAAGGGAGAACTGACAGGAGGACCACCATGCGAACCATCGTGAGAGACGTCATGACCGCCCAGGTCACGGCGGTCGGAGCCGGCACCCCGTTCAAGGACGTCGCCGACGTGCTCGTGACGAACGGGATCAGCGCCGTCCCGGTGCTGGACGAGGACGATCGCGTCATCGGCGTGGTCTCCGAAGGGGACCTCATGCGTAAGGAGGAGTTCCGCGAGCAGTACTGCGGCGAGAGCTACCACCCACCACTGCGCGCGCGGCTGCGCCGACGCGTCACCGGGCAGGGTGAGGAAGGCGGCAAGAAGTCCGGCGGACACACCGCCGCCGACCTGATGACGAGTCCCGCCGTGACCGTCCCCGCGACCGCCTCCACGGTCAGGGCCGCCCGGATCATGGACGAGAACGGCGTCAAACGGCTGGTCGTGACCGACGCCGAAGGCCGCCTGGAGGGCATCGTCAGCAGGCGCGACCTGCTGAGGATGTACCTGCGCGACGACGACGAGATCAGACGCCGCGTCGTAGACGGGATCCAGCCGCGATCCAGGTGGGACTACCGCAGCGGGATCATGGTCGAGGTCCACGACGGCATCGTCACGCTGTCCGGACACCTGGACAGGCGAAGCGAAGCGGCGGCCGCCGTCCACGCCGCCGAGCGGACCGACGGGGTCGTCGGGTTGCGGGAGGCTCTCGACGGGAAACAGGACGACGTCCTGGGACTGCCCCTACCCTGGGACCGCCCCTGAGCGCGTCCCCGCGATGGCGGCGACCACCAGTTCGAATCCGGTGACGATCTCCGGTCGGATGCGGATCACCTGGTCCATCCTCCCCGCCACCCAAGGCTGAAGAACGGCCTGGAAACAGGCCTTCTCCTCGGCGTCCTCGACGAGGCGGGCGACGCCGGTGACGACCACGCTCCAGCCGAGGCGCTCCTCTGGGTCCAGTTCGTCGGCTTCGTAGGCCACCACGGCCTGGCGCGCCGCCAGCGCCGCGCTCAGGATGGTCCCCGTGCTGGACCGGATGATGATCTGACCGTCGGCCACCACGTGGTTCACGGGCCGGATGGCCGGGAGAGCATGCCGGGTGAACACGACACGGCCGAGCGGCGCACCAGCCAGCCGCCGGAGGGCCTCGGCCGTGGTCAGCTCCTTGAGAACCCGATCGTCCATGGCCCCCGCCGTGTCGCACGTCATCGTCACAGCCTGGTGAGCGAACGCCGCCGGGACCAGGGACCAAAGTCCCTTCTCCTGATCCTCCCTCTCAGGCCGAGAACCGCGGTTCCGGCCAGCGTCCACGCCGCGAGCACGGCGAGGTCCGTCCACGGCCGTGGACGGGACGCCGGATCGAACGCGGCGACCATCTCCAGTTCCGGCGCCGCGGCGCCCTGCTCGATCAGGTGGGCGGCGTACGTCCCCGCCTCCATGCGTCTGGCGAGTTCGACTTCCTCTTCGGCGGTCAGCAGGACGACGTCGCAGATCCGCGACAGGTAGTCGCTCAGGTGGTCGTGCGGGGGCGCGTCAGCGTTCACCGGACGCTCCTGACCACGGCCAGCGGGCAGGGTGCCCGGTGGAGCAGTTCGTGGGTGACCGAGCCGAGGACCATTCCGGCGAACGCGCGGTGTCCGTGCGAGCCGGCCACCAGCAGGGCGGCGCGGCTCGCCGCCTGGAGGAGCACGTCGACGGGGTGGCCGTGCACCGATTCCTCGACGAGGGCGACGTCCGGATAGCGTTCGGCGACGGGTCCGGTGTGCCGGGGCGTCTCCTCGGGTCCGGACGGCCCAGGATGCGTGAGCCTGGCGTGGACGACGCGCAACCGCGCCGCTCGCAGCCGCGCCTCCTTGAAGGCGAACTCCAGCACCCCGTACGAAGCGGGCGAACCGTCGACACCGGCCACGATCTCCTCCGGCTGCGGCAAGGGCGGCTCCCGGACCACCACGACGTCGCAGGGCGCGTGCCCCGCCACGCCGTACGCGACCGACCCCAGGAGCATCCCCCGGAAGCCGCCGACCCCGTGGTTGCCGACGACCAGCAGCTCGGCCGCGTCCGCGGCGGCGATGAGCGCAGTACGGGGATCGTCGGGCAGGAACGTCGTGTCCACGGCGATCTTCGGCTGTTCCCGCCCCGCCCGTTCCTCGGCCGCCTCCAGCACGCTCCTGCCGCCCTCGCGCAGCCACGCGCCGACCTCGGCGTACGGGCCGCACCCGGTCTCGTACGCCCACCGCGGCATGGCGTGCGCCACCAACAGGGGCACATCACGCAAGGCCGCCTCACGCGCGGCCCAGGCGACGGCCGCCAGCCCGGCCTGCGAGCCGTCCACTCCGACGAGAATCATGCTTCCTCCCTGTGTCTCACCAAGGACATGCCGGGAGGGGTTTCCGTCTCCACGGTCGAACGGCCTTCTCGAAGAGGGCCTTTGGGCCTCTTCGGGATCGCGAGCGGCCCGGATAGCGTTGGGGACATGATTCGTGTGTTCCTTCTTGACGACCATGAGGTCGTGCGGCGCGGGGTGGCCGCCCTGCTGGGCTCCGAGGACGACATCGAGGTCATCGGCGAGGCGGGAACAGCCGAGTCCGCCATCGCCCGCATCCCCGCGCTCCGGCCCGACGTGGCCGTCCTCGACGTACGCCTGCCCGACGGCAACGGCGTCGACGTGTGCCGCGAGGTGCGTTCCCGGCTGCCTGGGCTGGCCTGCCTGATGCTGACCTCGTTCGCCGACGACGACGCCCTGTTCGACGCGGTCATGGCCGGCGCGTCGGGCTACGTGCTCAAGCAGATCCACGGCTCCGACCTGGTCGGCGCGGTCCGCACGGTCGCCTCAGGCCAGTCCCTCCTCGACCCGCAGACCACCGCCGCCATGCTCCAACGCCTGCGCGACCAGGCCGCGAGGAAGGACCCGCTCGCGGCCCTGACCGAACAGGAACGCCACATCCTCGACCTGATCGGCGAGGGCCTCACCAACCGCCAGATCGGCGAACGCATGTTCCTGGCCGAGAAGACGGTCAAGAACTACGTCTCCAACCTGCTGTCCAAGCTCGACATGCAACGCCGCACCCAGGCCGCCGCCCTCTCCGCCCGCCTGCGCGCCGAGAAACACGACTGACGACGCCGGCTGACGACGCGTCCTCCAGGCCACCAGTAAGGCCGGACACCCTCGGCCATGGGATCTTCGTCCCTGGCTCTGCCAGGTCGGCACCGGCGAGCGTCGAGGGAGGAACCGACGAGGAGGCGTGATGAAGGCACTCATGCGCGTCCCGTTCGCCGACACCTCCACGCACCTGCTGCCCGAGGGCGTCTCCGACGAGGCGGCGCTCATGCTGGCCGACATCCTGCCGACCGCGTACGAGGTGGGCGTGCTCAACGGCCGTGTCCGGCCGGGCGACACCGTCGTGGTCGTCGGCGCAGGACCGATCGGGCTGGCCGCGATCACCACCGCGCAACTCTTCACGCCCAGCCACATCGTCGCGATCGACTTCGCCCCCGCCCGGCTGGAGGCCGCCGAACGGGTCGGCGCGGACGTCGTCGGAGCCGGTGAGGACCCGGCCACCGCCGTCGCCGAGCTGACCGGCGGGCTCGGCGCCGACGTCACGATCGAGGCCGTCGGCGTCCCGGAGACGTTCGAACCGTGCACCAGGCTCGTACGCCCGGGCGGCCACGTCGCCAACGTCGGCGTCCGCTGGACATGGTCGCCTCTGGGCGGGTGGACCCCACCGGCTTCATCACCCACCGCTTCGCCCTGGACGACATGGCCGCCGCGTACGACACCCTCGGTGACCCGAAGTCGACCGGAGCGCTCAAGGCGGTCCTGTCCCGAAGCTGAACGCGAACGGCCGGCGGGAGCGAACTCCCGCCGGCCGTTCCCGATTCAAAATTCGGCACGGACCACCGCCACGGGGCAGCGGGCGTGGTGGAGGACCCCGCGGCTGACCGAGCCGAGCAGCGCCGAGCCGAGGCCGCCGCGCCCGTGCGAGCCCACCACCAGCAGGTCGGCCTGGCCGGAGGCCGTGGTGAGCGCGTCCACCGGGTGCGCGGACGGGGCCTCCTCCACGACCTTCACCTCCGGGTAGTCCGAGGCGAAGACCCGCACCCGGTCGCTCACGAGCCGGTGCTGCGCCTCGCGGACCTCGTCCAGGTCGTAAGCGGCCTCGGGGGCGAACGCGTGCACAGGAAGCTGCCAGGCGTGCAGCACGCGAAGTGTGGCTCCGCGCAGCCGGGCCTGTTCGAAGGCGTAGGCGAGGGCCGGTTCGCACTCGGGCGAGTCGTCCACGCCGACCACGACCTCGCCGCGTACCGGACGGTGGTCGCCGCGTACCACGACGACGGGGCAGCGGGCCTGACCGGCGACGTGCACGCTGACCGATCCCAGCAGCGCGCCCGCGAACCCGCCGCGGCCGCGGCAGCCGACCACGATCTCGGTGGCCTCCTTGTCCTGCTCGCGCAGGACGGCGGCGGGCAGTCCCTCGACGTCCTGCGTCGTCACCTCGATCGAGGGCTGTCGCTCGCGGGCCAGGGCCGCCGCCTCGCGCAGAATCCGCTGCCCCTCGCCGGCCAGCGCGTCGGACAGCCAGGGGGTGGGGAACTTGTGGATCTGGTACGGCGTACGGTCCACGGCGTGCACGATCCGCAGCGGCACCCGCATGCGGAAGGCGTCGTTCGCGGCCCACTCGACGGCGGCCCGTGCGGTGACGGAACCGTCGACTCCCACAACGATCATGATGTCCTCCTTGGTCACCTCTCATGGGACCTCGTCCGCCTCTGTCCCTTGCAGGGCCGGAGGTCGTACGGACGAGGGCCGAAGGGCCCTGCCCGGCCGCTAGCGGAACAGCGCGTCCTCGACCTTGAAGCGGATGAACTCGCCGTCAGCCCATCGCCCGGTCCCCGGCCACCAGCCGCCCCGCAGCCGGGCCGGGACGGTGAACCCGTCGAAGGTGGCCTCGTCCCCGCACACCACCCCGAACAGGTGGCTACGGAACGGCCCTTTGTCCGGATTGCCCCAGCGTTCGACGGTGACGGCGGTGAGCATGCCGGTGGGGGCGACGGTCAGCGTCACGTCGAAGTCCTCGCCGCCCACCGGCACGACGGCGATCACCCGATCGTCGTCGAGGGGCTTCCATCGCAGGCGCGGGTCGAGCGCCGCAGCGGGCGCCATGACGAACTCGCAGGCCAACCGGCCCGCCGCGCTCCTGGTGATGTCCGGACCGGTGCCCGACATCACCGGAACGGCGTCCAGCAGCCGCCAGCGCATCTCCCCCACACCCGCCCGGTAACGGTCGAAGCCGCTCACCGGCAGCGCCCCCATCCAGGCTCTGGCCGTCCAGACGAATCCCTCCATCGGCGCCAGCACCTGCAGGGCCTCGAAGCGCCGCCAGCGGCCGAGCCGGATGTCGCCGCGCATGCGCAGCACCGCCGAGCACAGCAACGGCGTCCCGGCCTCGATGGCGTGCAGGACCCAGCGCCGGGCGGGCTCGGGCAGCAGATCCGCCTCGGCGGGATCGAACGGGCGCGGGGCGGGCGTCCCGGCCTGCAGCAGGTCCCAGTCATGGCGGGCCTGCTGGGTCAGGTGCGGCGGCGCGAGGACGACGGTCATGACCCGCCTCCCGCCCGTACGACGGCCACCGGGCAGCGGGCGTGGTGCAGGATGCCGTGGCTCACCGAGCCGAGCACGGCGGAGGCGAACGTGCCGAGCCCGCGGCTTCCCAGCACCAGCGCGTCGGCGTCCAGAGCCTCGTGCCTGAGCCGCTCCGCCACCGCGCCCGTGCTCAGCGCGGTGGTCACGTGCAGGCCCGGCCGTCGTTCCCGGGCCCGCCGCGCCGCCGCCTTCAGCAGCTCGGCGCCTCGTTCTGTCAGCGTCTGCTGATCGGTGGCGGCGGTGAGCGGATGCTCGGCCGCCCATGGTTCGCGAACGTGGACGAGAGGCAGCTCCAGCCCACGCCGTACGGCGTCATCGGCCGCCCATTCCAGTGCGGCGCACGCCGACGCCGAACCATCGACTCCAACGACGATCATCTCTCTGCCTCCTTCGCGGGTTCCTGGACCGCCAGCACACTCCGCCCAAGCGACCGGTCACAGAGGAGAAGGTCCATCCGGGACGTGTGCCTTTGTCCCGGAATCCCATGACGTTCCGCCGGTGTGCCGGACCCGCCCGGACGCCCACCATGAGCGTTCACCGGAAGGACGGAAGAGAAGGTGAGTCACCATGATCGGTGGACGGACGCTCATGGAGTCGCCGGCGCTGGAGGTGGAACTCCTGGCGCTGAAGAAGCGGGTCGACGAGCTGGAGGAGCAGGTACGCACCTTGACGGCCGCCGGCCTCGCGCTCGCCCGAGGGCTGGAGAACGTTCAGCGCGCCGCCACGAGGTAGGCGGCCCGGGGCACCACGACCACGGCGGGTGGCGCGGGCACTCGCTGCCCAAACGCCTCCTTCCGCCGATTGAGGCCGGCGGAAGGAGGCGCGTCCGGGCCTACCTGATCACTTCATGCGTGTCGCGGTCAGGCACCGGCTCTGGCGCCACCGTGAACGCGTGCCTCAGCGTCGCGATCAGCCACAACGCGGCTGTAGCGAAGAAGAACACGCCCAGCGCGGCCCCGCTGTCCCCGACCAGGGCGACCGCCGCCGCGAGCGCCGCGACACCGAGCGTGGTCGCGACCGTCACGAAGACCTTCTTGACCGTGGTCCCCGACCCGTCGTACAGGTCGCTCCTGCTCAAGGCGCAACCGCCGGCACCGCGCCGAGCACCAGGATCACGGTGATGTCTCCGCGCACGCTGCCGAGAACGAGGATGTCGGCCTGCTGCAGGAACGCGACGTAGACGGCGGTGATCACGCCCGTCGTCACCGTCGCCGCCGCGTCTATCCATGTCAGCCTCATCGCCCGTTCCTCCCTTCTGGTCTCCCTCTCAGGCTCGCGCCGCCATGGGTGCGGGCGCATGGCCGAAAGGCCCGTCAGGTGTGACTTTCGCCCCTGACCTCGTACGGCCGGGCCGCTGGACGCTGGAGGCAAGGAGGTTCGCATGAACATGGACCTGATGCCCCACATGGGAGGCGGCGTCGGCTGGCTGGGCGGAGGCGTGGTGCTGCTCCTGTGGGTCGCCCTTCTCGCGTCGGCCTGCTGGCTCGTCATCCGCGCCGCGTCCCCCGCGCGCCTGGTCCCCGTCCGTGTCGACCGGGCCCGCGACCTGCTCGCCGAACGTTACGCGCGCGGGGAGATCTCGACGGAGGAGTACCTGGACCGGCTGACGCACCTGCCATCCCGCTGACCGCCGTGAACACCGGGTTTACGCCCCCGACGTGCGCCGACACTAGACATGACGGACGAACATCGAGAAGGCAGGAAGGACACCGACGTGACGCCCTCGCCTTCCGGCCTGTCGTCGGCGGAGGCGGCCCTGCGCCTGGAACGCGACGGGCCCAACCTGCTCCCGCGCAAGCCACCGACCCCCTTGTGGCGGCGGGTGGCCGCGCAGCTCCGCGACCCGCTCATGATCGTCCTGCTCGTCGCGGCGGTACTGACGATCACCACCGGCGACTGGACGGACGCCGCCGTGATCGCGCTGGTGATCGTGGTCAACACGGCGGTCGGCGTGGCGCAGGAGGTGCGCGCCGACCGTGCCATCACGGCCCTGAGCGAGCTCGCCACTCCCGAGACCCGTGTCGTACGCGACGGCCACCAGCGGCAGATCCCGGCGGGCGACGTCGTGGCCGGGGATCTGCTGATCCTCGCCGAAGGGGACATCGTCCCGGCCGACGCCGAGGTGGTGGAGTCGGCCGCGCTGCTGGTCGACGAATCGGCGCTGACGGGCGAGTCGGTGCCCGTGGACAAGGGTTCCGGCGCGCCGATCTCCTCCGGCACCGTCGTGGTGCGCGGCAGGGGCCGGGCGGCCGTGACCGCGACCGGCGCGGCGAGCGCGAGCGGCCGCATCGCCTCCCTCATGGTCAAGGGCGCCGGGCTCACGCCGCTGCAGCGCCGCCTGGTCGGGGTCGGACGGCTGCTGGCCGGTGTCGCGGTGCTGCTGTCCGCGCTGGTGCTGGCGCTGGGCCTGGTACGCGGCCAGCCGGTCGAACTCATGGTCGTGACCGCGATCAGCCTGGTGGTGGCCGCCGTGCCCGAGTCGCTGCCCGCGGTCGTGACGTTGAGCCTGGCCCTCGGCGCTCGCCGGATGGCCGCCCGCGACGCCCTCGTACGCAACCTGCCCGCCGTCGAGACGCTGGGCTCGGTCACCGTGCTCGCCACCGACAAGACGGGCACCCTCACCGAGGGCCGCATGGTCGCCCGCCACCTGTGGACCCCGGCGGGCGAGGCCACGGCCACCGGTTCGGGCTACGCTCCCGACGGCGAGATCATCGGCGCCCAGGATCCGCACGAGCTGGACGCGCTGCTGACCGCCGCGCTGCTCTGCAACGACGCCCGGCTGTGCCCGCCCCGGGCTCCGGACGAGGAGTGGACGGAGCTCGGCGACCCGACCGAGGCGGCCTTGCTCGCCGCCGCAGGCAAGCTCGGCCTCGACCGTACGGACCTCCACGCGGACTTCCCCAGAGTCGCGGAGCTGCCCTTCGACAGCGACCGCAAGCGAATGAGCACCGTGCATCTCCTGCCCGGCGGAGGCGTCCGCGTGATCTGCAAGGGTGCTCCGGAGGCACTGCTCCACCCGGACGTGCTCACCGACGACCCGGCCCTCCTGACCCGTGCCGCCCAACGCGCCGACCGGTACGCCCGGGACGGTTACCGCGTCCTGGCGGTCGCGAACGCCGACCTCGATGCCGTGCCCGACCCCGTACGGGAGGGCGGGTTGTCGCTGCTCGGCCTGATCGCGATCCTGGACCCGCCACGTGAGGCCGCCGCCGCGGCCGTGGCCGACTGCAAGAAGGCCGGTATCAGGCCCGTCCTCATCACCGGCGACCATCCGGGCACCGCCCGCGCCGTCGCCGCCGACCTCGGCATCATCGACGCCGGAGACCGGGTCGTCGACTGCCGCGAGCCCGGCGCGTTCGACGCCGCCCCGGCCGCCGTGTACGCGCGAGCCACCCCCGAGCAGAAGCTCGACATCATCCAGAGCCTGCGCGACCAGGGCGAAGTCCTCGCCATGACCGGCGACGGCGTCAACGACGGCCCCGCGCTGCGCCGCTCCGACATCGGCGTGGCCATGGGCAGGCGCGGCACAGAGGTCGCCCGTCAGGCCGCCGACCTCGTGCTCGCCGACGACAACCTGGACACCGTCGTCGCAGCCGTCGAGGAGGGCCGCCGGGTCTACGCCAACATCCGCCGGTTCCTCGTCTACGGCCTGTCAGGCGGCGCGGCCGAGATCGCCGTGATGGTCCTGGGCCCGTTCGTCGGGCTTCCGCTCCCCCTGCTGCCCGCCCAGATCCTGTGGATCAACCTGCTCACCCACGGCCTGCCCGGCGTGGCACTGGGCGGCGAGCCGACCGTACCGGGAACGATGTCGCAACCGCCGCGGCCACCCGGCCAGAGCATCATGGGCGCGGGACTGTGGCAGCGGGTCCTCCGCATCGCCGTCATCCTCACGGCCGTCACCCTGGGCGTCGCGGTCTGGGCGTCGCTGACCGGACGGCCCTGGCAGAGCATGGCCTTCTTCGCCCTCGGCGCCACCCAACTCGGCGTGGCACTCGGCACCCGAACCCGGCCGCGTACCCTGGCCAACCCGATGCTGCTGCTCGCCGTGGCCGGCGCACTCGTCCTGCAACTGGCCGGGCTCTACCTGCCGCCGCTGCGCGAGCTTCTCGGCACCGAACCGCTGGCCCCGGGCGACCTACTGATCGTCCTGGCGCTTTCCACGCTCGGCTACGCCGCCGCCCGCCTCGACCGCATCCTGCACCCCTCCCCCAAGCCCCGCCAGGAGGCGTGAACGCGCGGTGGGCGATCGCCACCTCACCACCGGGTGTTGAGGCTGCGCGCCGGCACATGGTGCGCTTGCCCTGCTCGTGGTCCAGGTACTCGCCGGTCAGCGGCGGGCAGGCGGGACCGACCTGTTCGCCGGTGAGCTCGTCACGGCCGCCGTGATCGCGTACAGCAGGGCCTTGGCCAGGTTGACGCGGGCGCCGAAGAACTGCATCTGCCTGCCGACGGGGGGCGGCGGTGTCTGGAGGTAACGGAAGCTGGTGCGGGTCACCAGCGGGCGGCCGTCCTCGCCGATGCCGCCGATCGACTCGGTGACCCAGGTGGGGTCGCCGGAGAAGAGCTGGTCGTACTCCGGGGTGCGCAGGAAGCGGACGATGCGCAGCTTGACGGCGAAGTCGTCGACGCCCCCAGCACAGCAGCGCCGCCCGCCCGTCTCAGGAGGCCTACGGCATGGATGCGACAGACCTTCGTCCTTGTCGTGCGTGTCCGCCCGGGCGCACAGCGAAACGCCCGCCCCGTGGTGCTGAGGGGCGGGCGTGTCCTGGTGCGCACTACTTCAGCCAGGCGTTGCGGCGCACGATCGGCAGGTTGCCCAGGCCGAAGACGGTGCCCGCGCCTGCCAGGGCCAGGCCGATCAGGACGATCGCGTAGATGATGTGCTCGTCCAGGAAGGGGTTGTTGGCCAGCGGAAGCTCGGCGGCCCACATCAGGGTCAGCATGAGCGTGCCAGTGATCGCGGCGATCCGGGTGCCGACGCCCAGGACCAGGGCCAGGCCGATACCGAGCAGGCCGGCCATGAACAGCCAGTCCACCCACACCTGACCGGCCAGGTTCGAGAACAGGCCGCCGAGCGCGTTCTCGCCGGTGCCCTTGAGGAAGCCGGTCGTCGGGCTGCCGCCCACGATCCACGCCTTGTTCGCCGGGGTCGCGAACCCCCAGCCGAACGTCTTGTCCAGGAACGCCCACAGGAACACCCAGCCGATCGCGATCCGGGCGGCGGCCCAGACGTACTCGACCGGACGGCGTCCGGCGGCGGTGGTGGCGCCCGTGTGGGTGACGGGCCTGTCGATCGTGGTGGCCATGACGGCCCCTTTCGGTGGTGGTTCGTCGTCCTCTTGCGCGTCTTCATCACACCGTTTCGGGGGATTCGTCGGCAGTGCCGTACGACCGTCGCCGCGGAGGACCTTGGTCCTCACGCTTCCGGCCCTCCGGCGACCGTGTCCTGAAAGGCGAACGCCCGCCATGCCTTGTAGGTGGTGTCGGCCGCGACCGTGGCAGGAATCGCCATCGCCGCCAGCGCCCAGCCGCCGGCCGATCCAGCGGGACTCGCTGCGGCAGACGAAGGCGTTGGCGAACTGCCCGAGCACGACGGCGGCGAACGCGGTGCCGGAAGCGGCGGCGAGCAGGCCGACCGCCGGCGCGCTACCCGGATGCCAGCCGCCCAGCAGGAGGACTCCGGCGAAGGCCGCCATCTCCGCCACTGCCAGGGCCGGGCCGAGAACCCCTCCGTGCAGATGAACGTGGCCGACCCCAGTGTCTCGACCGCCTCCAGATGGCGTACCAGGGCGTTGCGGGCGGCCATCCGCTGGGCGGCGCGGGCCAGCGACAACGTGACCGTGGGCAGCAGTCCCTCCGGGACCAGCGCCACGGTGACGCCCAGCGCGAACAGGAACCCCTGGCTCGCTTCCATGCCGAGCATCAGCGCCAGGCCGAAGAAGGCGGCGCCCACGGCCAGCGCGATGCCCGCGACGATCTTCACGGCCTTGCCGAGCTGGACCGAGAGCGGGCTCGGCCGCCGCGTGCACCTCGGCCAGCGAACAAGTGCACCAGCTGCCGTAGCAGCAGCACGAGCGGATGGGTACGCCGAGCCCGCGCCAGCTCGTTCGGCCCGTCCGCGGCGAGCCGCGCCGCCGTCTCGGCCGTGGTGAGCCCTGGCCTCGTCTTGGACATGTTGGTCATGCGCGCCACTGGCACCGCCGATCCGGACGCCGGTCAGGGGCCTTGGGCACCTATCCCAGGGACGTCCGGCCCGCAGGCCCCCGTCAGGCCGTCCTGCGGGCGTGGCTCAGGCTATCCGCTGGGCCATCTCGACCAGGCGGTTGGCGTAGCCCCACTCGTTGTCGTACCAGCCGAAGACCTTGACCAGGTCGCCGCTCGCCTGGGTGAGCGGGGAGTCGAACACGCAGGAGGACGCGTCGCCGACGATGTCGCGGGAGACGAGCGGGGCGGTGCTGTAGCGCAGGATGCCGTGCAGTTCGTCCTCGGCGGCCGCGGCGAAGGCGTCGTCCACCTCCTGCGCGGTGACCGGCCTGGCGAGCTGCGCGGACAGGTCGGTGATCGAGCCGTCCTCGACCCACGGGACGGGACCTTCGGCTCCCGCGCACGGAAGCGAGCGGGAGGCTTCGTGGCACCTCCCGCCCGCTCCTACCAGGCCTCAGTGCTCGACGGTGATCCGCCGGCCCTCCGCCTTCTTCTCCTCGGCCAGTCCGATGCTGACCTCGAGGACCCCGTTCACGTAGGTGGCCTTGACGTCGTCGGTCTTGGCCGCGGCGGGCAGAGTCACCGTCCGCGCGAGCGCCCCGTAGGCGAACTCGGAGCGGTGCGGCTCGGCGGTCCTGCGGGTCTTCTCCGCCCGGATGTGCAGGACACGGTCGTCGATGATGATCTCGACGTCCTTGTCGGGGTCGATCCCGGGCAGCTCGGCGCGCAGGACGTACCGCCCATCGGCGATGTGGTCCTCGACCCGGAGAATCTGTCCGAACGGCCGGAACCCGAACATGGGCTGCTCCAGCCATTCCATCAGCTCCGGGAACGGAAGTCTGACGTCTCTCCGCTCTGGCAGGCTCATCGCGTCCTCCTTCTGTGGGGTCCCGATCCCACCTGTCCAGCACACGCCCGGCACGTTCGGGCCAGGAGAGGCGGACGTCCTCTTCGCGCGGTGACTTTCGGCCCTGCTTGCGATGGCCTCCGTCCGGACAAGCTGAGGGAAGGACCACGGACGGGAGACCCGCCATGCCCGAGGGATACGACGTGCTGCTGCGCGACGGCGGCATCGCCCACGTGCGCCCCTTGCTGCCCACCGACCGCGACGCCCTGCACGAGCTGGTGGACCGTTCCTCCGAACGCTCGGCCTACCTGCGTTTCTTCACCGGGGGCCGCAGCACCGCCCATGCCTACATGGACCGTGTGACGAGCGACAAATACCAAGGCCACGCGCTGGTGGCCGCGATGCGCGACCGGCTGGTCGGGGTCGCCGAGTACATCCCTCTCGACGAGCACCGGGCCGACCTGGGCATCCTCATCGACGACGCCGCGCACGGGCACGGCCTCGGCACGCTGCTGCTGGAGCACATCGCCCTGGACGCCGCCGCGCACGGCGTCCGCGAACTGGAGGCCGACGTGCTGGCGGAGAACCGCACCATGATCAAGGTGCTGCGCGACCTCGGGCTGGACGTCACCCAGCACACCGAAGGCGGCACCCTGCACCTCCGCATCTCCGCCGAGCCCACGTCAGAGCTGTGGGCCGGCGTCGAGTCCCGCGATCACCAGGCCGGCTGCGCCTCCCTCGCACGGGTGCTCGCGCCTCGCTCGGTGGCGGTGATCGGCGCGAGCCGGAACGAGCACGCCGTCGGCCACAAGGTGCTGCGCAACCTCATCGACGGCGGTTTCCCCGGCCCGATCCACCCGGTCAACCCCCACGCCGCCGAGGTGGCCGGGCTCGCCTGCCACGACAGGGTCCCGGAAGGCGTGGACCTGGCGGTCGTGGCGGTGCCCGCCGCGCGCGTGCTGGAGGTGGCACGCGACTGCGCGAAGGCGGGCGTCGCCGGACTGGTGGTGCTGACCTCGGGGTTCGCCGAGACCGGACAGCCCGGCACGGAGTCGGAGCTGCTGCACGTCTGCCGTTCTGCCGGGATGCGGCTCATCGGCCCGAACTGCCTGGGCATCGTCAACACCGCGGCCCACCTGAACGCCAGCTTCCTGCCCCACCACCCCGTGCAGGGCCGCGTCGCGCTGATGTCGCAGTCCGGCGCCATCGCGGCGGCGCTGCTGCAGCGGCTGGACGTCTCCATGTTCGTCTCGGTCGGCAACAAGGCCGACGTCAGCAGCAACGACCTCCTGCAATGCTGGGAGGACGACCCGCACACCGACGTGATCGCCCTGTACCTGGAGTCGTTCGGCAACCCGCGCAAGTTCGTCCGGATCGCCCGCCGGGTCGGAGCGCGCAAACCGGTGCTGCTGGTCAAGAGCGGCCGCGGCGAGGCCGGGGGCCGCGCCGTGCGCTCCCACACCGCCGCCGCGGCCACCCCTGACGTGGCCGTGGACGCCCTGGTCCGCGCCGCCGGCGTCATCCGGCTCGACAGCGTGCCTGAACTGATCGACACCGCCCGGCTCCTGGCCTTCCAGCCGCTACCCCGGGGATCCCGGGTCGCCGTTGTCGGCAACTCCGGCGGCCCTGAGGCCATGGCCGCCGACGCCTGCGAGCGCCGGGGCCTGACCGTCCCCGAGCTTCCGTCCGGGCTGCTGCACGCGCGCGCCGCGGCCGCCCTGGGCAACCCCGTCGACCTGACCGCCGATGCCACCGCAGCCGAGCTCGGCTCCGCCGTACGGGCGGTGGCCGCCGTGCCCGACGTGGACGCCGTCCTGGTCGTCTATACTCCGCCATTCGGATCCGGGCTGGAGGAGACCCGCCGGGCCATCGCCGAAGCGGCCAAGGAGGCGGGCAAGACCGTCCTGGCCTGCGTCGTCGGGCACGACGGGCTGATCGGCGGCCGGGTGCCCAGTTACGCCTTCCCGGAGCAGGCCGTCCAGGCCCTCGCCCGTGCCGTGAGGTACGCCGAGTGGCGCCGGACGCCCGAGCCCGTGGCGATCCCCGTACCGGTGGACAGGGAGGCGGGACGGCAGGTCGTCGCGGCCGCGCTGGAGGCGCACCCGCAGGGCGGCTGGCTCTCCCCCGAGGCCACCGCCCGGCTGCTGAGCTGCTACGGCGTCACCCTCACGGAGTCGGCCGAGGCGTGCGGCCCCGACGAGGCCGCACGAGCGGCGGCCCGGGTCGGTTTCCCCGTCGTGCTCAAGGCCGTCGGCCCGGTGCACAAGAGCGATGTCGGCGGGGTACGGCTCGACCTGCGGACCGAGGACGAGCTTCGCCACGCTTATCACGAGATGTCGGAGCGCATCGGGCCGGCGATGACGGGCGCGATCGTCCAACCCATGCTGCCCGCCGGGGTGGAGATGATCGTCGGCGGTGTCAACTACCCGGTCTTCGGGCCCCTCGTCATGGCCGGCATGGGCGGCGTGACGGCCGACCTCCTGGCCGACCGCGCCTTCCGCGTCCCGCCGGTCACCGACCCCGCCGGCATGCTCGACGAACTGCGCTGCGCGCCCCTGCTGCACGGCTACCGCGGCTCACCTGCCGTGGACGTCAAGAGCCTCGAAGACCAGCTGATCAGGATCGGCCGGCTGCTCGAAGACCTGCCCCAGGTCGCCGAGCTCGACCTCAACCCGGTCATCGTCACCACCGGCGGCGCGACCACCGTGGACGCCCGCATCAGGGTCGCCCCCGCCCAGGCTCCGCCCACCGCGCTGCTCCGCCGCCTGCGATGACCTACGGCGGCGCCCGCTCGGGACTTCCGGCCCTACTTGCCCGGCTCGGCCGGAGTTGTGATGAGGGCAGGAACGAAGCTCACGGAAGGAGCCGCCCCCCATGAAGATGACCGTCGCAGACGTGATGACCGGCAAGATCGTGTCCGTCACCCCCGCCACCCCGTTCAGGGACATCGCCGAAGCGCTCATCACCGGCGGCATCAGTGCCGTCCCCGTCGTCGACGGCGAGGAGCACGTGGTCGGTGTGGTGTCCGAGGCCGACCTGCTGCGCAAGGAGGAGTTCCGTGAGCTGTTCTACCGCGAGGGCTACCAGCCTCCGCTGCGCGCCCGGCTACGCCGCCCGAAGGGCCGTCAGAAGGCCGCCGGCGACACCGCTGCCGAGCTGATGACCAGTCCCGCGATCACCGTCTCCCCCCAGGCGTCCGCGGTCTCGGCCGCCCGTCTCATGGACGCCCACGACGTCAAGCGGCTCGCCGTGGTCGACCGTGACGGACGTCTCCAGGGCATCGTCAGCCGCCGCGACCTGGTCAAGCTGTTCCTGCGCCCGGACGAGGAGATCGCCGCCGTGGTACGCGACGAGATCCTCGACCAGAAGTTGTGGGTGGACACCTCCGGCGTGCGGGTGGAGGTACGACAGGGGATCGTGACGCTGTCGGGCTGGATGGACCGCCGTACCGAGGCGGGCATCGCCGTCCGCATGACCGGCCGGGTCAACGGCGTGGTCGACGTCGTCGACAAGCTCACCTGGAAGACCGATGACTCCACGTGGGAGGCCCGATAACGATGCTGGTCCGCGAGGTCATGAGCAGCCCGGCCGTCACCGTCCGCCGTACCGATCCGGTACGGCGGGCCATCCGGGTCCTGCACGGCCAGGACATCACCGCCGCCCCCGTCGTCGACGAGGACGAACGGCTGGTCGGCGTGGTCAGCGAACTGGATCTGCTGCGCGGGGAGTTCGAGCCCGATCCTCGCGCCACCGTCCGCCCGGACGCCCACGCCTCCGAACCGCTCCCCTGCCGGGTCATGGAGGTCATGACCCGCGACGTCGTCACCGTCACCGAGACCACCGACGTCACCGTCGCCATCGACCTCATGGTCGGCAAACGGGTCAAGAGCCTGCCGGTCGTGAACGGCGGGCGGATCGCCGGCATGGTCAGCCGCCGCGACCTGATCGCCATGCTCGCCCGTCCGGGCGAGGATCTGCGCCAGGAGGTGACGGCGGCGCTGCGCGAGCAGTACCCCTTCGGCCCGAGCTGGGACGTCGCCGTCCACGACGGCGTGGCCGAGCTGAGCGGGCCACCCCATGAGCATGCCGACCGCATCGCCGACGTGCTCGCCCGTACGGTGCCCGGAATCGTCCGGGTCAGGCATGTCAGGAGATCGCCATGAGACCGGCCGTCGAGAACGTGATGACCACCGAAGTGGTCGCTGTCAACCAGAAGGCCTCCTTCCACACCGTCGCCGAGCTGATGATCAGCAAGGGGGTCAGCGGCCTGCCCGTGCTCGACGACGACAACCACGTCCTGGGCGTCGTCTCTGAGGCCGACCTGCTGGCCAAGGAGGAGTTCAAGGAGCGCTACTACGGCGACGACTACCGTCCGCCGCTGCGCGCCCGCCTCCGCCACGCCGCGGGCAGTGAGGGCAGCGGCCGCCGCAAGTCGCTCGGCGAGACCGCCGGTGAGCTGATGACCGCTCCCGCCCACGTCACGACGCCGGACGCGGCGGTGGTGTCGGCCGCGCGGCTGATGGACCGCCACGGCGTCAAGCGCCTGCTGGTGGTGGACGCGGGCGGCCGCCTGACCGGCATCGTCAGCCGCCGCGACCTGCTCAAGGTCTTCCTCCGCCCCGACCCCGAGATCGAACGCGAGGCACGGGAGGTCCTCGGATCCGACGCCGCCGGCCTGGACATCACGGTCGCCGACGGAGTCGTCACCCTGTCCGGGACGCTGACCGAGCACAGCCAGGCCCTCACCACCGTCAGCCTGACCGAGAACATCGACGGTGTCGTGGCCGTCCGGAACAACCTCGTCTGGAAGCACGACGACATCGTCGAGATCCCCATGTGGGGCGGCGCCTGACCACAGCACGTCCGTCACCGCCCGTCCCGAGCAGGAGGCGGCCCCGGCTCGGGGACGGGTTCACCCGCATGTCGCGTGCGCGGGAGTGGAACCGTCCGGCCCTGTCGCCATAGGACCTTGGCCTCTGCTCCCACGCCCCCACCGCCGGGATGCTGGCAGAAGCCGAAGATGAGGAGCAGCGAGATGGCAGTGGCCCCGGAAGAGGCCAAGGTCCACGGCAGCGAACTCGCGGACCAGGTCAAGACCCTGATCCACGAGGGCAACGTTCGCAGGATCATCGTCAAGGACTCGCACGGTCACACGGTGATGGAGGTCCCCGTCACGGTCGGCGTGGTGGCGTTGATCGCCGCTCCCGTCGTCACGGCCGTGGCCGCGATGGCCGGGGCCGCCGCCGAGTGGTCCATCCAGGTCGAACGCCACCCGCAGGACGAGCAGGACGTACCACCGCAGGTCTGACTGCGTGTCTTCCTCGCCATCGGCCGTCCCCGCCGGTGGCGGGGAGTCATGTACGGGGCCATCGGCCCCCGATCACCGTCTTTCGTCCCGACTCTGGTGTCGTCGAGACATGGACGCCGGCCACGGTCGGTTCGCGCATCACCCTCCCCCCGCCTTCCGTAGGTCCTCGACCTTCACCTTCTGGAAGCCAACATCAAGACACGGGTAACCAGAACCACTCAGCACGACCGTGGACGGTCCCTTGCCCAAGTCTGACCCTCCCAGGAGTGTGGCGGCCAGGACCAAGGGTGCATGTAGAGGAACGTGGGTACTCACAGCCGGTTCGACGCGTTCCGCGCCCTGGCGGACCGTCGCGGCCGTCCCGGGGTCCGACTGCTCGACGCCCTCACCGAGGAAGCCGCGGCCGGGCACGCACCCGTCGAGACGTGGGCTCCCGAAACGGCCTCGCGGTTCGGGCTGCCCGCGGCCTCGGCGCTCGGGCCGGCCACCTTCTACGCCGACCTGGCCGCCCCGCACGGCCGACGGCACGTACGGGTCTGCACCGCGGCGGCCTGCTTCGCCGCTCGGGCGGGCGGGCACGTCAGCGAGGTCGAACAGGCGCTGGACGTCGCCACCGATCACGTCACCACGGACGGGGAGGTCTCCCTGCAAGGCGTCCGGTGCCTCGGCTACTGCTACGCCGGCCCCGCCTGCCTCGACGGTGATACGCCGTGCACGGGGCCGACGCTCGCCGACCAGCTCACCGGCCAGGCGCTCCCCTGCGATCCGCCGATCCCCGCCGCCGACGCCACCGGCGCTCCCGTCGTACTGGCGGGCGTCGTCGAGGACCGGGACGCCTGGCGGGCGTGGCCCGCCGTTCTGCGCGCCGGGACTCCTGAGCAGGTTCTCGGCGAGGTGGCGGCCTCCGGGCTGCGCGGGCGCGGCGGGGCCGGGTTCCCCGTGGCCGCCAAGTGGGCCGCCGCCGGACGCTCGCCCGGCACGGTGGTGGTCGCCAACGGCGACGAGGGTGATCCGGGCTCCTACGCCGACCGGCTGCTGATGGAGGCGGATCCGGGGCGGGTGCTGGAGGGGCTGGCGCTGGCCTGCTTCGCCTGCGGGGGCGGCCGCGGCGTGGTCCTGGTCCGGTCGGAGTACCCGCGCGCGCTGGCCACCATGCGGATGGCGGTCGAGCGGGCCCGTGCCGACGGCCATCTGGGACGGCGCGTCCACGGCACAGACGTCGATCTTGACATCGAGGTGGTCGAGGGTTCCGGCTCCTACGTGGCCGGTGAGGAGACCGCCCTCAGAGGGCGATTCGAGAGTTCATGCCCGTGATGCCGCAGTGTGGTTGAGTGAATCTGT